>JACCLG010000006.1 GCA_013425335.1 Microcaldota archaeon
TTTGGGGGATGAACAAATTGAGCTATGCGATGGAACCTTCATGAAGTCATCCGGCAAAGTCATGAAAGATGAAATTTATTCAAATCTGAAAAAAACACACAGTGGGAAGTTGAACCCCGAGTGTGAAAAATGCATGCACCATCTACATGGAGATTGCGGGTTATTATGCTTCAAGAAGCAGAGAGGTGACTGAGTGTTCGAACAGTATACCCCACAGAGCTTTTGTCGAGATTATGCCGAAATGCAGGGTTCCACGCAACTCCCAATGTTCATGGCGGTTGTCAAAGGACTCAAACCATTGATGGATGATTGGGTAGCAGTGGAGAGATACCAAGACTTCAAGCAGATATGTAAAAAATACCACCTATACGTCACACCAAATTGCATATTCAGAAATGTTCCTCAATCTATTATAGAAAAAGCCGAAGGCAAGGAAATCCTCACAACTACAAAATCGCAAGCTATTCCATTCGACCCAGTAGCCAAAGACAGTGTGGTGCATCTGTACATATCAGGGTCAAAGGAAGTTATCAAGGAGGCACCAAAATTTGGCTGGTATACCCTGATAGTTGATGATGCGGTAGTCAGCAACCCCCTAATGGACAACCTGAAGTATGGGTTGCTACTGGGCTATCCAAAATGTTGCGTTCGTTTTTTCATAAACGACACACAGGGTATAAACCAGGTGTACGAAGCATATAAAAATACTCACGGCGAACCCTCATTCTACTGCAACCCTTTCTCAAATGATTTTCACTATTTCTTAATACACAACTATCCTTGCTCTTTCAGATGCAGAGAGACCACAAAGCAGGCTAAAGAGCTCCTAAAGGCAATTAAGGAGGAAGAGCCGGAATATGCGGCAAAAATAGAATATCACCTCAAACTGCCCTTACTAGTTTTTCATATAAGAGATGCAATTGCTTTTGAAGGAAAAATAAGCAAGGGAGAGATCAGATACTCTGACTCATACTTCCTCAGTTTCCCCAACATAGGTAAAACACCATATAAGAAATTTCTGGAGGGCAATAGAGTTAGGGTGACGAAGGATAAAATCCTGATATTCAAAAATGAAACCCTCCTCCACTCTCTAGAAAAGAGCAGAGAGGATGACGGCTTTCTGCTTAAATTTTCCTAGCGCTGCTAGGAAATACAATGCGCATTATTGTTCAAAATGTTTTTTGGGTTTTTAACAAGCTGTGATAACTTTTTAATTCCTCGCGGGGAAAATATTATAAGTGAATGAATGGTCACTGCTCTAATCCGCTTGGGTCATAATTGCAATGAGAACTGTGTTTTCTGCACAGTTGCGCTAGATAATGAAATGGAGCTGGATACTCAGGAAGTCAAGAATAGAATACTTGCCTCAGCAAAGAGAAAGACCGAAACCATAACATTCACCGGAGGCGAGCCCACCATCAGAAAGGATCTCCCCGAGCTCATTAGATTTGCAAAGAAGCTGGGAATGAGAGTCGAGTTGCAAACTAATGGGGTCTTATTGGATGACCGAGATCTCGCCGAAGAGATAGCTCACGCCGGTGTTGACCTCGTCGCCGTTTCACTCCATTCGCATAAGGAGGAGGTTTCGGAAAAATTAACCAACTCCACTAAAACCTATAGAAGGACAATGCGGGGAATAAAAAATATCACCAAACTCTGCAAAAATGTCCACATAAGCCATGTGATAAATTCCATGAACTACAAGGACCTTTGTGACTTTGTAATCTTCACCCAAAAAGAGTTACCTGGCATTTCTTGCATATATTTCGGATTTGTCAGACCAAACGGAAACACCCTCAAGAACAAGTGGGCTGTCCCGAAGATATCGGATGTTGATTTGGATGTTTACAAGGCATTTGACTATTGCAAGGCAAACGGCATCCAATTCGGCGCTGAAGGTCTACCTCTCTGCTACATGCAGGGATTTGAGGAATACTCCAACGAGGCTAAGCGGTTGCTGTCAGAACCTGTTTTTTACACTGGTGGTAAAAGCTATAGGCGGGATATACATCGATTCATCCAAGAGAATCTCAAATGCAAGGATGAGCGTTGCGGCTACTGCTCCCTCAATGAAATATGCCCCGGGGTCTGGAGGGAGTATGCAGACTTGTATGGAACTAATGAACTCTTCCCGGTCTTCATATCAAAGGATGAGGTAATAAGAAAGCTCAAATCAAGGTGAATACCAAATGGAGAACCCAATTTCAAGAGAGCTCAATTTGTTCATGGGCTATACCTGCAATAACCACTGCTGGTTCTGCTCTGAGGAGATGAACAAGGCAATTCCGGACAAAACAACTGCCATGGTGAAGGAGGAGCTGCTCACTGCAAAAAAGACGGGAGTCCAGAGGATTACCCTCACTGGTGGCGAGCCAACAATACGAGCTGATATATTCGAGCTTATCTCCTATGCAAGCTCCCTTAACTTCGAAGAAATCTTCATCATAACAAACGGGAGGATGCTTTTCTACAAAGAGTTTGCGAGAAAGCTAGCCGAGGCGGGCTTAACCCACATACTCTTCTCCCTTCATGCGCCAAGAGCCGAGATACACGATTCCCTTACCCAGGTGCCCGGCAGCTTTGAGCAGATAGTTCAGGGTATAAAGAATATGGTGGAGGTTGGAGGTGTTATGGTGGATAATAACACCACGATAACCAAAAAGAACTACAAGTATCTGCCAGAGCTTGCGGAGCTACTTGTGAAACTGGGCGTGCAGTATTACGAGTTCATCTTCATAAATCCGATTACAGTACTGCTATACTCCCCAGACAGATTCGAAGAGCTTGTCCCAACGCTGCGGCAGATAGAGAAGTACCTGCATGGGGCGCTTGATGTAGGTATCAAAAAAGGAGTGTGGTGCACAGCAGAAGCAATTCCGCTGTGCTACATGCAAGGTTATGAAAAACACGTAACGGAGTTGGGGATGTCCCCTCTTAGGATGATAGTCGGACCCAACAACAGGTATACGCCTGATTTGAATACAGCCCGGAAAGAGAAAGCTAAGACAAAGGCTGAAAAATGCAAGAGATGCAAGTACTACCTTGTCTGCGAGGGTGCCTTCAGCCAGTATACCGAACACTACGGAATGGCAGAATTTAGGCCCGTAGCCGGGGAATACATCAAAGACCCAAATGTCATTCTGGACAGCGTGAAGGAGTGATGGCATGCCCAAGGTTTCAATTGTAAAATGTGATGACTACTCTGAAGTAAAAGCAGGGATAGAAGAATCCCTAAAACTTTTGGGTGGAATAAAAAAGTTTTTCAAAAAAGGGGAAAGAGTTCTACTGAAGCCGAATATATCTGATCCCCTGCCTCCTGAGAAGGCGAGCAATACTCATCCCCTCTTTGTTAAGGCGGTTATTGAAATCGCACAAAAGACTGGGGCGGAGGTCTCGGTTGGGGAAGCATCAGCAGGAGGCGGAGAGGGAATAACCACCAAATGTCTTGAGATGTCTGGAATTGGAAAAGTCATAAGTGAAACTGGCGTGACTTTCAGAAATTTTCAAGAGGAACCATTCATGCCGCGCGACATACCGAGTTTTAAAGTTATGGATAAAACAGATTTTGCAAATGCTATCTTCCAGGTGGACATGGTTGTGAATCTGCCGAAGCTCAAAACTCACGGGCTAACTTTTATTACTGGCTCCATAAAGAACTGTTTTGGTTGCATTCACCCAGAAGAGAGAAAACACCTTCATGGGACTTTCCCCCGCAGGGAAGATTTCACCCAGGGTTTGGTGGATATCTACTCCTTTGTGAGGCCGAGACTAACCATAATGGATGCAGTTGTCGGAATGGAGGGAGAGCAGGGTCCTTCATTCGGAGACCCTAAAAAAATAGGGCTTGTCATAGCAGGGGAGGACGGCGTTGCCGTTGACGCGGTTGCAGCAACTGTCATAGGATATGAACCCCATGCCCTACCCATTATAAAATTTGCTGACGAGAGAGGGATAGGAACAGGGGATATGAGAAAGATAGAAGTCGTCGGTGAGAGAATCAAGGATGTAGTAGTCAAAGGTTTCAAGCAACATCCTCTCTTTAACAACAAATACCGCAAAATGGAGGGGTTTGGGAGCTCGTTTGTCATGATACCTGAGTTCACCCAATCCAAATGCATCAAATGTGGCACCTGCGCAAATAACTGCCCTGTCCGTGCAATACGGATGAACCCATACCCCGTGATAGATAGGGAGAAATGCATCATGTGCTACTGCTGCCATGAACTCTGCCCTCAGGGAGCATACCAACTCAAGATAAAATGGTTGGGGAAAAAACAAATTTGAAAAGGAGAATCTATGGCACAGCTCGGCGTCGGCGTAGCGTGCAATAATTGCTGTATAATGTGCACCACCATAATGCCGCCACCCAACAATTGGAATGGAAGCACCGAGGAGCTAGAGAGAGAGATACTGAAAAATAGGACGCACAGCAGCGTCACTATAACCGGTGGAGAAGCAACAATCAGGCCAGACATTTTCCATCTGCTCAGATTCATCAAAAAAACTATGCCAAATTCAAGATTAACAGTTCTCAGTAATGGCAGGATGTTCTGCTACCCTGAATTCACAAAGGAGTTCGTCAAAACAGGTTGCGATGCTGTGGCCATTCCACTCCACGCCGAAAATGCAGAGTTTCATGATAGGATAACAAGAGCCCCTGGCAGCTTCGAGCAGACCGTACAGGGGGTAAAAAATCTCCTTGAATATAAAAATAAGGTTGATATAGAAATAAGGGTCGTGATTCACAAACTGAATTATAAACATCTTCCCGCTATTGCAAGTTTCATCTCCAATGAATTCAAAGGAATCCAAAGAGTTGTGCCATTTCCCATAGATATAATAGGGAATGCAAATCTGAACAGAAAGAAGCTTATAGTGAGAATAACAGAAGTCAAACCCTACCTGGAGAAGGGGCTTGCCATACTGGAGAAAAATGGTTTTGAATTCAACCTATACCACATTCCTTTCTGCATTGTTAACAGAAGATATTGGAAGAATATAGCTGGGAGGACTGTTGAGGAGAGGAGGATAACCTTTAAATCCTGCCGTGGATGCATCATGAAGAAAAGTTGCCCGGGCGTATGGAAGACCTATGCATTCAGGGTTGGCACCAGCGAGTTCAAGTCCATAACCGCTTCCTATAAAAAGAAATATAAACAAAGGCAATTTAATCTACTCTAGCGATGGATTTTTATGAGAAGAGACCAGTTTCTCACATGCATACTGCTGGCAGGATTTCTTTTAGGTGCTGCACGTGCCATCACCACAACCGCAGTTATCAATATAACCAACCCTTCAGGAGTTGTGGTAGTAAATAATGCTGCCATGAGCTGCAGCTTCGTTTCCTATCAAGTGCCATTCTCCACAGAAGCCAACGTATGCGGCAGCGATTCCTCCACCGCTGCGAATAGAACAAATTATTCATGCACCTACACTTACAATAAGAATAACAGCGTGGCGGGCGACTGGAATGCGACAGTTAAATTCACGGAGAGTGGCACTAATGCTAAGGATTCCACTATAACTACTGTGGCTGATGCGGCTGCCGTCTCACCCCAGGTCGCATATGACTGCACCAGCCCAACAGCCTGTGCGACAGACCCCGCATGTGCCTCGAATGGTAGCTTAGAGACAGTCACAGGCATTCTATACACCATAGCCGCAACCCAGCTCACTCAGTCCGCCTCCCCTGCAAGCCCTCAGAATTACGGAACATCTGTCACATTCAGCTGCAACTATTCTAAAACCAGCGATAATTCACCAGTGACAGGCGCAACAGTCTACGTTAATATAAACAGCATCAATTATGCAACAGCATATTCAGGTGGCAACTACACCTATACAAACAGCACACTTGCTGTTGGAAGCAACTCCTGGTATTGTAATGCTACCGAACCAAGCTCCCTTCCTCAGACCGGCTCAACCCAGACATACACAATAAATACTGCTCCAACTGCCCTATCCCAATCCGCCTCCCCTGCAAGCCCTAAGAATTACGGAACATCTGTCACATTCAGCTGCAACTATTCTAAAACCAGCGATAATTCACCAGTGACAGGCGCAACAGTCTACGTTAATATAAACAGCGTCAATTATGCAACAGCATATTCAGGTGGCAACTACACCTATACAAACAGCACACTTCCAATGGGAAATAGCAGTTGGTACTGCAATGCAAGCGCAACCAACTATCAGTCTCAGACCGGCTCAACCCAGACATACGTCATTAACATTCAAACTGCCCTAGGCCAGTATGCATACCCCATAAGCCCAGGCATTTATGGGGTGAGTGTCACCTTCTATTGCAACTACTCCCAAACCAGCAATAATGCATCAGTGACAAGCGCAACAGTCTACGTTAATATAAACAGCACCAACTATGCGGCAATCTATAATGCAACCAGCGGCAACTACACCTATGCAACTAGCTCACTTCCAATGGGAAATAGCAGTTGGTACTGCGATGCAAGCATGTCCTGCTACCAGTCGCAAACAGGCTCCACCCAGACATATACTATAAGCACGCCTACGATAAACACGAGTGCTTCCAACTATTCAAACTGTGGAGCGGTCTTCTACAGGATAAGCCTCTATGACGTGAGATCCAAGCTCATTGACTCATCTGTCTCAGTGAGTTTCATAGACCCCAATTCAAATACCTACAGTTCAACTCCCTCGCGTAATGTAACAGGCGTCTACTTAGGCAGTTATAACCTCACTGCAAACTCAACCCTCGGCACATGGCTGTTGAAGGTAGTTGAGAGTTCTGGAATCACTACTGGGAAGAACTTCTTCGTGGTCAATTCGTCCTGAGAACGATACATTGAACTTAATCACACCACTTGCTCTTAGCAGTAGAGTTTTTTTATTAAACTGCAGTTTCCTGAGGACTAATTGTATGCCCGCCACTAAGAGCAAGGTTAGGGGGGTGTACAACAGGATGGTGTATCTTACAAGATTGGGGGAGTCTCCTATAAAACCATAGCTCGTGCATGTTGCATCGGAGCACGTGTCCTTCCCTCCAGTCGATCAGAAGAACTTCCCGCATTTTTTGCACTGCTTCCTTGTGAAACCCTCCCTGTCAAAAAGCTCAACCTTCCAGTATTTGTCGTGGTCTTTCTGGAATTTCTGTATAAACTCCTTCTTTTCCATAACAATCTGGAGAATTTAAGAAAGGGAATATTAAAGCTTTTGGTGGTATCTACAGAAAATTTACTTCAATGTGAGGTTGTAGAACGCGTATCCTTCTGGTGATTCTGCAATTAGAGTGAAGTTGTAGTACTTTTTCAACTCTTCTTCTATTCTGGATGATTCGTTTGATTTCTCGTACCACAAGTAATTTTTGAAGAGGATGAGGTTGTTTTTTGGTTCTATTGCATCCCAATTTTGAATAAACTTATCTGGCGAGACGGAGTTTTTGTGGGTGGCAGCCATTATGGAATATTGGCCGTAGCTTAGAACGTAGACATCTGGGGGCAGCCTATCATTCATGGAGAGTATGAATCTATAGTCCACACCCCACTGGTTCTCTAGGAAGATGGAATTCTGGGTGTTAGACAGGGTTATCAAATAAGCAAGTGAGATGATTACTATGAGGAACTCTTTGTTGAACTGCAAGTTCTTTATTATACTGAGCGTGCCTGCTACGAAAAATATTGTCAGGGCGAGATACAGCATTATGTCGTATCGGACAGGCTCGGGGTATGGGTTATTGATGCCTCCTGAACGGAAGCTTGAGTACATAAGAAGGAAGAGAAGTAAGAATGAGGAGTAGACAACAAATTTTTTATTATCCGTGAAATATAGTTGGATTGCCCCCAAGATGCATATAAGGGAGAAGAGCGGGGAGTTGTAATTATTATCAAAGAAAAAAGTAATGTTGTATACGAGGTGTTTTTGTAGATAGTTTAGTTTCGTTTGCAGGGGGTCGTTCCATTCGGGCTCCACGGCAGTTCCATACTGGAGCAGTTGGAAGAGCGGTATGAGTAGGATGAAAAAGACTAAAATTGCAGCTAGGTATTCCCATCTTAAAAATTTCCTAAGTTCCCTTTTCTCGTTGCTCCAGATGTAGAAGGAGAGCGGAAGGAGAAGTAGGAAGTTCTCAGGCCTTGAGTTAAGAGCGTAGAGAAGGGTAGCGAGGAATAATAGGAAAGTAGGATACTTTCTTGTTTTGAGGTATATTTCAAGAAAGATCATTGTCAGTATTAGTGAGAACAATGAAAAAATTTCCAATCCTATTGCTCCGGAGTATTTTAAATGCACAGGGATGAAGTTGAACACAAATGCGCCCATTAATGCAAGGGCTGAATCTTGGAATGTGAGAAAGAGTAGCAGAAAGATAAGAATTATTGACAAGCTACCAATGACTGCATTGGTGTTGAAGGCGACTGCTTCGGAATCGCCAAATACTCCGAGCACTAGACTTAGGACGCTGTGGTAGCCAGCCGGCCAGGGAATCAAAAAGCAGGATTCACAATGCTGAATCGACCCAAACTCACACTCGCAAAATTTGTTGTTGTGTAGTATATTTTCTGAAAGGATCTCATGGTCATAATCATCAGTGTATATATAATGCGTATGAGGTATGACAAATAGCCGTATGTATAAACCGCACAGGAAGATGATGAGCAGGAGGATCCAAGTTCTTCTCTTTATAGTTTTGAATGGCTTTATGATGGAGTCAAAATTGATGATGATGAGGAGAGTGATTGCTAACAAAATGGATTTCATTAAAGGAGGGTATAGATTGACCAAATCCAGCTCCCACATATTGAAGGATAGATAACCGTATGATGTTTAAAAATGTTTGTTGGTTACAGCCTTTTCTCCATCGGTGCTGCTACAAACCGCTCGCCAACCTCCTCTTTGGCATGCCCCACGTATTGGTAGTCATTTTTTGCTAGAAACATGACTTAAACTTTACTAATGTTACTCATAATCTCATCATAGACTTCTCTATAAGGTTTCTTCATTTTCAGCGCAATTTTCCGCACATCCTCATACTCAGGTTTTATCCTTGGAGAGTTGGGAGTTTTGGATATCTTCACCTTAACCTTCCCGAATTTCGTTCCAACCTCTCTAACCTCCCTCTCCGCGATGTGTTTCTTGAAAATCGTCTCTCTCACCCCAAGAGTTCCAGTCTCCTCCATGATGATTGAGGCAAGTTTCTTCGAATATTCTTTCTCACATATAACCTGCAGTATGAAGCCAGGCCTCCCCTTCTTTGCGATGATGGGTACGAAGCACACATCCTTGGCTCCTTCACTCATCAGCCTCTCAGCAGTATACCCCAGAATCTCTCCCGAGATGTCATCCAGGTTCGTTTCGAGCATGCATTCCTCAATCATACAGCTCACTTCTTATAGAATTCTCAGCCTCAGCACGTTTGGCAATGGCAACTCGCTGCTACCACCGCCGCAGCCTTCTTTGTATGCCCCCATCTCAGGCATTCTCCCAACTCCCTGTGCAATATTCACTATTATGCTGGCCCCAGTGGGCGTGCATAGCTCGTGCTTTATATCCCTCTCGTAGAAACTGAACTTCCTTTTCTTCAGTATCTGAATGGCCGCCGGTGCCGGCTCAGTGCCGACAGCAACAGGCCCAGAAATCACCTCTGAGTTGAATGCGCCCAGAGCTCCCAGCCCCACTGTTGCGCCGACAATATCAATTATCGTGTCAACATTGCCTATTTCATGCAGGTGCACATCGTCAAACCCATGAACGCTTTTCTCTGCCTCAAGAATTGTTTCAAAAGTGTCCCATGCAAACTTTATCTGGTGGTCATCAAACTCCAGAATGTCCGCAGAAGCGCGTATCATCTCCAGCATCTTTGCTGGCAAGCACTTCTCATCCACATTGCTCTCAAGGATCTTTGCATGCATACCCTGCCTAAGAGCATCCTTAAACGATATCTCATACCCCAAAGCGGTCCTTATCCCTTCCTTCATTTCCTGCTCCGCACCCAGGTCAGCAAGAGCCCCGAGGACCATGTCACCAGAGCAGCCCATGCTGGGGAAGAATGCTATTTTAGTCATGTTTTTATAATTTGTATCCAAATATTAAAATATGAGTTGTACTGCTAGCAGGAACCTGAGGAAATTGCTCCTTGCCTTCAAGAAAAAATCACCGGCAGCTGTAGCTTTCTCTGGCGGGGTTGACAGCAGCGTTGTTGCAAATGCGGCTTTCCTTGCATCAGAAAAATCAGTTGCGGTGACCATTGTTGACCCCTCGCTATCAAGAAGGCAGTATGGCTCAGCCGTGAAGATTGCTAGGAGAATAGGAATACGGCACATCATAATTGGGAGAAAGCTGCCGGAAGAGGTAAGGAAGAACGATGCGATGAGATGCTATTACTGCAAAGCAAGCATGCTGAAAATTCTGAAAGAGGTTGCAAGGGAGGAAGGTATAGATGCGATTGCAGACGGCTCTAACTTTGATGACCTGAAAGAAGCTAGGTTAGGCATGAAAGCATGCAGGGAAATTGGGGTGTACTCGCCTCTCCTTGACGTTGGATTCGGAAAAAAGGAGGTGCGGCAGCTTGCGCGAGAGCTAGGGCTTCCCAACTACTGGGTTCCTTCAGAAGCCTGCCTCTCATCAAGAGTGATTGGGCAGATGATTGATGATGAAACCCTGAAAAGAGTTGACAATGCTGAGGAGTTCATAAGGAAGCTTGCAAAAATTGAGAGGGTCCGCGTGAGAGACTACGGTAAAAACGCGAGGATAGAAGTTGAGAAGAAGGACATACCTAAACTGGTGAAAGGAAGCAATGCTGGAAAAATAAACAAAAGGTTGAATAAGCTTGGTTACCGATATGTAACTGTCGATTTGGGAGGTTATAAAATTGGCGGGTTATAGAAGCATACTCCGCGAAGTTAGAAATGGCAAGCTTGACCTGAGGAAAGCAGAGAGGATGCTCAAGGTGGATGGTTTAAAGAGAATTGAGCAGATTGCAAGGCTAGACCTGAGCAGGGAAGTGCGCGGAGGCGTGCCCGAAGTGCTGCTTGCAGAGGGCAAAACACCCGAACAGGTAGCGAAGATAGCCGAGGGCGTGGAGGGAGGTCTGCTCATAAGCAGAGTAGGCGAAGAGCACCTGAAAGCAATAAGGAGAAAGTTCGGAAGGGTTGAATACAACAAGCTAGCAAGGACAGTTGCCGTAGGAAAGTCCAAGTATTCCAGGAAAGGGACAGTCGGGATAATAACCGCGGGAACTTCCGACATTCATGCTGCTGAGGAAGCTGCAGTAGTTGCCGAGATGATGGGTTGCAGAGTCATGAAAGCATATGATGTTGGAGTCGCTGGTCTGCACAGGCTTTTCACTCCCCTCAAAAAAATGATGGGTGATGAGGTGGATGTGATTGTCGTTGTGGCTGGTAGGGAGGGCACTCTGCCCTCCATTGTTGCGGGGATGATTGACGTGCCGGTGATTGGGGTCCCTACTTCGTCAGGCTATGGCTTTGGGGGCAAGGGCGAAGCAGCCCTCAAGTCGATGCTGCAGAGTTGCAGCTTCATCACCGTTGTGAATATTGACAATGGCATAGGGGCTGGCGCGTGCGCAGCCCTCATAGCGAGGAGAGCGCATGAGCATTGATGCGTGCTGGAAGTTGGTGCGTCTATGCAAACGACACATCAAACTACTGGAACAGCACCTCATGCATCACACCATTCACCTATACCACCACCAATTTGACAGTTGCATCAGTCAGCACTGATCAGACTAGCTATAGCGCCTGCGGCGCGGTTTTCTACAGAATCAGCTTGTATGACCAGCGTTCAAGCCTCATCAATTCGAATTTTACAATAAAGATCCTAAATCCAGCTCTCTCAGCAGTCTCCAGCCAGAGCTCATCTCCGAATAATGGAACTGGTGTCTATACCAGCAGCTATATGCTAAATTCTACATCCGAGCTCGGCGTATGGCTCTTGAAAGTTCTTGAAAATGGCGGAGTAACAGCCGGAAAGAACTTCTTCGTTGTTACAACCTGCGGGGATAAGGTATGTGGCGGAGGGGAGAACCACACCGATTGTCCTTCGGATTGCTGAAGCTTGGAGAATGCCAGAAGCCATAGCTATATTTTAATATTCTGCAGGCAAAACTATCCTCATGCGCAAGATTCAGATAAGCTTTGACTTCCTCGTAATAGTCATATTTGCCTTCATAATATTTCTAGAGATGTTCCAGGTTTATGCCCTCGAAAGTATGTCAGCAAGAATAACTGAGAGCAGGATAAGCGCATTGAGAGTGGGGAGCAGAATCGCAAGGGCTATAAATGAGGTTTTAAAAGCAAATGGGACAAATGCAGTGGTGACCATACCCGAGAGCCTAGATACAGGGGATACGTACTATGTGAGCGTAAAAGCATCCGGAAGAAGGGTGGATGTATTCTGGCCGATCTCGACTCAGAACAGAAGCGTGGGTGTTGCAATTCTCACAAGTAACGTGACTCAATTAAACAAATCCAAGTCAGCTGGCTCAGGTCAATCAACCATTAACATCACAAATTCGGATGGGTTTGTGAAAGTTTATTCAGAACTCATGTGTGGAAACGAAATCTGCGAAGCTGGGGAAAACTGCGAGAACTGCGCAGCAGACTGCACTTGCTACTGCGGAGATGGACTGTGCACCGGTGCAGCAGGAGAGGACTGTAATACATGCGTGGTTGACTGCGACTGTGAGGCGCCAGCTTCAATCTGCTGTCCTGAATACACAGAGGCGCACGGTGTTTGTGTTACTCGCGAGCAGATGTGTAATCCATAGCTACTCTCCGGATAGGTAAAAAGAGGTCTATTAACGGCCAACCTATATTTTTAATACCAATATGCTGAAATAGTAACAGATGAGAAAAGGCCAGCTGTTCAGCCAGGATATCATTTTTGCAATGCTTCTAGTGCTCTTCATCTTCGCCTTATGGCTTAACTTACGGGAGAGGGTTTTGAATGTGATTACGGCAAGCGATGACAGAAGACAGCTGGATGAGGCGGCATTCTCCGCCACGAGCCAGTTGCTTGAAAGCAGCGGTGTGCCGAGCAACTGGGATAAATTGTCAAATATTGATGATACTACGGTGAGCAGCATAGGCATTGTCAGCGATAGGAACAACCTGGATCCTGGGAAAACTGCAGTGTTCGTCAGCATGGCCAACAATGGGGGGGATAATTACACGATACTCAAGAAACTTCTTGGTTTGAACAGGGAGAGCTACAGGTTCAACTTCACAATTTCATCCTTGAATGGAACTTCAATATACAGCGTCAATTATACCCCGTCAGGAACTTACAATGCAAGCTATGCTGCAACTAATACAACTGCATTTGTTGAGAGATTCGCACTGCTCAACAATTCGGTGGTTAAGGTTACCTTGGGTGTTTGGATTGAGTAGAGCATTCATCTTCACACTGGATGCCATACTCGCAATAATACTGTGCACCATACTGTTTTTCTCAGCCTACTCCATCCTCTCCCAGTTCCAGTATTCCACAGTGAGGGATACTGCCCTCTTCGATGTAAGCGCAGATGTGCTGACTTCCCTTGAGAAGAACAATACGCTAAGGAATGCGATATACTACTCCCGCAATTCAGACATCAGCGCCATTCTCTCAAACTCGTCCTCGAATGTATGTTCGGATTTGGTAATCTACTCTTCAGACAACAAACCGCTGCTAATAGCCCAGCGCGCAGACTGCAAGTGCACAGGCAGCCGTTCTCTTCTTGTGAGAAGCTTCATCATACCCAACAGCAATGGGACGCTTTCGGCATATTTTGCGAAAATGGAGGCGTGCTACAAATGAAAAAAGCATTCCTTTTCACCGTGGTTTTTGTCCTCATTTTCACAACTCTCATACTGCTCTCAGTCTTTTACCTGAGAATGATGCAGATGAACGAGCTGGACCTCACCCAGTCAAAGAACATAACCCGAATTCTCTACGTGCGGGATGACCTTGCCACCGATATCCTTAGCTACCTGCAGCTCTCAGTGAGCATACAGAGCAACTCAACCAACACAATACTGAATATATCAGATACTCTGCCATCGCCCTACTCCGACCCTGGAACCGCGCTCAATACCACATACGCAGGCTTCATAAATGGAACGTATTCAAATCAGACTAACCTTCTTGACCCAGCTACCAATCTCTCAGTGATATCTCTGAACATCACAGCTTTCCAGAGTGCGCCTTCGCTGCAGTTCATAAACTCAAACCCCTCGCTGAACCTGAACTACTCCTACAACAACCTGAGCAAGAATGAGCTTATAATAAACGGTTCCAGTCTTGTCACCAACTACTCAGTCACAATTGCATTGAATGACACATGCCTGAACAGCAACTGCACCAACGCAACCTGGGCAGGCGGCCCGCCGAATATCGACAGCTCAACTGTTGGAATGTGGCATTTCGATGAGGGGGGCAGCAACACGACAACAAATGACAGCTCCGGGAACGGGAACACCGGGACACTCCACGGAGCAACCTGGAACTTCTCCGGAAAGTATGGAAAGGCACTGCAGTTTGACGGAAGCAGCAGCTATGTCGACTGCGGAAGCAACTCATATCTGAAGTTCAACCTGACGAATAACTTTACTGTAGAGGCATGGGTGAATCCAGCGCTGGACTCCAATGACCGTGTAATCGTCGGCAATGCCTGGAATTCCCCGGGGTACCATCTAAGGATAACCTCAGCGAACAAAGCAAGATTTATTCTCGTAAAGTCAGGTTCTGATTACAACTATTCTGAAACAGCCGTGCTATCCACGGGATGGCACCACATTGCCGGAACGTGGGATGGAACCACAGTGACAATCTACTTGGATGGTGTACTGGACTCAACCACTGGCAGCTCAGGGACTCTTGATAATATGGTCAGCACATACAACCTGACAATAGGCAACCTACAGGGCCAGGCCAAGTATTTCCAGGGAACAATAGACGAAGTTGCAATCTACAACAGGACAAAACCCGCCGACGAAATAGCGGCAGATGCAAACCTCTTCCACTGGGACTGGAGCCCAACTGCCATGAACAGCAACCTCTCCGCGGTATGGCATTTCGATGAGGGCGGAGGCACCAACACTTCAGACAGCTCCGGGAGTGGGAACACTGCAACTTTGTATGGAACAACAACATGGAATTCCTCAGGCAAGTCTGGTTACGCTCTCAATTTCGATGGCAGCACCGCCTATGCCGAAGCTTTATATTCAAGCAGCCTGGACGTCAACAATTTCACTGTTGAAGCCTGGATTCTTTCGCGCTCGAATACCCAAGCCAGCGGCGGGGGATGCGCAAAAGTTATTGCAAAAAACAAAACTGCAGGAGTATGCGGGAGCACCTATCCTTATGGTATACAGGATGACTGCACAACAAATAGAATAATGGCTTACATCTACACGAGTTCAATCTATTCAGTAACTGGTCCCGTTTGGTCTACATTTTTAGGTTGGACGCATGTCGCAATGGTGTACAACGGAACCAATCTGACATTATACGTAAATGGCAGTTTATACAATAGCACGGCTGCTACTGGGGCTCTATGCGCAAATACCATGTCCCTTTTGATTGGTGGGAGGACGAGCCAGTTCTTCAACGGCACAATAGACGATGTTGCAATTTACTCCAGGGCAAAGTCAGCAGCTGAGATAGCTGCAGATGCAAATCCCATTTATGTATCCATAAACCTGACAGATTCCCTCGGCAACCCCGTCAGTATAAGAGGCTCTACTTCAGGATACGTGAACCCAGGTGCAAATAACACGGCATATATACAAACCAGCAATGGAAACCTAAACATGACGGCTGGAGCCTATTCCGGCTTCTACTCACTCAGGGTATACGCGAACAACACCAAGGCAAGTATGCTTACAAACATAATAGAGTCAGGGGTTTCAAGCATACAGGCGATAATACCAATTCAGCTTACAGTATACCAGCAGACTTTCAGCAACCTCGTAATAGCCGAGAAGTAGTCGCCTGCTCAATGCACTGTCACAAGTAATGCTTTCAGTATATAGAAGTGCATAAGCAAGAAAACAATTATTGACAGCACGAGCAGGTAAAGAGTATACCTCAGCCCGTTTAGCTCCTTCCCGTCATGTATCACGCCAATAAGCATGCTCACAGTCAGCGATGTCAGGATTATTGTCACAATTGAAACATTGAACAGGAAATCAGGAGACAGGGGTGTCCCCATAACCAGCCCAACTTCCGAACTAAACGATGGGCCGGCGCTCAGCTGCTGGAGGGAGCTTATCAATTCCACAAATTCAATCGATATTGAGAGAAGCGCAGGCATCCCAATAAGAACCGCAAAAAAGATGAAAACAATATACATGTTCGTCCCTGCTATGAGCTGCCTCTTGAGCTCCTGCCCCTCAAGAATATCATCCGCCGCATTCTCAAGCAGGACTGCAAGGCTTCCTCCCGACCTCATGCTGACTATGAAAAGCGCAACAGTCCTCTCCAAAATCTCCGACTTTATCCTCTTCGACATCTCCATTAATGCATCTGTGAAGGACTCAATTCCAAGGGATTTTGCAGTGACGTACCTTATCTCCTCCTCAAGAGGACCGAACTCCGGCCTGGCAGCCGTCCTGAGTGCTGCGAGGGGTGTGAGACCGGCGCGTATATTCGCTGCGATGAGCTGGAGTGCATCGGGCAGAACATTCTCAATCCTTCTCTTCCTGTCCTCAACCCTAAAGTGAAGCACAATGTATAGCGTGAACAATATGAATGCAAAACAAGCCAGAGCAATGAGAAATAGTATGCCCGCTGCAGTAATTTCCAGTATAACCCAGCTGAAAAGAAGCCCGGCTATGCCGAAGAGTATTGAGAGCAGAAGCACGGACCCCATCCAAACTCTCGCATCCATATCCACTCCCGAGTACTCCAGCATCTCCTCTATGTGCCTGTTAATTCCTCTGGGCGAGAGGTTTCCGAAAACATAATACACTTTTACCAAGTCTTTAATGTCCATAAACATCACATATGCGTCACAGGCCTCCTGGACTTTATGAATTCTATGAGGGCGATTTCGCAGAAAACACAGAAGCTGACTAAGCCTATGATAAACCCCTCATCGACTGTCAAGCTCCCGAATGTTGACAGGATTACCAGCAGCATTATGCCAAGGCTCGGCACAGCAACGGACATTATAATGAATAGCAGCACCCACAGGTTCAGCTCGTATGTATATGATTTCACCTGCGAGTACTGGTACTGCTGAAGGTTTCTTATAACGCTCTTCAATGACGCCTGCAGGCTTGCTCCCGATCTGAAGGCTGTCAGCATCTGGCGTATTGTCCTTCTAAGGAATTCGGACTCTGTCCTCAGCGCCATCTTCTCGAGCGCCGTCTCCTGCATCTCTCCGGCATTTATATCTTGGACAGTCATGCGGAACTCCTTTGAGATAGTACCATAGCCAGATTTGGATATGTTCACCATGGCTTCAAAGAGCGGCACGCCAGAGCTTATCTGCAGCAGCAAGTCCTTCAGCGCGTATACCAAATCCTTATCCACATCCTCAACAATCTTCCTCGCAAGCACTCTCGGGTAGTATGAGAAGAATGCCGAGAACAGCAGGAAAACCAGAATACCTGAAAGAATAGTCCATCTGATATTAGTAAAAAATTCACGCAGACCGCCCAGTGATGAAAGAGCACTCCCAAACTGGCTTGAGGTTATGTTTCCCTTTGCATAACTCAGAAAGAAAATCAGGAGGAATATAAAAACCGCCCATACGAAGGCGTTTGCCAGCGAGAGAGCTACATATTCCCCCTTGTCCACGTCGCTCCCAATAGTTTCCAAATCGTACTCCAGACCGGGGAAGATGTAGCTTATCCTCATCCCAATCCCCTTAAAAGCTCTACTCACGCCTTTTGCAATTCTATCTGGGATGATGAAGAACAGTAGTTTTATGTAAACACCCTACAGAACCTTATCCAAGGGGAGTTTCTTCTCGGCAGCCTTCAGGACAACATTTGGGTCCTTGTAATAAAGTCCGACAATCGCTCCCACATCGTCAACTGACCTTATCTTTGAAGCATTCATCCACTCAAGAATCTCAATTTTCTCTTTGATATTCTGCGTTATCTCTTTCGAATTCATACCCGTATGAAGGTTCAAATCCTCAAGAATTCTTGAGCTGTCATTGACTCTCTCAAAAGTGTCAGTTCTCGGCTTCCACTTGAACAGAGTGTTGAGTACAACTGCCTCAACAGGCGATACCACCAGCTCGCTTATTTCATACAGTCTCCTTATTTCCTTTCTCCTGTCCCTGTACTGCACGACTATGAGCTGCAGCGACTCAAGCTCGGTCAGGGGGAGCTCTATTGGCGGGTGAGTGAGCCTTCTCAGCACCTGTGAAGCCGTATCGGCGTGCATTGTTGAGCATACAGCATGGCCCGTGTGCATCGCCTCAAAAAGGACTTCAGCCTCTCTTCTCCTTCTTACTTCTCCAACTATTATCCTGTCCGGCCTCATTCTCAGCGATGCCATCATGAGGTCTAGCATGCTGACCCGGCCTTGGCCTTCTGGATTTTGGTTTCTAGTGGTTAAAGGCACCCAGTTCCACTTCAGATACTGAGGAAGGCTGAGCTCCCTTGTATCCTCAATTGTAACTGTCCTGTTACTTGGAGGTATGAGAGCGCACAGGGTGTTCAGGGTGCTTGTCTTACCTGAAGCTGTACCCCCAACAACAAGCATATTTATCTCGTACTGTATGCACAGCCAGAGAAACGCAGCCATCTCCTCGGATAGGGTATTCATTTTCTTGTCTATGAAGTCAACCAGCGTCCATGGGTTTCTTGCGAACCTTCTTATGGTGATGGTGTTGCCTGAGGTTGATATTGGGAAGAGGGTGGCATTCGCCCTGTCTCCTGTTGACAGATGGGCATCCAGTATAGGCGCCAGGAGACTTATCTCCCTGCCTGCCTTTCTGCCAATCTGCGAGGCGTAGTTGTATATCTCCTCCTCCGACTCAAGGCGAAAGTTCGTTTTCATCCAGCCGAACTTCCTGTGGTATACGGAAATTGGTTCTGATGAGCCATTCACCGCAACCTCCTCAAGCCAATCGTCAGCCATAAGCATCTCTATATCGCCCAGTCCGTACATCCTGTGCAGCAGAATTCCAGCCAGCGTCTTTCTCTTCTCCTCCTCAAGGCTGGGCAATTCCTCGGAGAGCTGATTGAAAGCAGCACTGTAGAATTTATCCCTCACCTCGCCAAACCTCCTGCTGTCGCTTATCTCCTCTCCCTGTATCGTGATAACTTTGGCCAAGTCATCTCGCACATGTTCCATGAATACCTTCGTATAAGGGCCAAGCACCGGAGATGTTATATAATAAAATGGCCTGCTCTCCTTGTTGACATCCATTATGCTTACGCATGAAATCACATGGTTCACTTCAATTCGGTACGTCTCTAGTGCCTTGCCGTCAGGTTCGGAAACCTCTTCCGCCTCTAGTTTCTTCTTAAGCTTCAGGTGGGGTTTCTGCATTATGTTCATTGGGTATATGAGCTCAACAACACCCATGCTCTGCATTTCCTTGCCAAGTCTCTCAACATGGGTGGGATCCATTCCAAGCTTGCTGGCTATAACGGGTACTTCCGCCGTCTGGTCCTTCTCAGAAGCCAGCATCTCGCATATCTCGTCAAGTTTTGTCTTAATTACATCTAAAGTTACCTCTGCCATAGATAGGAATTTTCCTTACTCAATATAAAAAGGTATTGCCTTCCCAAAGATTAGATACGCGTATGTCGCAATTCTCGACTAAAAGATCTTTGTACATAAATTGTTCAAAGCAAGCTTAATATCCTCCAGCTTAGTAACCATTCTGTATAAGAATGAAAGACCCAAAAGTTCCAATTGTTGATGCGCTTAAGCTCAATGCGATTAGTGATCCATACAAATTATTGGAGATAGCTTCTTCTCATGAGAATGAAAAGGTCAGCAAGGCAGCCTTGGAAAAGCTCCTGGATCTGAAAGGACTGATAGATGACAGGAAGGTAATTCTGATATGCCGCGTAGTGAGCGATACCAAGTACGAGTCTATCGCCGAGCATGCATTCCGCTATTGCTCAGCAGCAAGTATCCCGGATGAGGTGAAAGCCCATATCTTAAAATGCTGGCTCAGCAAGATAAAATTCGAATCTGTCAGAAAGAAAACGAAGGACTGGTTAAAAAAGCATAGATATTAAGGTTGATGATGCCATAAGCTTCCTAATACATCTAGTTGAAACTTTTACAAGCCTTCACATGAAAGCTCTACGATAAGGGAAGGCTTAATCCATATGCAAAGCCCTGAAAACCGCAAGCTTTAAAAACAAAAGCAGCTCAAATTTCACCTAGCGACCAGTGAAAGAAACTGAAAGAATTAGCGCAGCTGGTTCCTTGGGTATAGAAATGGCCAGCTTCAAGGGAAAGAGAGGATATGCAAATACCTTCCTACTGTATGCCCCTACCATTCTCCTTGTGCTCTCTACTTCCTATTTGGCTGAAGTCAAGTTCTCGCGGGTATACGCAACACCAAGACAGTTGGAGTTAGAGGCTGCTAGTGATGCGATAACTGAAAACCTCACCCCACCTGATAACTCATCTGAAACAATTGATGTTTCATTAAACTACCCAGATAACAACACTTGGAATGCAAGTCAAACCATAAACCATGGCTATACGCCAATAATAAACAATGGTGAATTCGCAAACTGTTCTCTATTTACAAACAAAACCGGCTCTTGGGAATATGCTGCTGCAAATGCAACTCCGATAACCAACAATTCTGTAAATTATATTTCATTTGATTATGCTGGGGATTACAACGAAACACTTTGGAACGTCTATTGCTATGATATAGCTACCGTTTCAAATTATTCTCTGGTTAATTTTACCTTAAAAATAGATGCAACACCGCCGACCACGCCAACTTTAACGAACCAATCCAATGGTGCGACCTGGATCAATCTGGGCATAGGAAGCTGCAGTGATTCTGGAAGCGGGGTGGCAAAGAAATTACTTTACAGAAACACTACCAACATAGTCAATCTCATCGCGGAGGATTCTTACAATGATACGGGCCTTTCAGAGTCTACCTCATATGCCTATGAACTTTCATGCTTGGATAATGCGGGAAATTACGGAAGCAACTCAACAACTTTACTTGTGAACACCTATGGAATCACGCCCCCAGTTGAAATCCCAAAACCCGCTCAAAATCAATATGCTACAGAAAATACGGGCAATATGGAAAACATAACATACGTGCATCCTTCACATTTGGCCAAGGGGGAAACTGTAAAGTATACTCCTACCTCAGAAACGCATTGTATCAAGAGTACCTGTGTGGCTACATTGTATTCTATGCAAAATTTCATTCAGGATACGCAGGGAAAGTGGAAACACATGGGAGAAATTACGAACTTAACCTACTCAAGTAACATACTCAACATCTCTTGGAATAAGCGGAGCATCCTTCTTCAGCCGTATGTAATATATAATGGAGTTTACATGGATACACTCCCTCAGGAGTATAACTTCTCAATCTCCTATACCAATTTTGTAGATTATATCAAATTTAGGCCAAGAATTAAATTTGTTGATGGATTGACGGAGGTTGGCTTCAAGAAGGTAAGCTGGTCCAATGATGAGGTAGTTGTTAATTTTGACGATTTGGCTGCGAATAATTTTGAAGTAACTCAGAACGAAACTCACATTTCTATACGAAATCTGGAGGGGAAAGTAAGCTCTAATGAGATGCTTGAATTGGACCCAACAATCACTCTCAATGAGACAAACTACGGAAATGTGGGGGATTCATACACAAACACCTCAGCTACGTCAGTCAATTACGGAAGTAACTATTCCCTGATTGTTAACAGTTACACCGGAGGTGGAGTAGCCAGAGTTTTCCTGCTTTTTAACCTGAGTGTTATCCCATCAACTGCAACTATAACTGATGCAAATCTATCGTTGTATATGTTTGTTGCTCCAACTAACAGCAGAACTTACAATGCATACAACACCTCAAACAGCTGGACTGAGAGCGGGATAATCCAGAGCAACCAACCCGCGCAGGGTACGTTGCAGCAAGCACAGACCGTTACCACCCCTGCCAATGTTTGGAAGAGTTGGAATGTTACACCTGCAGCAGTTTCAAGCTACGCGCAGACAAATCAAAATATGAGCATAATGATACGGGACAATGCTGAAACTGCCAGTACTTCGAGAAATGCAAGCTTTGTTTCAAAGGAAAACACAACAGATACGTCCAAGAGACCGCAACTTATCATTACGTATGTAACACCACCAACATATTCCGATAATTCCACCAGTTCAACTTTGGCAAATACTAATGTGGAACACAGGCTCAAATGGCAGAGTGCAACAGGATTAAGCGGTTATATCTTCAGTTTCTGCAATGGAACCTACCAAAAAACTACCATAACTCTGAATCCGACAACAACCTACACATTCCTGGACAACACGAGCAACACTGCATACTGGGCTTCACCTGTTAATCCGATTACCGAACCCGCAGGTGGAACGCAGGCGACTGCGGTTCAATATGCAAATATGAGTTTAAATGACTCCTCATTCGCAAGAGTGTTAGGTGATGCGACAACCAATGACGACCCATACTGGAGCATGAACTTCACGATAAATGAAACTACAGCAAGCATAAACTGGATTAATGTCAGCCTCGGAGGTTATAAAGTCCTTACTGGTGGTTCTGAAGCGGCAACCTGCTATGTGTTCAACTGGACTTCTGCAACTTGGCTTTCAATTTCAACTTTGGGAACTACCCCTACAATAATTTCAAGCAACTACACAAGCAGGATAAGCGATATAGTAAATGCAAGCACTAAGGTATTGAATGTCTATTGCACAGGAGCACAGTTTGATTTGAATGAAGGCATCTATCTTGACTTCGTAAGTGTGGTGGTGAACAGCAGCAGCACAACCTATTCGACTGCCAATTGCAGTGATGCTAATGCGGTGCTTACAAACGACTCTTGGGTCGCTATGACCGGAACCTTAGACTGGTCGAATGTCACCAAAATGATTACCTCAACAGAAGGGGCGACAGTCAAATGGTGCGTGTATGCCAACGGTACTGCAAACGAATGGAATAGTACTTCCTGTGTTAATCCTTTCAGTTATATAACAACTGCCGCTCCTCCTTCCACTGCACCCACCTACTCTGAAAACTCAACAAGCTCAACTCTTGCAGGAACGAACATCCAGCATAATTTAAGGTGGGCTAATGGTTCGGTAGGTTTGGGTTTGAGTGGTTACATATTCTCTTTCTGCAACGGGACGTGGGATGGAGTTTACTGTAATTTGACAACCACAAATGTCGTATACGGAAAAACTGATATAGGAACTCTTCAGGATTCTGTTAACTTAAATTTCATAATAGCCCAGAATGTTACCATGCCCCATGCCGTAACTCTCACTAACATAACATTCTATACTACTGTAGCAGGAAACTTCTCAGTGGCAATATACAATGGGTTGACTCCTACAAATCTTCTAGTTAATTCTACATTTGCACTTTGCGGTGCTGCCGCGTGGTGCACTTTTTCTATCTCCCCAACATCTCTTGCAAGTGGGAATTACTGGCTGGCCGTGGAAACTGACAATAATGGGAATACATTCAAATATGTTGACAATGCAAGCGACACAAACTATTACGTTGCTCAAACTTATGGAACATGGCCAAGTACATTTGGTTCTGGAACAGCACAGCAAAGAACTTACAGTTTTTACGCCAATGGAACATACAATACTAGCACTAGTCTAGTAAATGATTCCTGGGTTGCCTTCACCTCCGGAATGTGCGGGACTGCATACACCGACTGCTGGAGCAATGTTACCAAACTGGTCAATTCTACCGTTGGAGCGAATGTATCTTGGTGCTTCTATGTGAACGACACTTCCAATAACTGGAATTCCAGCTCCTGCTCTAACCCATTTGTCTACTTAACTACGGGAGCAGCAACAGTAATAAGTTTCACAATAACCCTTCCTGGGCAGAGCGCCATAACTGCTGCTGAAGGAGGAAATGCAACTGCTGATATAGAATTCAACCTTACAAGTGGAAACACCGCGACCAATGTCCTTCCATGCCTCGCTGGAACTTCGACATGCCAGACAAGCGGAACACCAATCTTTGTGTTCAGCAATACCGGCTCTGCAACTCTCAACTGGTATATTTATTTAGACAGCAATACGCCTGCGCATATAACGCTTAAGGGGAAGAGCGATAACAGCCCAGCTGGGGCGACCACCATAACAACAGGAGGCTGGCTCGTTGCAAGTTCAATTGCCCCCAGCGGTTCGCAAAATGCATGGCTCTGGACGGATTTCTCTGGAGCCAGCGTTGATGATGCCACAAGCAGAACCCTGAAAAATAATGCAACTTCATCGTGATATCATGAAAACCCAAGTTCAATTCATGCTGAAAACGAGGCAACTCGTTTGTGTAGTATTAAAACGCCTAAGGTCGGCGTCCGTGAGGTGGTAAAATGAACCTATGGAGAAAAACAATCTTTGTAGCGGCTGTGTTGTCCGTACTATCATCGGTCATATACGCAGCAGCATATACGACAACCCTAACGTTCTTCAACATAGCAACCGTGGAGTCATTCACAGTGACACTCCCAGGCGAAAGTGCCGTTCCTGCAACAGGTGGCGGTGCAGCAACCCACGACATAGAATTCAATGCAAGTAGTGGAACAGTGACTTGCGTAAACCCACAGGTGACTGGTGGAGGAACTATACAGTCAGATGGAACACCGATATTCAAAATAGACAATACCGGCACAGTTAACCTCAACATCTCCGCGAAGTTTACAGTATCCCCGCCATCGTGCGTGAAGGTTGGGGGAGCTACAACTTACGCTGGAGCATGCGCAGGCTCAATAATAGACACCAGCTACGTGACAGTGCAGAATGCTCTTACGCCAGCAGGGTCGGTAAACTGGTACGAGCAAGCAAACTTCACGTCATGCACGTCATCAGACACCATAAGCAAAACACAGTGGATATACGGAGTGACCAGCTGAATACCTTTCTTTTTGTTTTTTTTTGTAATTGAAGAAAGAGGTGTAGGAGATGAGGCAGATTGCAATAGTATTGGAGACAGCACGGGAAGACATAGATACCCTCACCTGCGAGATAAAGACAAAGGTGAATGAGATAGGCAATGTCGGGTAGGTGGGGTACCATGTGAAAAAACTGAGAAATGAAAAATTTGAAAAAAACTTTAGAAGGTGAGATTGATGGAAAAGGAAAAAACTGGGCGGCCGTACTGGTTCGTCCCCCTGGTAGCCATTGCTTTAATAGCAGTAGTTCTAGTTGGATGTCTGTCCAACCAGACTCCAAGCGGAGCGAATCAAACCCCCCCAAATGAGAATGCGACAATACCTGCAGGACAGAATGCAACTCAATTTGTCGAACCGAAGGTATACTCTCCCTACTACGCCGGGCTGGAGAGCATTGTAAACGCAGAGTTGAATAAGACTTCCAACAATGCAACAAGAGGGGACTACCTCCCTGCAGCAATGTTTAACGAGCTCCCAGCCTTTCCGAAAGATTTGTACCAGATGCAGGTTCTCTTCAAGTACTACCAGCTGGGAAAGATAAGGAACCAGACTGACGCCACTAAGAAGGAGATAGGGTCCGAATACTGGAAGCAGCCTGAGTGGATTCCCACTTTCTCCACAAACGGTTTGAGGATTATTCAAAACCCACCCCTAGATACATACTACTATGGCTGGGCAGACTATGAGCTAATAGGCGCAAACCAGATGAGAAACAAGAATACAGGTGCAGTGACCACCTTCAACCCAGGTGTGGTTGCAACAGTGCTCCCAAACAAAACCATTGAGGTGAAGGTTCCCAGAATTGGGGTGGAGGGTTACACAGTTTACCCGTCAGATATGGTGATAGTGGATGCGCACCCAGACACAATATTTGACGTCTACACAGTTCTATACTCTGGGTGGTATGTGCAGCTGTACCAGGGGGTAAAACTAAACGCAACATTCCCAGATTCCGGTGCAATCGAGGATTTCCAGATATTCCCGGATGGAACCAAGGCGGTGAATCAAACCCCAAGCGAGGTACAGAAATACTTCAATGTTGAGTTCGAACCGGACCAGTTTGCCCTAGACCCGAGCTTCCCAGTATTCAAAGGCGGTTGGACCAAGCTCATAAGGATGAGAATCACTGTCAACGAAAGCACACCAAAGGGCAAATACCTGATTGGGATGGACATAGTGCCACCTTCCAAGGAGTTCAATGATGACATGATATGGAAATACAAGACGGAATACCGAGTCGGAGGGGTTGGCATAGGAAGACCATTCTTCAGAGTGTTCGTGCAGGTAGTTTAAACTAAGATGAGCGCATGAGACCGAGGATTGAAATAGCAATCCTCTTTTCTTCATTTTTGCTACTTTTGGCTATACCGATATGCAGCGAGGGTTATACTACAACCCAGACCTATATGGCTGTTACGGAACCGAGGGTTGAGGTGCGGGATCTAACACTGAATTCTTATTCGGTTTATCCAGGCAGCTCGATTGATTTTTCAGTAAGCCTGCGGAACTTTGGAACTGCTTCCACAACAGCGACCTCTGAAGTTAAGATATACGATGCCTCGGACACGGTTGTTGGAACCATATCCTATGATGCTGTTGTTCTATACCCTGGCCAGATGGCAACAATTCAAAAAACGTGGAGTACCGGGTCTCTACCAATCGGAACTTATAGGGCTGTAGCGCAGGCAAGCTATGAGTCAAACCTCTCAAATACCGTTGAGAAGAATTTCTCAATAATAAACCCGACCACCCCTCCGGGTCAACCAACGAAGGAGGTGCTGCCCATCATTATACCCCCCACAATAACCCCTGTGAAGGGAAAAGTTGTCTTTCTTAAGACAACTGTTCTAAAAGAACTCCTCGCTGGAGAGGGTGGCGTGGAGAGCATATCGCTGAAGAACGTGGGGGAAAGCATACTTAATATCACACTCAGTTTAGGAGGAATTCCTCAGGAATGGGCCGTTCTGCCTTCAGATAAGACTCTGATCCTACCAAATGAGACAAGGATAATGAACCTTGGGCTGTCACTACCGCAGGATGTACCTGCTGGTGATTACCTTGTTAAGCTGGATGCCAATGGCGGGGCGAATTCAACAGATTTCCTTGCATTGAGAGTTAAGAGCTATCCCGAAGATTATGATGAGCCGATTGCGCTGAAGACAATAAGGATTGATGAGAATGAGAGGAAGACAATAGTTTCAATTGATTTAAAGAACCCATCGAAGGACGTAATGGATGTAGTCCAGCTGCAGGAGAGAATTCCATCCTCTCTCAACAATGAGCAGATCGAATTTCTGGATAAGCAGGGCAAAATCCTCACAGTCAACGGGGCGAAGATGATAGTATGGGAATTCACAAATATCCATCCCCAGGAAACATTCCATATATCGTACAACATAAACAACTTCCTCACCGATTACTCCACCTACATGAGTTGGCATATCTCGCAGATTCTTGTAACCTCAAAGCAGAGCACTGCAGATTTAGTGAGGGTACTTGAACTAACCTCATCAAGCATAGGTAAGAATGGCACAGGGGAGGTGAGTGCTTCAGTGCTCTATGTTGGAAATGAGCCGGAAGAGGTCACAATACTCCTTGAGGTTCCACAGGGTTTCAATGCTGAGCCAACCACTATCACGAGAATTCTCATTCCAAAAGCAGTCACCTCAGTCAATTTCAAGCTCACTGCTTCCAAAATTGAGCATGACACCTACATGGTAAGACTTTTTGTGCTTGGGAAAGACTTCAGCACATACATGGCAACGCCAGTGCTAGTGAGCAGAGAGATTACCCCGTCTTCATTCTCCCTTCTCTCAGTTTTAAGCTTGGAGCAAGTTGTTGCCATCTCATCATTCATGGCAGCCGCAGTTGTCGTCACTACACTGTCCTATAGAAGAATCAGAATAGGATCTAAGGCAGAGTACAGTCCGGAAAGGCTTGATTACATGAGGAACATTAAAAAGATGGTTGTTGCTAAACGTAATAAATAGATGGTGAAGAAGTGGATAGGCAGACCATAGGCATCATATCCGGAAAAGGAGGTGTTGGGAAGAGCACAATAGCAGTGAACCTGGCAACAATATTCGCTTCATCGGATTATGATAACCTGTTGATAGATGGGGATACATCCAACCCCAGCGTCGGACTGCACCTTGGGGTATGGCAGCATTCAAATGGACTGCAGGACGTCTTGGCAGGGAAGATATCTCCTGAGGAGGCAGTAGTGCTCCACCCCGCAACCGGAATAAGGGTCATTCCATCCTCTCTGAACTATAAGAGGGAAGTGAGCATGAAGAACCTCTCCAAAGTAGTGGAGGGAATAAAGACATATAAGTGCATCATAATAGACTCCCCCCCAGGTCTCTCAGAAGAGGTTGAGAACATAATGAAAGCATGCAGCGAGCTTGTGGTGGTAACCACGCCGGATGTACCCAGCGTGACCAGTGCCACAAAAATAATAGATCTGGCTGAAACTCATCGAGTGGGAGTTGCCGGATTAGTTGTGAACAGAATCCTCAACAAAAAATACGAGCTTCATATGCAGGAGATAGAGTCATTATGCAACGCAAGGATAATTGCAAAAATACCAGAGGATTCAAGAGTTCCTGAGAGCATTGCAGTGAAAATTCCTATCACAATGTACCACCCCAACTCCCCAGCGAGTATTGCACTCAACCAGCTTGCAAGAGAGCTTTCTGGGAGGAGAATCAGCCAACCGCAATATGCCGGAGTGGGAATTTTTGGGCGGTTCATCAATTTTGTGAAGAGGGTTCTAGGAAGGGTCTGATTTTTAATTCTTATACTGCATTCTTTATACCATGATAAAAGTTGTCATTCTGGGCTCTGGCGGCGCGGTGCCCTCACCTGCCAGGTCCCTTCCATCAGTAGGAATACGCTATTTCGGGGACGTTTATCTCTTTGACTGCGGGGAAGGAACGCAGAGGCAGATGATGATACACGGCTTGAGCTACTCAAAGGTGAAGATGATATTCCTCACGCACCTGCATGCAGACCATTACATCGGCATTGCAGGCTTGATGCAGACGCTGAAGATGAATGAGAGGAAGGAACCTTTGTTCATCTTCGGCCCAACAGGAACAGAGAGATGCATCTCCTCAATTCTTATGGGAACTTACCCATTCCATATATACATAAAGGAAATAGACGAGAACTTCTGCCTCAAGAACGAGAAGTTCAAGATTTCAGCCTTCAAGACAAACCACAATGTGAGGAGCATAGGCTATGTTTTCCAAGAGAACGACTCCTGGAACTTCAACAAGGAGAAGGCGGACAAGCTCGGCATAAAGGGTAGGATGTTCAGGAAGCTCGAGAGGGAGAAGGAAATCCTCATAGGTAGGAAGAAGGTGAAGCTTGAGGATGTTACAAAACCTAAGAGGGGAGCGAAGCTGGTGTACACCGGCGACACCACTCCCTGCGAGGAAGCTCTGCTTGCCAGCAAGGGAGCGGACCTGCTCATTTCTGACGGGACTTTCTCGGGGCAGCACAGCAGAGAGGCTGCTGAGAAGATGCACTCAACAGTTGTTCAGGCTGCGGAACTTGCCAAGAAAGCCAAGGCGAAACAGCTGGTGCTGGTGCACCTGAGCAACAGGTACAAGGATGCGTCGCCCCTTGAGAAGGAAGCAAAGAAAATATTCAAAAACTCAAAAGTTGCGTTTGACGGGATGGAAATATCCATATGAGGTTACCCCATGAAGAGAGATATTCACTCCAAAATTCTGAACAAGTTGGCCTTCCTTGAGACAAACAAAGCGATAATTGGAAAGACTCCGGAAGAGCTTGAGGAAGTCGAGGGGCAGATAGCTGCATTGAAGCATGTTGCTGAGAACAAGCCCCAAAAAGGATTTGTGAGAGGGCTCATGCTGGGATACCAGAAAGCTCTTGAGATAATCGAAAATAAAAAATAAAAGAAAAAACAAAGACTTCAGGCGTTCTTCATCTTTGCCTTTGCTACGTATCCGCCCTTGTCAACATAATACATGTACCCAGACTCTTTCTCAATCTTCTCGGTACCAATTCTCTTCTTCTTACCACCAGACTTATGCTTCATGGGAGCGGCCCATACATAGCCATCCTTTCCGACGAAGTAGAGGTAACCCTCTTCTCTATTTATTTTTTCCTTACCAATTCTCTGGCCCATTAGCTCACCTCTTATTTTTTATTCGTAGCTTGAAGCTACGAGAGAGATTTCGTCGGTGTTATTTATAAATCTATCTCTTTTATCGTCTAAGAGTAGCTTCTCCTCATCCTCCCAATGCCCTTTACGGCAAGCCAGAAGCAGAGCATGCCTAAAACAGCGAGCAGCGCCAAGCCAACTGCAATTTCCTCATCAGGAAAATTTGAAGAGATTCTTGAGATGAGTATTGTCGGCAGATACAAGGAGAGCGAGGAGCTGGGCAGGAGCATGGAAAATACAAACACCATTCCCGCGAGCGATGAGAGGACGTTCGCCTCCTGTATGCTCCTGGCGCCTGCAGAGATGAGAACGCTGAGAGAAACAAGAATCAGTGAAAGCAGTAGCTCCGCGAGGATGAGCAGGGGAATGTTGTACACTGGTATCTTCTGCATGACCAGCACAAGCCATGCAGCCCCGCAGAGGGTGGACGCCAGTATGTAGGGTGCAGTCTTCGCAAATGCAATGTCGAAATCAGATATTGGAGAAACAAGCAGGAGCTCTATTGTCCTCTTCTTCCTCTCGCTAAGTATATTCTGAATGGACAGCGACAGGCCAACCATGGCAGGCATCATAAGGGCAATTGGAACTATCAGGCCGTAGCCCATCTCCACAAAGTCCGTGTTGCCTCCTGCAAGGTTCTGCGATGAGTAGTTGAAGTTCCCCTGCTGGATTGCCTCATTAAATGAAATTGCCTTTGAGACAGAGTTTATTTTTGCTATGGCGAAGCCTGAGAATATGTTGCCAGGGTCAGTTTTCACCTCCCCAGTGGTTGTGTTTATAATCGCATTGGGTTTCACAGCTCCCGACGCATTCTGAAATATGACATTCACTCCGGACTCCTCAAGCCTGCTTATGAGCTCTGTATTGTTCTTATCAAGCGCCACTGTCACCTTGCCGCTGAGGTTTGGCGAGTGCATGACCTCGCTGTATGTATCATACAGGAAGAGCAGCATGGAGATTGTTATGAACTGAATAATTATGCTGCCCAGAAATGCCCTGTCGCCCAGAATCTCTCTGAACTCCTTCTCAGTTATGTTCATTGCATCCCCATTGCCTGTCTGATAAGATACAGGTTATAACTCATATGCAGCAGAATTGCCAGAATTATAGAAAGTGCGAAATACTTTTTTGCATAGCCCGCTCCGACAATGCTGCTGCACACAGTATGCACAAGTATCGGCACAATTCTTACAAGTATCATCAGTTCTAAAACAGGAGCAAGAAGCAGGCTCTCGCTGATTCCAAATGCCAACCCAACCAGTGCGCCGAGGGCAGCACCTTCATTCAGCTTCTTGGGCTTCAGGACGTTCAAAGCAACTGCCTTGAGCCCTTCCTCGGCAGCAGTGGCCGATAGCAGAAGCAAAAATGCACTGGGGCCTATGATGAAGAATGTGAGCCCTATAGCGACAAGCTCAACCGGCAGGGTGATTGAGAATGCAACAAAGCCCATGGCGAATGCAGCTTTCATTTTGCTGTGCAGTATCTCAAGCATTCCCTCATAGAGCTGATTAAGGCCTGGCTTAAGCGAAAATGCAAATGCCTCTGTGGAGAAGGCTGAAAGGGCGAGCAGGAAGGCAGTTGCGGATATGATGTACATCACGAGCATGAGGTTGAAGGGGAATGGTGTTGCCTCTCCGCTGACCTGCTCTGCTATGTATGTTGCCGGGGAAAGCTTTGCAGCCATCTCAGTTGCAGGGAAAACTTTCAGGATGGCAATGGAGAAGAAAAGCGTTATTATTATGGTGGAAGATATGCTTGATGCTAGGGTTGCCTCATTGGCATTGGAAGCAATGGATGAGACAAGGGCGTTCATCACTATCACGAGCAGAGCCATGCTGACGAGTATGATATAGACCCCGAGTGAATTGCTGAAATGCAGGCCGAAGAATGGAACGAGAAGCATCCAGACTGCGCCCAGCACCATTGCGAAGATAAGGTTGCTCAGCACCTTGGATGCGAGCACCTCTGCCCTTCTGGTGGGAGATGCAAAAATCACCTCCACAACCTTGTTTTCCCTCTCATATGCCACGCTCTGTATTATGGGGAGGGACCAGATGAAAAGAGGAGTGAGCATGAGGAAAGGAGCGAGAAGACTTCTGAGAAGCTCCTCCAGCCCAAGGTCTGACTGCAGGTTGAACAAAGGCTTGCTGTCTTTCCTGAAGAACTTGTCAACTGCATCCTTCACTGCAGATTCGGCGAGGTTTGAGAGCGGAATACCCCTCCCGATGAAGCTTCCAGAGGTTGAGTTCACTATGAAAACTCCGTGCACTTTCCCCTCCTTCAGAAGCTCCAAGGCTGTCGCCTCGTCTGTCCTTACAACCTCAACCATGCTGTTGTTCTCAAGCTCAGCTATGAGGGGATGCTCCCCAACAACGGCAATTTTAACCATCTTTTCAGAAATCGGCAGCGCTGAGAGCAGATTGCCCTCCTTGAAGCGCCCGACAGCATCCATGAGAAGAGGGATTGTGAAAAGCGAGATAAGCATTCCAATAATCACGCTGAGAAGGAACCTCCTGTCAGAGAATATCTCCTTCAGCCCCCACCAGATCATGATGCCTAGCCCCATTTCCCTCCCCTTGTAACTGCAACGAAAACATCATCCAGAGATGGGTCAAGGGTTTTTATCGAGAGGACTGTTGCATGGAGCTTTTTTGCTGCTGTATGCACCCTTGCTATGGTGTTGTTCATTCCTTTTATGTCAATCACAACCATCCTCCCATCCACATTCCCCCCAAGCTCCTCTGCAAGTTTTCTGATAAGCGCATCCTCCTTTATGACAATGCCAAGATATCTTTGCTTTGCGACTTTTGCCTTGAGCTCCTCAGGCTTTCCAACTGCGGCTATCCTACCCCTGTTCATTATGGCAAGCTTGTCGCAAAGGAAATCCGCCTCATCCATATAATGGGTGCATATAAGTATGGTCTTCCCGCTCCTTCTCATGCTCTTCACCCTCTCCCTCACATCCCTTGAGGAGGCCGGATCCAATCCCATTGTCGGCTCATCAAGAATAAGCACCGGTGGGTCATGTATGAGAGCTCGCGCAAGGGATATCCTGTGCTTCATGCCCTTGGAATACTCACCAATTTTCCTTTTCGCATGCTCTTCCAGGTCGACAAACTTGAGCAGCTCAGGTATGCGCTCCCTGCCAGACCCGTACACATCTGCAAAAAAAGATAGGA
>JACCLG010000019.1 GCA_013425335.1 Microcaldota archaeon
GTCTTATTCCCCGCATTCCTTTTGTGCCCAGCTGCGCAGAATCGGCAGTTATTATTGCAGGCAAAACCAAGTTTTAGATCAAGCCGTCTATCCATGGTGATACAATCACCTGGTTAGATTATGGACATACAAGCTCATAAACATAAGCCATTGCATTTTCTTCTCAGTCTGTATACGCACTCACCACAGGGAGCAGCATGAACTCTTCTATTAGACTTTCTAAAGGAGTTGTATATCTGCTTTCTGTTTTTTACTTCTTTTTGTAATATTTTTTCATCAGTCTTGCAGATACGGAATGAGTCTCCTTTAAGAGCGAAGAGCTCCAAGCACTCCTCGCAATTTTTTGGGATTCTAAACTCCTTGACAACTTCCTCATATTTTTGGTCAAATAAGCATCTTGGTAATGGTTTTGTGATGATAAATGGGATATGTTTTGACTTAAGAGTCCTTAAGAATTTTTCAATTTTTTTGCCTAGGTTTAAGCTTAGGTTTCTTCTGGATAGTTTAAATGAGATTAGAAGCAGCTTGGGATTCGTTCTCACAATCTCTTTGGTCAGCGAAACAAGATCTACTTTGTTTACATCAAGCTGCAACATAACTCCACTTTCTGGTTCTTTATTTGAAAGTTTTGCGAGCTGGAATGTGTTAAAAATGCCTCTGTAGACCATACCGTCAGATCTTTCTTCTAGGAAGGGCTTGATTTTTATCAAATCTTTTTGGATTTTGTATAGTAAAAACTCTCGTCCTTGTGTCCTATTCTGGTTGCAGTATTCGGCATGTGGGGAGTAGATATCTCTGCCGCGAGCCAGACAGCCATCAATAGCACACCCCCCAGCGCAGTTCCACTTCATGAAACAGCTTTGACAGGTGGGAATGTTTTGTACAACTCTATTCTGCAAAAAATCCAATTTTTTCTTATCAATTTTTATTTTCTTCTCTGCCTCATCAAAATGGCCGTAGAGCAATTGTCTATGATCAGAAGCATTGGAAGATGCACAGAGACAGGGCGTTACAAATCCATCTGCTGTTAGAATGAATTCTCCGTATGAGAACCCACAAACTCTATTAGTATTCCATTCAAAGGAAACAGTGTTGGGCGTCTTTAACTCAATACCACACACATCCGCCAATTCGATGGTTTTTAATAGATTGTCCAAGAACGATTTCGGATCTGGTGCGGTGGAGTAAATTGTTGGGCAATAAAGAGCTCTGCCTGTTTTGATAACTGTTGTAAATTTGACTTTTTTAACGCCCAATCTGTAGAAATAATCTAAAATGTCAACTTGCTTGTCCACTGAGAATTTTGAGATGACTGTTGTTAGCGATAAATCTTTTACAGCAGAGCTGTTTAAAAAGTAACGGATGTTTTTCTCAATGATAGGACTGCTTTTGCCGCCGTTTTTTAACGGTCTCTGGATGTCTTGTATACTGGGAGGACCATCACAGGATATATGTATCTCATCAATATTTTTTGATACCCAATTTCTTACCTCCTCTGAGAAAACACCATTAGTTTGCAGAGCAAATGTTATTTCATTTCTAAACCTCTTTGCGTATTCCCTAGTTTTTTTCATAATCTCAAACGCTAGAGTTGGTTCCCCCCCACCATGGAAGCATATTAATAAGGGCTTATCTGTTTTAGTGGATATAAGATCCATTGCCGCCTTTACGAATTCAAAATCGATAGTTTTTCTAATCTTTCCACTATCGGAGTGGCAATAGGAACAACCAAGATTACAATCTAAAGTTGGGAGTATACACAAGTTGCTTATCTCATGGGGTGCGGGGTTTGTATCGGAAACACCCTCTCGGGATATCGAATTATTCTCAAAATTTATGTGTTGCTGCACAAGTTTACTAGAATCATCTTCATACACATAGACTCGACCAAGAAAAGGCGCATATAGAATATTGAAGTCATCTATCCTACCCACCGGAAAAACTTCACCCTTCGCATTGGGGCCAGTATATTTCTTCTGATAGTTTTTATTAAGTTCTAAGAAATCAAAGAACATAGCACATCCCCAGACTCCTTAACTATTTGAGTAGAAGTAGTATTAAACATTATCCAAAGGTATAGCCGGAATAGTTGAGATAGTACATTACGGAGTATGTATAATTTCCTCTCTCATTTTTGTCTGGATTTTGTTTACAGAAAAAGAAGCTGACGGAATAATTCTTAAAAGCTGGGTAGGTACCGTCTAGGGTGATATACCCCATAACTGATTTATTTCGCCCTTTAACAACATCATCAATCGATTCAGCTGTCTCCCTGCTGCAGTTTTTTATGACAGGAAAAGGAGTCGTTGTAGCCACGTAGGTGTACTTGGGACCAAACTCACAAGTGAAATTTGCTACTGACCCATTCTCGTAATTTATTATATAGACGCTGTAAACTAGTGAATCTGCAATATTATTAGGGCAGTTCGCATAGTCCCACGCCCCCTTCGAATCATACGTAGGTATGCCGCCAAATCTTTGCGATTCTTGGTAGAAACTTCGTGATTCTTGGAAATGTAAGATATGCAATGGGTCGTATAATAGGAGGAAAGATGCGATAACAGTGAGGGATACAAGGATGATAATTAAATTCTTTTTGTCTAGCTGTTCAAACATCCAAGAATTTATGTGTACAGTTGTTTAAAAACCTTTATCTTAGGTACGCTGGCCCTTTGTAAATGAGACCAAGAGATCCTTTATGTAATAGAGCATAATAGATGCGAGTAGTATTATGAAAAGTGTGTATCTAGCAGCATCGTCTCCACCCAATTCGATGGAAATGGGGTAAAGGATGGAGAGGAATAAGAGATAAAATTTCTGCATCCAGGAAATTTCATGCAAAGAAGGAGACCGCCTTTTGCGTGATAACTCTCTCACAATACTTCTCAGAGTTATTATGAATAAGGTGGCCCAGACAGACCAAAGGACAGCTTCTGGTATAAGCATGAGGTTTACGTGCAGAAACATCTGGATTGAGTTGATGAGGTTGGCAAGGAAGTGAAAAAGAATTGTGGAGTAAACACTTTTCGTATATTCAAAAATCAAAGAAATCATAAAAGCGTAGGCAAGCCAATTAACCAGCATCAGCAGTTGGTACTCGGGTTTGGCAGTGAGAAGTAAGGGGGTATGCAGGATTACAAAGTTCAATGTGACTACATAAACGGCAGTATTGCTACCGAAAAATTTGGAAATTCTTGATTGAAAAAGAGCCCGTTCGCCAAGTTCCTCCGTTATAACCGCGAGAGGCATAGCAAAGATAAGAAATATCACTAGGATGCTGAGATTTGAGAACGGCATAAAGTCAGAGTACCAGAAATCAAACCCTGGAAGGAGGACTCTTGAAGCAAAGGAGATTGGGAAGAGTATAAGCAATGCATAAAGAATTAAATCCAAATGGTGCAGATTAAAAGATCGGAAACCATAGTCGGACATCCTTCCTTTTTCTATGAACTTATCCAAAAAAATGAAACCAAGCAGTATAACCGGTGGCACGAGGCTTACAACATATCCGCTATACCCGCTGAGAATGTTAGATATTCCGAAGAAATTAGAGAACAAAACTGACAGGTTAGCTACAATGATAAGTAGCAGATTGAAGAACACAATCTTTACAAAGTCTATTTTCTTGATTTTGCGCATATTATCAACCAATATAGGCGAGTTTGTATTGGTTCAATGCTAGTATGGCATGCAGAGTCGTGAATGATTCTCCAGTATTATCTTTTTTATCTATTGCTGACTGCCATCCCCCATCGTCATTCTGCCTCTCCAAAAGCCTCAACGCAATTTTTTTAGTCGTGGTTTGTGGGTATTTATAATTCGAAAGAGTCATGAGAAAAATCGACTGCGCGTTTGTATCCCCAACAAGAGATTTGTCATCTGCTGCAGCTGAGATAGAATCTTGTAATAATTTCAGACGCGGTTCGTAGTAGCTGATGTTATACCCTAATTCACCAAGCCTTTTAAAAATTAATAACGAGTGGAGCGCAGCATAGCCCTTCGCCATGCTAGATATCTTGGGATTTTGGGTCATGGTGAGACTCTCATTGAGCATAAATTCGGATAGCATTATTGCGGTACTTTTATTACTGCCCTTTTCTGCAAGGAACATTACGCACCAGGATTCATAGGCTATCTTTCTATACATGTTCTCATCATTAAAAAGGCTTCTATTCGCCCAGCCGTAGGGTTGCACAAGCGCATCAATCTCCTTAGTAATCTTTGTATCATTATACATTGACGCTAGTATGCAGTGTTGGTCGCCTATAAAAACTCCTCGCTGGTCGAAGACGGGCTCATTCTCAAGGAGGATTGTCTGGTTTTTCAGGAACTCATCTGCATTTTTTATCTGGTAGTCAATGAGGCTATGTTCCGTTACTTGATCTCGAATCCATATAAGATCTATTGCTGCATCAATTTTTTTGAAGCGAGGGTCGCATTGCTCGACGGATAAGCATCTGATGTAGGGGTCGTCATAAAGGTATTCCTCGCTATAAACACTTTTGAGGTAGAGCTGGGCATGTTTGATTGATGAATCTATTCTATCCGAATTAATCTGATCTGACCTATCCAGTACAACGTAACTGATGAAAGTTAGAAAGATAAAAAGTAACACTAAATCTAATACCCTTCTGTATGCTAACGTCATTGAATCAAGGATAATAAGAGTGGGGGTGATTTATATTATTTTGCAATAGACAGATTCTGTAGAGCTAGTCGGTTCATAACTTTCATATGCTGCAAACATTAATCACAGTTATCCACCAGGACACTGCGTCTTACACATTACGAGCAATGGGCTTCCTCCTGAAGAGTGGGAGGCGTGAGAGGTGTGAGAAGCGTGAGAGGAGTGGGAGGAGTGGGAGGAGTGAGAAGCGTGAGAGGTATGAGAGGCATGAGAGGTGTGAGAGGCGTGAGAGGTGTGAGAAGCATGAGAGGTGTGGGAGGCGTGAGAGGCATGAGCTGGGTCATAGTGGGAGTGGGTTGCAGTAACAGTACTTCCAGCATAGCCAAGACTGGTCGCTTGTGAGTGTGCAATATTCTGGCTATGTGCGGCGCTGGCAACTCCAGCCATTGCATAGATTCCGCCTACTGCCGCCCCAAGCTTCAGAAGTGTCTGCTTTGAAATTTTTCCCTCTTCTTCTAGCAGGAATGAGGAAACAGTCTTCTGTAGGGCGGGTAAACTCAGCCTTTTCTTAGGCATAAGGAGTATTTTATAATCAAAGTATATAAATTTTGGGTTCTGATGTGTGTAATTTGTTCAATAACTCAGACTCCAAATTTCGTTGAGCACCATTCCAGCAGGATTTTTCTGTTCTCCTCTGAATAGACAAGAGTTTTGAACACGTGGTCTACCAAGCCTTTGCGGATTTTGCAGTCATAATCCAGGGGCAGTTTTGAGATGGGGTTCCCCTGCTGCCCAAAACTTGAGACTAAGCAGTTATTGCAGTAGGGATGCCAGACACATGCGTCACAAAGGGAGTTAAGTCCGCATGTGAGGGCAACTGCATTCAGGGCTTTGGGTGAGGTGTAAACGCTTCTGTAATCATCACTCTTAACGCTTCCAATTTTGAATTCTTCGAAACTTCTTGATTCATCGCAAATACGTATATCCCCATTATAGTTGTATGAGGTCTGGGAGAGGGCAGCTCCGCAAGGCCATCCCAGACATGTGAACGCCTCGTAATCTCTGGAGAGAAGCTTTCTTGCTATCAACACGCTTGTGCCCTCAAGGAGCTTTTTCCCATTTTTGTTTAGTCTGAAACAATAATCAAGAACTTCCTTCCAAAAATTAATGTATTCGTCAGGAGTGTAGCCTATCTTATCCCAGTTCTCTCTGGCCAAGCCGCAGTAGATAATATGTTTTATCCTAATGCGGTCTAATCCCAGCCCCATATATTCATCAACTATCTCCTTGGCATATGGCAGGGAGAACCTTGTTATAACAGGTAATGCATGTACATTGTAAGCAAACTGAGTTCGTATATCTTTTATCCAATGGACCACATCATCATGTGTCCCACCCCCTCCGAGGTATCTCCTGTTCTTATCATGCACCTCTTTGGGGCCGTCAAGTGAGGTGCAGATGGCAACCCTACTTTTTATTAAATAGTTTAGTATATCCTCGCTCATGACCGTGAGGTTTGTAACAACCGTATGAGCAAGATGTTTCTTGTATTTTTTGTTCAGTTTTTTTGAGTATTCGACTATGTACTGCAGAATTGGGAAATTTAACAGCGGTTCTCCTCCTTGGAATTCTATCGTTATAGTACTGGCGGGGCTTTGGAATATAAAGTCGACCACCTTTTTTGCTGTATCCTCATCCATATCAAACCCTTTTGAACTGAGCGGCTGGGGGTTTACATAGCAGTAGAGGCACCTCTGGGTACACCTTGGGGTTAGGGCAACTATGTGCAAGGAGGTGCCGTTAAAAACATGCGCAAACCTTGCAGAGTAATCATCAACTATTTTCCCCGGGTTACTTTTGGTTAGGATTATGCCAAGATTCTCCAGTTTCTTGAACAGCTCGGGGTCCTCAGAAACTCGGTGGGTTTTAAGTAGGTTATATTCGCTCTTTGAGAGCAATGCCCATGCCCCATCATCAATTGTTACTACATAGTCCCCTCCATCTAGTTTCTTTGGGATATATCTGTTCTCTATGTACTGGAGAGGTTCGGGGTATTCGAAGAAGCTTGTGACCATCGCTGCACCTCTCTAGATATCCTCAGATATCTTCATCTCAGCAAGAACGTGATTTAGGAATTCATAACCGACTTTCTTAGTGCTGATGTCTTTTGATTTTGGTTTTAACTTTACCTGAACTGCGCCATCAACATCTCCACTGACGTTCACCCAGCAGGCTTCTGTGAAAGTCTGGGCAACTTTCAGTATCTTATCTATTTTATAGATTTTGGTGCTGAGGTTCACCAAGACAGTATTTTTCTTCTGATCTATGCTCACTCTTTGCATTCATCCACCTTTTTATTTTTGGGGGTCCATGGCTTTGCGATTCCAAGAGGATCCTCAACGGTTTCAAGTACCTCGGGCTTCTCAACATCCTCCGCTGCAGGCTCCTCAGAAATTTCTGAGGTTTGGTCATGAGTTGAGAATACTCTCTTGATTATGGAATCGCGGGCTTCCTTGTTCATCCTAGCCTGATTGTAATAAACCGCATAGTTAAGGAGCTCGTTTGAAAACTCGAGCTCTATATCCTTCTTACATTTTTTATCTTTCGGTATTAATTCAACAATAATCTCCTCTGCTGGGTCTCCGTCTAGAATCACATAAGCTCTGTCTATCATCGAATACGCTGCAGCATGTATAACTTCCAGAGGGTATATCTTTGGGTTGATTGACATCAGCACACGTTCTTTGCGGTGCTGAATGTTTTTACTGGACTTCTCCATCATAAATCACCTACTATGATTACACCTATAAAAATAAAATATTATGCTATGCTAGTGAGCTATACGACCTGCCCCATGGTGTGTTTACAAATATTTTAGCAGCAGGAATCTTGAATATGCGACAACGTCACCTCTAATGAGAAGGGTCAAAAGGACTCCAAGAAACAGGAAAGGGGCAAACGGTATTGTCTGTCTTATGGTCAATTCGTCGCATTTTAGTTTACAATTCTTGTACAGGAGATTCAACTTTTTTATATCCTTGTCTGTCAGATTCTCATAATTCAGATCCAGCAGCTGCTCATCTTCCTTTGGTGCGAGGGATGCTTCATAGAACTCCCCTCTCCTCACTATTTTCTCGGCACAGTAGGCGCTGGACTTAAGATTCATTATTTTTATTCTCTCGCTGAATCGGAATGAGCCCAGACTTGTGATAAAGTTGACAACTCCAACGAAGAGGATGAAAAGGATGATGAGCTGGCTCATAAATGCGTAGGAGCTCATCGTTTTGTAGTCTATAAGTATTCTAAGTATGACGAGGGGGATAGAGGCTTCGTACACAGTTTCTTGGTAGCGGTTCATTAAAAGGGTCAGAAAAATTATTGCGAGGGAACCAGTTGTGAGTATATCGCCTGTTGGTAGAAGGGGTTGAACCAGAATTGCCAGCAACCATTGGGTGCTTATGAGTGACATGAGTATGTAGAAAAGCTGCTTGGGGTTCAGCGAATTTTTTAGGATTTCAATTTTCTCATCTGTGCTTGTGGTGATCCATACGTTCAGAGAAAGCAGCAGGAAGAGGGAGATGAGGGTGTTTACCAGCAGGGTGAGCGACTGGAAATACGCAAGATGCCCGTAGTTATATATTGAAAGGGGAATCAGGAACGCATAGGCGAAAAACAGCTTCCCATCTCCCGCCCTCCATATCTTAAAATACCAGAGCGCAAAACCTGCAAACAGAGCTAGCAGGGCATTCATCAGCGTTTGTCTCAGGTAGTCGGAATAGAGAAACCAAGAACCCTCTGTGATCAGAGGAAGCAGCACATTCGTTCCAATCCCAAATAGCAGCGCATATGCTATGTACTTGTTCCGGATTTTGTTTTTCTTTATGTCATCATAGGATGTAGTGAGTCCAATGAAAAGTATGCACAAAAAGTTTAATGCAAGTATCAAATCCGTTAGTGTATTGGGGTCTAACATATAAAACCTTCATTATGGGCAAGCAGTTATATTGAAGAAAGAGGGATTTGCCGATGACCCACTCACTACTACGCTGTACTGGCTGGCTGCGATCCCCGAGGGGGTGAACAAACAGTTTGTGGAGTTTACTGCTCCAGATGAAGTTACCGTACAGTTAAAACTGTTCAGTATATTGCCCGATGAATCTTTTATTTGTATTGTTATATTGCTATTGGGAGTCCAGTAAGAGCCAGTTATGTTCACAACTTGGGGCAGTGTGAAATTCGTGGTGCGTATTGAATAGGTGCTATCCTTGAACGTATCGATTGTTATGTAGGACACACCTGTTGGGAGCTGATTCCCTATGACGTTCACATTCACACTTATCTGTGCTGCCTCGCTTGAGTTTGTGGTGACGCCGATTACTCCTGAATATGACGTCAGGGAGGTTTCTGCATACGTCTGGAGCGTGACGAGCAACGCAGACTGAGCCCTAGGCGCAAGGATGAAGTTTGTGGTGTTGAGCGTCAAATCAACTACTCCAGCATACGACCATTGAGCGGTAAGCGTAACATTGAGCGATGCATTTCCGTTGTTCGTGAATGTTACAGTGCCGTTTGCTGATGTGGCTGGTGACATTTGGAAGGATAATGATGTGGGATTCACAAGAAGGTTGGAGTTGCCTATGAGCACATAACCCTGCATTGCGGTGACAGTCACCCAGTAGCTTCCCGGGGTTGTTGGGAAGTCAGCACCCTGAACAACCCTCATGCTTGTTTGGGTGTTTATATCAGTAGTCTGCGACTCGATGGTCAGACCTAGGTTTATCATAGTGTTGTTGATGAAGATTCTGCTCGGGTTCGCCCCCTCGGGTATTGTTATGTAAACCTTTCTCTTTGCGCCAACTCCTTCAGAATAAACCTCTGAAGCAGCACTTGCAAGGTCATTGACCGCAGCTCTTGCCTGCGAGGTTATTAGGGTTTTGCTGGATTCTGAGAGCTTGGTCTGGCTGGCTGAGTATATTATCAACCCAGCAAGAGCGATAATTGCCAGAAGCACCAGAAGCTCAGTTGCTCCCTGACCTTTTGAGCGCATAGTTTAGTGTTGTCTCTTCTCATTTAAATTAATTATGCTATCCACAAAAATATACCTCACGGGGGGGGGGGTGCGAATCCCAAAGCGCCCGTCTGTCACATCACAGGAATAACTTGTTCCGTTGATATAAACGACTCAGTGCAATTTCTGGAGTAGTTGGTAGGTTTGTGCCTCTTGCCGAGAGGGCGGACCGGCGCTTAATGACAATTTCATCATTCCTCTCACCTGCGTGCTGTTCTATCTCTTGATTTAGCAGCATGCGATGCATCAATTGCTAGTCCTCATCATGCATATTCATAAAAAAGCTGGAAGTTATTCTGAAGCCTTCATTATCCACCTGCACACTCTAGCTGGCATAATTTCGCGCTCCACACGCAATCGACGATACCGTCTCCACAGTCGCAGCAAACAGGAGTCGGAGCGCTGCAAGTTTCAGAGAGCGAAGCTGTGCATGTTGGAGTGCAGGTTCCGCAATTCGGTCCTGAGCAGGGATTGTAGCAGGATGCGTTAGCTGGATATCGGTATATAGTATCGTCTGTATAGCAGTACGGTAGATATGATGAGCAGTTTATCGTAGTTGTGCCGCAGCTGGTGCAACCATTATAATAGCATGGGAAGCAGCTGCCGCAGCTACCCCCAGAGCAAGGGATGGCGCAACTCCAATCTGAATAGGTGCAATTATAGGCTGGAGAGCTTCCGATGCAGTAGTTAGATGATGAGCAGCTCGAACCATATGTTATGCCACAGCTTGCGCAGCTACTGGGATTAGTAGCACATGATGGAGTGCAAGATTGGCAGTTCGTCGTGGTAGAGTTGCAGGTATTGGAGCATGAGCTGTCTGCGTAGGTGCATCTCGTAAGAGAATCACTGCAGTAGTGCTGCGATGTGCAGCCTGAAGTAGGTGTTGTGCCGCAGCTTGCGCAGCTACTAGAATTGGCAGCGCATGATGGGATGCAGGAGCTTGTGCAGACACCATTCCCTGAGCAGGTATAGTTGCATGAGCTGTCTGCGTAGATGCATCTCGTAAGAGAATCACTGCAGTAGTGCTGCGATGTGCAGCCTGAGGTAGAATTCAAGCCGCAGCTTGTGCAGGTTTCGGTTCCGCATGATGGACTGCAGATTACGCAGCTCCCTTCGGAGCAGGTATTGGAGCATATTGCAGGATTGGATGGATAGGTGCAGTTCTGGTAACTGCCGTTGCAGGCTGGGTTGCAGGCCAAAGAGTTGTTGCTACAAGTTGTTACTGTTCCAAGGCAGCATGAGGCTTGGAAGTTGGTTGTGCCGGATGTTCCTCCTGTTGAGTTTGAGCATGCATTAGAAGTGATGGCAGAGCCGTTGCAGGCTAGATTGAAGCTTGAGCTTGAACATCCGTTGATGCCCCAGCAGGATGAGTTGCATATTCCAAGGCTGCTGAATGTGCAGCTCGCTATGCAAACTTGACCCGTTGTGACAGAGAAATACGTTGCAGCACTGATTCCCCCAACTTCATATGACATCATCTTCCACGTACCCAGCGATGGATTTGGACTGAGTGACAGGTTATAGCTGCTGGCGTATGTGCCAGTTCCGTTGTTGGGGGAGTATACCCCTTCATAAGCGAGATTTGCATAGGGGTCATAAATCTTTACAGTTATTGCTGAGTTGGTGAGAGTATCTAGGGGGCTATAAGATTTCACCTTGTAGTATACAATGTCTGCGTTGGGTATTACAAAGGTCCAATTTGAGTATGCATACGAGCTGTCGCTGTAGGTATCAATTGTCATATAGGATATATTCTGCAGACCTGCAGGCTGGCCAACCACATTGACTGTGATAGGTATGGTCTCGCTTTCTGAGATGTTTGTCGTCACAGATATATAGCCGTTGTGCAGGCCACGCGATGCGTTTGAGTTCGCCGAGGCATTAAGGTTCACAATCTGTAAATTGGAGGTGTCGGGCTGCAGCGAAAAACTAATAGTGCTACTGCCGTTTATTGCAGTGCTGATTTCTGAGTCTGACCACACTAAAGTTAGTGTGATATTTACGGGAGACGTCCCGTAATTCGTAAATGAGATGTTCTGGTTGCCAAAATTGTTTGGAAAGAGCTCAAAGTACTCGGCAAGGGGGTTTACATCGATTGAGCTGCCTATCTGCACATAACCCTGCTTGCCAATCACCCACACCCAGTAGCTCCCTGGCGTGGTGGGAAAGAAACCGCCCTGCATGATTGTGAAACCCGTCTGGGAAGAGCTTATGTCTGAGGTGCCGTTTGCTACATAGACCCCGATAGTTATCGTCCCGTTGCCTATAAGTATCCTATTCGGGTTCACACTATCTGGTATTGTTACATACATCTTCCTCCTGGCCCCGACGCCTTCATTATGCACCTCAATTGCAGCTTCAGCAAGCCTGTCAACGGTATTTCTGGCCTGAGAGACTTGGATTACGGAAGTATTCTCGTTTAATTTTGTTTGACCAAACTCGAAAAGCATGAACAGGACCAGCATGATAAATGCTGCCAGCACGGTAAGCTCAACCGCTGCCTGCGCTTTCCTCATGAGATACTATTTAATCGCTTAGATTAAAAACTTTGCATTATAAGGAGTCCCCGCCAAACACCGGCTGCGAGGGGTATATCTCTATGCCTTTAGGAGTTATTTTCATGAGGTTCATCCTCATCTCGTGGGCGGCGCCCCTCAGCTTGACGACTTCCAGGGCGAACTCCTTTACGCCACCCTTCTTTATTGTGTGTATGGAGAGAAGGCCATCCGCCAGGAATTCAACTCCAAAACGCGTTTTAACCTCCCCATCCTCTGTCCCCATCCCCTCGGATGTGAGAAGAGTGGTGCAGCCCCATTTCCGCAGTATCTCCATTGTTTTGAGGAAGACTTGCCTCCTCCTGTATTCATCATTGTAGAGAAGCATGAAAGACGTTATGGAGTCCATAACAACTCTTTGTATGCCGTAATCCCTCACCATATCCTCTATAACAGCTCCTTCGCTGATGAACCTGTCAACCTCGTGGGGGGGATACTCGAGAAACACCAGCTTTCTCTCCCTCTCCAGCTCGGCAAAATCCCAGCCGAAGCTGAGCATGTGCTTGAAAATGCTCTCCTTCTGCTCCTCAAACGTGACATACAGGCCGGGCTCGTTGTATTTTGTTGCACCGTTATACAGGAACTGCAGGGAGAGTATGGTCTTCCCAGAGCCTGCTGAGCCACTGACTATGATAACGCTCTTCTTCTCGAACCCGCCATTTATCATGGAGTCCAGCCCAGGTATGTCCGTCTTCACCTTCTCCTCCTTGGCAGGCGAAGGAGTCCCTTCGTGTGACGTGGCGGAATAGTCTACCGCATCTATGTCTCCCTCCTCTTCCCCCATGGAACCTACCTTAGGGCTTCAACCCCTTTATCCGTTATCCTCAGTTCAACTTTTCCGCTTGACTTTATCTGAGATGAGCTGATGAACCATCTCCCATCTTCAAACTTCACTTCTATAATTCCATCCACCATATGCTCAAGAGTTGCCAGAACATCGGATTGATGCATTCCTTCCTCAACCATAAAAAGAGTTGTCATGCCCGAGTCCTTGAGCCGCGCACCCAGCACTTGGCAGAATTTATAGATTATGCCGGGAGTGTTGTATATGAGCAGGGTTGAAAGGCTCTGGAATACCACTCTCCCGACAGGGGACAGCTTGTTTGCTGCGTAGGTTGCCTGGTTTATGCTGAGGGACAGGTCATCAAGCGATGAGGGGCCTGAGACGCGTATGTCCTTCCTCTCTACCGGCTTTTTTTCAAGAGCCCACGAGTAGCAGTCAACGAACCAGAGCTTATTGTTTGTATAATCGGAGAACTTCCAGCCGAATGAGCTTGCCCTCGCCTCTATCTCGCTTGGCGCCAGATCAGTTGTCACATATATGGCTGGCTGCTGGGAGTTGAGGCCCTCGTTTATGTAATGCGCCACGAATATGTTTTTTTCAGGCCTCGGCGGGGTTATGAACAGAAAATTGCTCCTCTCCGGCAGCTCACCAATGGCATCTACCAGATTCGGAATTCCAAACTTCATTTGAACACCAACTATAGATGCTCGACCAGCTATTTATACCTGATGCTTTTCATAAGAGCTCAGCGCTCCCTCTTCCCTTCTATGAACTCCTCCAGCATCTCCTTTGCGACATAATCGGGATACTGGATTGGCGGGACCTTGAAGAAGTATGCTGAGGAAGACACCAGCGCCCCTCCTATCTTCCTGTCCATGGCCAGCCTGCAGCACCTTATGGCATCAACCATTATGCCGGCTGAGACAGATTTGTCATCAACATCCAGCTTCACATCCAGCTGGACAGATATGTCGCCGAAGCTCCTCCCCTCAAACCTCATGCTTGCTATCTTCCTTGTGCCTAGCCAGGGGACGTAATCGCTCGGCCCTATCTTTATGTTGTATTCATCCAGCCTCTTCTCCTCCAGGACAGATTGCACGGTCTCTGTCTTGCTTATCCTCTTGTACTTCAGCCTGCTCTCCTCAAGCAGGTTGAGAAAATCTGTGTTCCCGCCAAAATTCAGCTGGTACATCCTGTCCAGAGCAGTGCCCCTGTCCTTGAATAATCTTGCAAGCGTTCTTGAGAGCACGGATGCCCCCAGCTGCCCCTTTATGTCATCCCCTAGAATAGGAAGCCTCTTCTTCTCAAACTTGTTGGCAAATTCTCCTGAGGCAAGGAATTCTGGAATGGCGTTTATGAAGCCACATCCTGCATCCAGCGCTGCCTGTGCGTAGAATCTTGTTGCATCATATGAGCCGACAGGCAGGTAGTTTATGACAACCTGCGCTTTTGAGCTCTTTATTACATCCGTGACATCAACCGGCTTCTGGTTCGGATCTACTGAAACGACCTTCTTAAGATAATCCCCAATCCCATCGAGAACAGGCCCTTTCTCCACCGTCACATTGGTTTTGGGGACATCGGTCAGCTTCACTGCATTGTTGGGTTGCTGGAATATTGCTTTGCTCAAATCCTTTCCAACTTTCCTCCTGTCAACATCGAACGCGGCAACAAAATCTATATCCTCTATTTTGTAGCCACCTAGCATTACATGCATTATCCCTGGTATGTCCCTCTCCTTCCTTCCTCTATAATACTCTATTGCCTGAACCAGGAAAGAGGAGCAGTTACCGACCCCGACTAGAGCGACCCTTATTTTTCCCACATTTACCACCATATTTTAGTTTTTTATAAATATTTTATATATGCATATATATTTAAAGCTTGTATATATTATAGCATGGAGGAAAGCAGACCCATGCGTAGGCTGAGGAGGACGCTGACAAAGGGGAACCTGTGGTTATACATACTCTCGGAACTGAAGAGGAGGAGGGTGTATGCATACGGGCTGAGCAAGGATATTGAGAGAACGTTCGGCTGGAGCCACGGGCTGATAACCAGCTATGTGGTGCTATACAAGCTTGAGAAAGAGGGGCTGATATCATCAGAGTTTGAAGGGAGGAGGAAATACTACAGGATTACCAGAAAAGGGACTGGCGAGCTGGGAAAGGCCAAGGCATATCTCTCTCAGCTATCGAGAAGACTCTGACTCCTTCTTTGAGCAGTCCAGGCACAGCACGGCGCCATCCCTCCTTACGAATTTTATGGCTTTTATCATCTTTCCGCAAACCGCGCACCTGTCTTCGTCCTTTGGAATCTGGCTGTAGCACAAGGCGCACAAAACCTCGTCGCCAACTTTCAGCGGTTTTTCATAGATTTTTGAGCCACAGCGGGAGCACGTGAGAAATGTCCTCTCCCTCATGAATTTCTCGATGCATTTCTTGCAGACCGGCTTCTCCTTCACATATGTTGCCTGCGGCGCCGGGATATCCTCACCGCAGGAGGCGCATATTATAATTCTAACTCCGAAAGGCTTGAGGTTGTTTTTTCTGTAGCAATCCAGGCACACCTTCCTGCCCTGAGGGTCTACTACGGATGGGCCGACTATCTCCTTGTTACATACTGCGCATGTCCTCGCAAGCCTCTCTTCTCTAAGCACTTTATCGCAGCACTGGTGGCACAGAATCATTCCGTTGTGCGTTGTATAACCCCAGCGTGCTACGCTTCTCTTGCATCTGGAGCAGGTCTCAAACTGCCCGTACACTAAGGAACATTCCCTGCAGAACCACCTGTTCTCAAAGAATACTCCTTCGGTTACCTCAAAATCTCTCTGGCAGATTGAGCATTTCTCCATGATTATGTTTTTGCCCGCAGTGGTATAATAGTGTGTTAGTTGTTAAGTTTATACTACGCCCATTTCTTCAGCGCCATCCTGAGCTCTTCGTGGGATTCCGCATATTTCTGGAGTGGTATGCCTTTCAGGGCCGAATCCAGGGACTGCTTCATTGCCCTTGCGCCGGCTGCAGAGCCCTGTGGGTGGCCCCACAGCCCCCCGCCGCAGTTTATTATTACATCATTCCCAAGGGCATTAACAAGCTTTGGTATGAGTGCTGGATGCAGGCCTCCTGATGCAATAGGCATGACCTTCTTCATGCCGAAGAAATCCGACTTCAGGAATCTGTTCAGAGCAACTACGTCGTCCCTGCCCCCTTCCATTTTACCGAAGATTGTGCCAGTATGCAGGGCGCTCACCCCGGCGAGCCTTGCAAATTTTGCCAAAACAAGCATGGATATGCCGTGCTTCCTGTTCCTTGTTATTGCTGCGTGCATTGCCCTGTGCCCGTGTATTATCTTTCCGAAGTTCTGCTTCCTTATGTACTGCAGCGCAGACCAGCCGATGGTGAGCACGTCAACCATTATGCACCTGCCTCCCTGCTCCTTGACGAATTCCGCTCTTTCCCGCATACGGTCCACAGGCCCGGTTATGTTGGGGGCGTATATCACTGTCCTTCCCTCTTCTGACTTTATTCTGTCAACAACACTGAGGACTCTGACAACTCTCTCCTCAAATTTGTTGAATTCCATCGAGGCAAGGTTCTCGTCATCCTTAGACCAGTCAATTCCATTGGAGTATACGATGTAAGCTTCCTTCTCCATCTCTTTCGGGCTGAGGCCTAGCTTTGGCTTGTATATTGTTCCAAGCAGAGGCCTGTCGTGTATGCCCGTTATCCTCCTCACGTCATCCAGACCAACTTCGGGCCCTTTGAAAGAGCGTGCCAGCTCTTCAGGTAATTCAACGTCTAGCAGCCTGAGGTTTTTCACAGCCTTCATCCCGAATATGTTGCCTGCAACCGAGCTCAGAATCTGCGGGATATTACCCTTCTCAAACAGCTCCTGGGGGTATGCAACTTTCACTATGTTTTTCCTGATGCTGAACACCTTTGCCCCCATCCTCTTTATCCTGCTGGACATGGTGACGACTTCAGTCCACGTTCCTATGGAGCTCTCTGCAGCAATATCCTCCGCAGCCTTCTCAAGAGAAATCCCCTCGGGCTCAAGGTAGAATGAGCATACCATGTCATTTTCAGTTGGCTTGTATTTGAGGTCTACATAACCCATGGCACCACCGGTATATTGTTGAATAGTTAGCTATTTAAAATTGAATGGACAAATAGAAATGGGGTGATGACGTGGGAGAGGGAGAACAAGTTGCTGGCACTGTTGATGAAGCGAAAGACGAGGAAGAGCTTGAGCAGCTGGCGCTTCCGTTCCCAAATGCCAGGGTTGTGAGGATTCTCAAGAAGAACTTTCAGAAGGAGCACCAGATAAGAAGGGATGTCAAGATAGCCGCAAACGAGCTGATTGGCAAGATTCTTGAGGATGTTGCAAAGACTATGGATAATGAAGAGTTCTACACCCTTTCCATAGAGCATTTCAACAAGGCTTCCAAAAAATACAGGTATGTTGATTTGCAGGCAAAAAGATTCGCGAGAATAAAGCAACTGCTCATGAAACAGAGGGCGGAGCTTGAGGAAGTCATCATGGAGATGGAGCGCTCTGATGAGGAGTACTGAACTTTTTTCGTATATAATCCCTCAGCTCTTCATTTCCCACAACTTCAAGAATTTCTTTCTGGGTGAGCGATACAACCCTTCTCTTTTTGAGGGGAATTCTCTCTGCAAGCTGTATGAGCTCTTTTTTACTTATTCCAAGATTGCGGGATGAACTTAGTAAAGAGCTCCTCAGAGTCTTATTCCTGTGCTGGAAAAGCAGGTTAATCAACTCCTTTGAGATTTCATCGGGCATTTCCTTCTTTGGCTTTAGCATGATTATCGCGGAATGAACTTTCGGAACAGGCAGGAAGCAGTTCCTCGGCACCCTCTGAAGGAACTTCAGCTCGAAACTCAGCTGACTCATCACGGAGAGGCGCGAGTACTCTTCTGTGCCGGGCTTCGCGAGCATCCTCCTTGCAAACTCCTCCTGATAACAGAGAACTGCATGCTCAAACTCCATCTCAGCTATTTTGAATGTGAGAGGGGATGAAATTGAGTATGGCAAATTGGAGACAATCACCTGCGTTTTACCGGCATTATACTTGAGAAAATCAGCCTCAACAATTTCGACATTTGGAGGGAGGGAGCTCTTCAGTATTTTCACAAGGCGCGCATCCTTCTCAATCGCAACAACTCTCTTTGCCTTTTCTGCCAATGCCCTTGTGAGAAAACCGACTCCTGCGCCTATCTCCAATACTTCTTTTCCCTCAGCCTCGGCGTATTCAACCTCTTTTTTTATAACTCTCTCATCAACTAGAAAGCTCTGGCTAAGCTTCTTTTTTGGCTTTAGGGCATATCTCTCAAAAATTGACAGCAGTTCTTCCCTAAGCATCAGGTGACCTCTTCTTTCTGGAAAGGCGGCCTTGTCAGTATGTAGTATTTTGACTTGCCCATCATCTCCTCAAGTATCCTGTCCACTATTATCTTTGAGGCGTCCGGCAGCAATGCCACTCTCTTGTTTATGTCCTCCAGACTCTCAAATGGCTTTCTGTCCCTCTCATCCAGTATGTCCCGCATGTGCTTCTTACCCACTCCTGGCAGGAGCTCCAGCTGGTGCAATCGTATGTTTATCGGGCCGCATTTATTGAAGACGCTTACAAAGTACGACTCCTTATCTTTTATGATTTTCCTCAGAGTCCTGTCCAGCTCAGCCCTTGCCGAAGAGGTCAGATCGAAGTAGCCTATCCTGCTCTTTATGTGGTCCACCTTGTCCCTAGGACCTTTCCCTATGTATATCCTCTCCCCAACAGATATTTCCGTGCTTGGCTTCGGCGTGATTTCCAATAGCGTGAAGTAGTCCTCCCCTACGACCTGCGCAAGCGGCTCCCTTCTCACATCTGTCGATTTCCCGTAGGGTAGCGAATCTAATACTACTGCATATTCCTCCATTCCTATTTTCATCTTCCAACCTACTTTGAGTATTTTTCCACAATTTTAAGCACTTCCTTAATCTCTTCAGCACTGAGTGAATACCTCTCATTTGCAAATATCAATCTTACCTGGTCCGAGTTCTTCGGGAGTATGTCTGCTATCTTGGCAGCCACCGCCGGCTTTATCTTATCCGTCTTCTGGAGCTCCTCAATGAGCTCTGCAGCCTTCTTCTTGCTGAGCTTGGCATATTTAGTCGCATAGGCAAGGGTGGTCTGTTGCTCGAAGCCCAATTCACCTTCTTTCTTCCTGTCCTCAAGCACTTCCTTAACTTCAGCGAGAGTTGCAGGCCTATTTGATGTAACATCTTTCTCAATCATGATAATCATCTCTTCAGGTGCATGCCAGGCACAATGAGCCTCTTGTAGGAGTTGCCCGACTTTACATCAATCACATAGGACTTGCCCCGCATGCCAACAATGACTCCGTGCCTTCCCCTGTAGCGTGGATGGGGCAGCCCTTCCTGAGAGGGTGCCAGGTTTATGCACACCTTGTCCCCAACGCCGAAGCTGCTCAGAAGCCTCCTCATTGGGAGGGCTCCCTTTCTTGCCCTCTTCCTAAGGAGCCTAGTCCTTTTTGAAAATTTTCCTTTAGACCGTTTCATGCGTTCCCTCCCTGAACTGCTTATAAACTATTTAAATATCTATGTTTATAAACAAATAGGTGGTCACCAGTGGCTAAAAAACTCATACTTGATCCGAAGTTTAAGATAGAGAACATCGTTGCATCCGCAAACCTCGGGGTGGAGCTTGACCTTTACACAATTGCTCAGAAAGTGAGGAATGTAGAATACGAGCCCGAGCAGTTCCCAGGCGCAATTCTCAAGCTGAAGGAGCCCCGCGCTTCGCTGCTGCTTTTCAAGAACGGGAAGATAATATGCACAGGCTCAAAGAGCGAGAGAGAGGTCAGAAATGCGATAGAGCAGGCAATAAAGCTGCTGGCTTCGCATGCAAAGCCCCTGCCAGTGAAGAAGTAGGCTCCTGTTTATTGGTTTTTTCTGGAACGCTTACTGGTAATTCCTAATTCTATGAATCTTTAATATTCGAAATCCAGAGGTAAAGTAAGCTATTTAAATACCATTTGGCATAATTATAGATGGTCAGCGGCCATAGGAGCGGGGAAACACCCGAACCCATTCCGAACTCGGAAGTTAAGCTCGCTCACGATGGTGCCTGTACTGCTTTGCAGCGGGAACGCCCATTGTTGCTGACCACTCGAATTTATTTCATCTTCAAGACGCTAGCTGAAACCTTTTGTTGTTCTTAAAAGTTAAGAAGACACTTCAGAAGAGCTTACCTTCTGAAACGCGGAGGTCTGCGCCTGTCTCCGAAGCTACTCTGGCCGTAGGCACGATTTGGTCTGCCCCGCCCCGGGTAACCTTGGTAAGGAGGCATTCTCGGAGCCGGAGTATTTGCTGGCAGGAATTTCTCCTCAAGAGTTGTGCCGATAAGCCTCTCAATCTGCCCCATGGTGCCCATCTCATCCGAGTAGCAGAGTGTGATAGCCTCTCCTACATCACTCATCCTTCCAGTCCTGCCTATTCGGTGCAGGTAGTAGTTTATGTCATAGGGAAGCTCATAGTTGAACACATGGGAAATCTTCTCAACTTGAATTCCCCTTGATGCGACATCAGTTGCGACAAGCAGGTTTATAGAGCCCTCCTTGAAAGCATCCATTGTCCTTGTTCTCTGCGCCTGCGACAAATCTCCCTGTATGCCCATTGCCTTTATTCCGTTGTAATTCAGTATCCTGGTCAGCTCATCCACCCTTCTCTTCGTTCTGCAGAATATCAGCGTCCTCTGAGGCCTAATCTGCCTGAGAAGGAAAAGCAGTGCCCCGAGCTTTCTCCCAGATTCAACCACGTAGAATAACTGCGTAACTCCCTGGGCGCTTTTCTCAGATGATATGAGCTTCACGTGCTGAGGGTAGCGCATGTGCTTCTTGGCAAGCGAAAGTATCTCCTCTGGGAAATCAACGCAGAAGAGCAGCATCTGCCTTTTCTGGGGGACTGCTTCCAGTATCCTATCAACATCCCTTATGAAACCCATTGCAAGCATTACATCCGCCTCGTCAATCACGAAAAACTCTATTCTCGAGAGGTTCAAATCACCGCGGGACATCAGGTCAAGTATCCTTCCTGGCGTGCCAACCACAATCTGCACGCCTGCCCTGAGCTTCTCAATCTGGGGTTCTATGCCGACTCCTCCGTATGCAACGAGCACCTTTGCCTTTGTATATCTGCCTATCTTCCTGAAGTCATTTCCCACCTGTATTGCCAATTCCCTCGTAGGGGCGAGCACTATTGCCTGAACGTAGGGCTTATCGGTTATTATCTCCAGCAGAGGTATTGCAAACGCGGCAGTCTTGCCTGTCCCTGTCCTTGCCTGCGCTATCAAATCCTCACCCTGCGTGATATAGGGTATCGCCTGCTTCTGCACTTCTGTAAGTTCCTTGAAGCCCAGTTCTGCAAGTGCCTTTGAAATAGGCTCACTGAATTTAATGTTCATTCGAATTCTCCACAATTAGCATCAGCTATTGTAGTAGTGTTACTCAGTATTACTTAATAAATGATTTGGAATGCAGCAGAGTTTTAAACCTGAAACTCTCCAATTTATCCTTCCTGTTGATTTCATGCCAAGCATTAACATAGCAGTGCTGGGAGAGGATGCGGAAAGACGCGCAACGGCAGCCCAGGCTCTTGGCAAGAAGGGGACTGCTGATGACATCTCATTCTACCACACAGTATTCCAAGGAAAGATAATAACAGCAATAGACCCCTTGGCGTATCCTGCAAAGTTTCCAGTTCTGCTCCAAACGCTGTGCCTCTCGGATATGACACTAGTAGTTGCAGACAAGCCATCTTCCGTGCTTGGGGAGATGATTGTCGCCCTTGATGTTTTTGGGATGAAGGCTGTTTTCCTGAGCCAATTTGATCTGAAGCCCCTGCTTGCGCAGACATCGCTGAAAAACAGCAGAATTTTCTCAGAAATTAAGGAGGCGCGGGAGTTCCTGTTTGCGCAGGAGAGCCCGAGAGTGGAGGGAAGCACTCTTGTGCACATAGACCACTGCTTTGAAGTGAAGGGAGTCGGAACTGTTGCCCTTGGCATTGTCAAGCGGGGCAGCATAGCCGTGCATGACAGGATAACTGCCTACCCGGCTGGAAATGAGATTGAGGTGAAGGGCATTCAGAAGAATGACGAGGATGTCGCATCTGCAACCTGCTGGGATAGAGTGGGGCTTGCACTCAAGAATGTTAAACCTGGGGAGATAACGAGAGGAACTGTACTTTCAAAGGAAAAGATATGCGTGGAGGAGAGGTTCGCCTGCGAGCTGGCTGCTCTGAAGTTTGCAAAGGAACCGCTTGTAAATGATGAGGCGCTTCACCTAAGTGCGGGCTTGCAGTTCGAGCCATGCAGGCTTGAGATTCAAGAAGAGGTAAAACCCGGCGAGAGGGGAAAGGGAGTGATAAAAACTGAAAAACCTGTTGCATTCCTAAAAGATGAGAGACTGCTTCTGTGCGACCTGAATGCAAAAGGGCTGAGAATTATCGGAGTTGCGAAGCAATTCTGAGAGTATTATGCTATCCGAGAATCTTTGACGCCTTGCTTTCAAACCCAACTACATTCTTCATGACATCGTTGAAGAATTCATTCGGGAAGGACCTGCCCTCTTTTGGCGGACAACCGTTGTTGTACATCCCCCCGTATTTCCTGAGGTTGTCACCATCCTTCCATATCTCCGTTATACTCTTTTCCCTGAGATCTCCGAGTACCGTCACATCATCCCCTGGGCATCTAAGTACTTTCCCATCCCCCCTCAGGAAAACACCCACGGCAAGCTGGTTACAATGTGCACCTCCTGCGTATGGAGTAACGCCATTCTCCTTGAACTCTTCCAGCGTAAATACTCCATGCTCTATCGCCCAGATGTTTATTTTTGTGTAAGCTGAAAGCAGTTTGTCTCTAGAAGGCACTAGCTGTTTGAGGTTATCGAGCGCCCTTCCTGCTATCATTGTAGGTGCTATGATGGGCTGTATATGCCTAGCTCTGACCCATCTGTAAATCCCAAAAACCTCATCTATGTTAGCAGGCGTCACCGGAGTGCATATGAAGGCAAGTCTTGTGGCCTGGTTTGGGATGAACTCATTGAACCCTGCCTCCACGAGCCTCAGTATCGCCTCATCCCTCATTGCATGGTATCCCGCCTTCCCGACGGTTCTGTCTTCAGTCTCTGGGTCGAAAGAGCTTGCTCCCAACAATATGCTCACTCCGAGTTCCTTAAGCTTTGCCGCAAGCTCTGTCCCATCCATTGCACTTCCATCTTCCTTCTTGTGTATCTCCATACAGGCTGTATCATCCCCTATAACCCTGCCTTTTGTGAATATCAGCGCAGTTATGCCTATCCCATTGAGTCTCTCCAGAAAACTTATCAGGCCAGGTTCCTCCAGAGGTTCTCCAGGCCCTATGAGCTTTACAGTTTTCAAACCCAATTTTTTCGCTTCTAAGAGATGTCTGAAAAGCTCCTCCCTGCCCATCCTCTTCTCCTTGTGAAAATCCTTGTTTCTCCTGAAGCAGTGCCCGCAGTTGAGGCTGCACCTGCCGTAACCGTCCATGTCTATGTCCATTGTGAGAAGCTTTCCCTCCTTGGCAGCATCAGCTACCTCCCTCTTCGTGCAGCTCCACCCACGGACGTCATTCACAAATCCCTCGGGCATCCTTCCATTGAACATGGGTTCCACTAACGGGTATTTTATCTGCTTCATGCCATCACCTTGGGGTATACTTATGGAGAAGGGGGCATATTAAACATCCAATCAATTA
>JACCLG010000042.1 GCA_013425335.1 Microcaldota archaeon
AACAAGATGGGGCACAGGCTGTTCAAAATATACCTGAAGTTTAGGAACATACCCGAAAGAAGGGAGGAGCTTATCTCATATCTGAGGCAGTCGATGAATGTCTACTGGATGGGAGAGTGCGACGGCTCCTGGGACATTATCTTTGCGATATATGCAAAGGATGAGTACATGTTCTACAGTCTGAAGAACGAGCTTCTTTCTACATTCAAGGATATTATAGTTGATTTCTACGGCGACTATCTGCTGGATGTTAAGCAATACCCGAAGATGTACTTCACTGGTAAACTCGAGAAACCAGTAGAGTTTGGCGGCGTGGTAGTTCAGAATAAGTTGGATTCTCTGGATTTCAGAATACTAGATTATGTAATTGGGAATGCACGAGCCCCCACAGTGGAGATAGCAAAGAGGGTATCCTCCACGCCTCCCACAGTTTCCTCAAGACTTAAGAAACTGGAGAAGCTCGGGGTGATAATCCAGTACAGGATAAGTGTCAACCTGATTGCACTTGGACTGGAGTATTACAAGGCGATAGTGAGGCTGGAGAGCCACACTAGTGAGGAGCTGAAGGAGCTGTTGGAGTATTGCAGCCAACTTCCCGAGATACAATACTTCATCAGGAACCTCTGGCAGATAGAGCCAGAGTTTGTTGTCAGGAATTACAATGAATATTACGATATCATAAATGAGCTGAAGGAGAAGTTCCCACAGACTATTAAAACTGTTGACTCCGTCATACTCAGAACGGATGAGTGGACTCCTGGCTTCAGGAAGATGATGATGCCAACAAGCTGATTACAGTTGACGGCGAACATGATAACCGCGGAAGCACATTAATAAAAATGTATGAACAAATCTATAGTGGTGTTTGAATGGATGAACTTGTAAAAAAGGTCGTTAAAGGTAAGATTGACTTCCATGATGTTCAGAAATTCACGGACTCGGGGAAAGCTGTTGAGGTGAGGAGGAAAGCCTTGGAGGAGCTCACCAGGACTAAGCTTGACCATATCGGCAGGTATTCCATAGATTTGGGCTTTGCAACGAACAGGAATATTGACAACCCCATAGGCGTCACGCAGGTTCCTGTAGGAGTTGCAGGGCCGATGAAGGTGAACGGCGAGAATGCAAAAGGCAGCTTCTATGTGCCCCTCGCAACAACTGAAGGCGCACTGGTTGCATCCGTCAACAGGGGGATGAGAGCTATAACATTGAGCGGCGGTTGCAATGTCAGAATACTGCACGAGGGCATGACCCGTGCCCCTCTTTTCAAGGTGAAAAATCTTGCTGAGGCAGTGAAATTCAAGGAGTGGGCCAACTCAAACTTCTACAAGCTAAAAGAGTTGATGGAGGAGGACAAATTCCTCAAGCTGAAGGAGGTGCAGCCGTTTATAAGCGGCAGGCATATTTTCCTGAGGTTTGTGTGCGACACCTCTGATGCCATGGGGATGAACATGATAACAATAGGTTTAGAAAAAGTCATTGAATTCATTGAGAAAGAAAATAAGGGAGTTGAGTGCCTTGCCCTGAGCGGCAACATGTGCACCGACAAGAAGCCGTCTGCTGTGAACTTCATACTTGGCAGGGGGAGGAGCGTCAGCGCAGACGTTGTCATTCCGAAAAAGATTGCAAAGGGAGTGCTCAAGACAGCGCCCGAAAGAATGGCTGAAGTGAATTACGGCAAGAACTTCATCGGCTCCGCAAGGGCAGGAGTGCTCGGCGGATTCAATGCCCATGTGGCGAACCCAATTGCAGCTCTATACATAGCAACGGGGCAGGACCCTGCACAGATAATGAACAGCGCCATGGCAATAACCTCTGTGGAGAAGGAGGGCGATGGTGTTTACTTCTCAATATTCATGCCCAGCATTGAGTGCGGTGCTCTGGGGGGTGGGATGAACCTGCCCACGCAGAAGGAGGCGCTGCAGGTAATTGGGTGCTACGGCCCTGGCGACCCGCCTGGAAGCAACGCCAGGAAGTTTGCGGAAATAGCATGCGCAACGGCACTGGCTGGGGAGATAAGCCTCATCTCCGCGCTGGCTGCGGGACATCTTGCCAAGGCGCACGACAGGCTGGGGAGGGGCAAGGGGTAAGGTTCCATGAAAAACGAGGAGAAACTCGCACTAGCATTCATTCTGCTGCTCTCTTTCTCGCTGTCTGCATACAGTGTGACAAGCCTGCACATGCGTAACATAAACTCCTACTCGGAGTTGCTGCTTGCAAAAGATGCAGTTGCGGGCAAGCTTTCGAGCCCAACTCCTCTTTTGTACCAGCTCACTGCTTTCGTATACAGCATCCTGAACTCAGGAAGCACGGGATTCAATGCAGAACTTATGCTCACAATAGCGAAAATTCTCCCTATAATTTTCTCGCTGCTCTGCGTGGCGTTATTCTACTTTATGCTTAGGAGCATGTTTTCCGAAATAGCGGCTGTGGGCGGGACAGTCCTGCTTGTATCTTCATTGCCTTTCATCATGGCTATGGGCTCGGGCTTCTACACTGCAGATGCCCTGGGAATGTGCCTCTTCACAGCTGCGTGCTCTGCCTTCTTTTTGTTCCACAAGAGTAGGAACTACCTTTTACTGCTGGCTTCTGCGCTCCTGTTCTTCATGTCTGGGATGAGCTGGGAGACAGGGTGGGTCATGATTGGGGTTGTGCTGCTCTCGCTGCTTGCACAGCTTGCCTACAGCTGGGGGAAGAAATTTGATGAGCCTCTTGCCCATGGTGCCGCGGCAGTTCTTGTGACATTCCTGCTGGCCTATTTCATCTTCCCTCAGGGAAATGTTTTCAGTGATATGAAAACAACAAACCTACTTGCATACACTAGTAGCATACCGCTCGCGGTGGTTGGCATATTTGCATTTATATCCTGGTTGATTGGGAAGCACAGACGCAGGAGCGAGTTCGGGGTGTTTGCTGCATCCTTCTTCATCCTTTCGGTAGTCGTCCTGCTCTTCCATTATTTCCCGGCAGCACTTGGCATTGCGCTGTTCTCTGCATTTGCAATAAATGAGCTGCTGGAGCTGAAGAATGAGAATCTTGCGCTCATGCTGTTCGCAGGCACCCTTTTCTTCGTGTCATTCCTGTTCTCAGTGAACTTCCTTGACACGAACCAGTCTATAATCGCATCAGCAGGAGTTGCACTGACTTCCGTCTTCATAGCTTCCTTATACCGCGAGAGAAGGATTGTTGTATACATCACATTCTCGGTGATAGCGCTTTTCCTCTTCTCCTCTCTAATTGCGGCAATGATAAGCGCATCCCAAAGACAGGATATTGTGGGGTCTGGAGCTGATGAGGTGATAAGCTGGACAGCGGATAACCTGCCGGATAATGCAACAGTATGGGCTTTCAGGGTTTCGCCCCTGCTTGAGTTCACTACAGGAAGAAGGGGCTACTCAAATGACACCGAATTCGCGCGCTTCATCCTTTCAAATGACTCCGCTGCATTTTTGAAGAGCAGGAATGTGACCCACATGCTGGTTGATACCTCCCTATTTGACAGCATTGGCACCCTCAAGGTGCTGGCAAACAATACTCGGGTGAGGATTGCCTCCTTCATATTCTACGGGCGAGGCATGAGCGGCGGGAGTCTATATGGCATATTCGTATCTGCTGACGGCGAAGTTGCCTATGTGCAGCTGGACCCAATCACTAGCAACCCTGTTGCAGGTAGCGTGAGGGTTGTTACAAAGGAGGGCAACATGAGGGTGGTTCCGATTGAGAATTTCCTGAGTGCGGGGAGCGGCAGGCTCGTATACCCGCAGGATAACTACAAGGTGAATCTCTTCAACCTGTTCTTTGGGCAGGTGGGCGGGCTGAAGCAGGTCTACGCGTCAAGCGGTGGGGATATAAAGATATACGAGGTAGTTGATTGAACATAGACATTATTGCTGCATGCGCAATTGTCTTCCTGGCGAGTTTTCTAGTTGTGTATTTCGTCACTCCGAAGGTTGCAAGGAGGATTAGGGAGCAGGGCATAACCGGGGCGGATGTGAACAAGCCCGACAGGCCCGCAATACCGAAGATTGGCGGAGTCGCAATACTGCTGGGCTTCTCCATAGGAGTGCTGCTTTCCCTTCAGCTTTACTCAAGAGACATAAACCACGAGTATATGCTTGCCGCAATATGCTCGATAACGCTCATAGCCGTTCTTGGGCTGCTTGATGACATACTTGATCTGCCTGACAGGTACCGAGTTTTGCTTCCCCTGTTTGCGGCAATTCCCTTGATGGTAACAAAGGCAGGAACATCAACAATGAACCTAATCTTCTTCACAGTGAACTTCGATTTGGGCGTTTATGCCCTTCCCTTGCTGGGGCCTGTGAATTTCAACCTCTACTCACTGCTGCTCATTCCAATCGGGGTTATAGCATGCTCGAACCTTGTGAATCTTCTCGCAGGCTTCAACGGGCTGGAAGCCGGTGCGGGCGCCATAATCTCCTTCTCAATATTCATAGCAAGCATCATTCTAGGCAACATGGGGATGCACACAACTGAAGCAAGCTTCCTCATGATTGCGCTGTTCGGGGCATGCCTTGCATTCCTCTTCTTCAACTGGTATCCCGCAAGCATATTCCCAGGAAATATTGCAACATACATGATAGGGGCGGCCATAGTTGCCGCAGTAGTGACTGGCAACATGGAGAGAATCGGCGTCATATGCCTGATTCCGCAGATAATTGAATTCCTCCTCAAGGCTAGGAGCCCTTATTTCTCAGCCGAGAACTTCGGGAGGGTCGGCAAGCGCGGAAGGCTGTACTACCACGGAAAGATATACTCCTTAACACACCTGCTCATGAGGACTGTTCACCCGACAGAGCAGCAGCTTGTGATAATCCTCCTGACTTTCCAGGCGTTGTGTGGTGCAGCTGCAGTGTGGAGCATTTACTAGTGATCACTTGCGCGTCACCAAATCCACTATGCTTATTATCTGGTTGAGCTGTTCATAGTCTGGAACTCTTCCTATGTCAATCCAGTATTCGTCAAATACGTATCCGAAAACCTTCTTCCTGTCCTCAAGCAGCTTCGGGAAGACGTCCTGCGCAAAGTCATAGCCGTCTTTTATGTATTTGAAAACCTCGGGCTCAAGGCAGTACAATCCTGCATTTATTAGGTTCTGCACTATGGGCTTCTCCTCGAACTTCTCTATCCTGCCGCTCCCATCTGTGTGCGCTATGCCGTATTCGAGAGGAATACCGGTCTTCTTCAGTGCGATGGTTGCCGTGGCTCCTTTCTTCTTGTGGAAATCGGCAAGCTTCCGCGGGTCTATGGCGGTGAGGTGGTCCCCCATTACCACGAGGAATGTGCTGTCCAGGCATTTCCTGCATGGGAGTATTGAGCCTGCAGTGTTGAGCTCCTTGTCATCCTCTATGAAGTACTGTATGTTCACTCCGAACTTGCTCCCGTCGCCAAAATGGTTCATTATGCTCTCCTTCAGGTAGCCAACAGTGAATATTAGATCCTTGAAGCCATGCACGCTAAGGTTGTTTACAACGAACTCCAGTATGGGCTTCCTGCCCAGCGGCAGCATGGGTTTCGGTATTGAGTAAGTATACGGCCTCAGCCTTGTCCCCTTGCCCCCGCACAATACAACTGCCTTCATTTTATCACCACTACAATTTCTCAACTATTCTTTTATACTTTCGCAGTATCTCGTCAGCCTTCTTCTGGCTTCGGGCTTCAGCGAAAATCCTCATTAGGTTCTCCGTGCCCGACGCCCTGAGAATGACCCATGAGTCATCAAAGTCGATCCTCACTCCATCCATGTCGTTAATCTTTCCATCCCCCCTGACTTTCTCCTTGAATTTCTTAAGGACTGTCTGCTTCCTATCTGGGGGGCACTCCAGCCTTGCTTTGGAGTTATAATAGGCAGGCATGCCTGCTATGAGCGATGAAAGAGGCCTGCCGTCCTTGCACATCCTCTCAAGAATCTTCAAAGCAGTTATGAAGCCGTCCTTCCCCAAGTGAACTTCAGGCCAGATAACTCCGCCTGCCTCCTCCCCAGCTATGACTGCATTTAGCTCCTTTGTCCTTCTGGAGAGGTATGGACCGCCAACCTTCACATACTCAATTGAGCCTCCTCTTTCTTTGGCAACATCTGCCACTGCATTGCTCGTTGCAACTGTTGTGACAACCGGGCCTTTCCTCTGCCTCAGAGCTATGTCAACGCAGAGGGCAAAGCTCTTGTCGCCGTATATGTAGCCGCCCTTCTCATCTATGAATATGACCCTGTCCGCATCCCCATCCCACGCGACTCCCATATCAGCCTTAAGGGCGACAACCGCCTTCATGAGCTCCTGCAGATTCTGCGGCGTGGGCTCTGAGTTCCTGCCTGGGAAGGAGCCGTCAAGCTGAGAGTTGAGAGTTGTGACTTTGCAACCGAACTCCTTGAAAAGCTTCGGCGCAATCAGGCTTGCAACTCCATTTCCGCAGTCAAGCACAACTTTTGGCGACTCTTTCAGGGTGTGCCTCCTCTCAATTGTTTTCCTCAGCGCATCTGCATGCTCCTCCAGGGCGAGGGGGTAGTTCTCAACCTTCTTTAGCTGGTTCCAGTCCGCCTTCTTGAATCTCCCGCTCTCAAAAACTTTTTCAATCTCCGCGCCATCCTCCCTTGATATGCCTATGCTGTCCTTGTCGGCAAACTTCAGGCCATTCCATTCAGGGGGGTTGTGCGACGCAGTAATCATCACCCCGCCGGCTGCTGAAAGCTTCCTTATCTCAAACTCCAGTGTTGAGAGGGGAACGATGCCCAAGTTCAACACGCTGCAGCCCGAGCTCAGCAACCCTGCAATGACCGCATGCTCCAGCATCTCCCCGCTTAGGCGCGCATCCCTTCCCACAAGCACCTTGCCTCCGTTTATGTGCTCGCCGAATGCAGAGCTCATCCTCAAGGCAAACTCCGGGGTGAGCATGTCAAGCTTCCCCCTTATACCGTATGTTCCGAAGTATTTTGCCATATACCCACTTTATCATTTAATAATTAAACACTTTGGGGTTTGACTTACCCGCCTCCAGCAGATGTTACCGCGCCAGCAACAGATTTGACCATGCTGAATAGCTTCATTTCCGGGGCTAGTATGAGGAGTATGATCTGCAAGAATATAGTTGATGGAACAACCAGCAGGAGAAACAGCCCGCCGACGTAAATCGCAGCCCTTACGCCCATCTCCTGAGCCACGCCAAGGCCGATCGAGTTAGGAGGGGCTGCCATAAGCGCATTCATAACGAAAACAATAAGCGCAAGTATCACCTGGATGAACATGAAGAACAGTATTGTTGAGATTATCAGCTTTCCAAATTTTTTCAGGGGCGAGAAGAAATACATGAATATGCCTATTGGGAAGAGCAGTATTCCGAGTGATACTATATATATGCGCAATGTCAGAAAAATAATTATCAACACCAGCAGGAGCAGCACAACTCCCATCATGCCTATGGCGAAAGCCCCTACTTCAGACGCCACGATTGCCGCTGTAACAGTATTGGACAGTGTTGAGTTAAACTGAATATCGACCAGGTATTTTGAAATCGTTTGGGATGCTGCGAGCAGAGACTCGTAGATTTTAAGAGAAGAGGCAACGAGCACCATGCTTATTAATGAATTCTGGACTGTTATGCGCGCTTTGGCTTGGTTTGCTATAACCTCGCTGGTCATTATCTCGATTGCATTCCACGAGAGGACAAGGAGATATGCAGGAGCCAGCATCTCAATGATTTTGATTTGAACCGAGGATATGGACTCAGGCACCACAGGCGTCCATAAAAGCAATATGTTTAGTACCTGCAGCCCTACATTGACCGCGCCGAGTATGTGCGTATTAATCCAATCGCTAATCGCACGCTCAATCACATTCGTAAGCCAGCTCCGATCTGTTACCTGGGGGATTTGCGTTATATTGGGGAGCGTAGAGTTCTGGGTGGTATTTTCAGATGTATTTTGGGATGAAGTAGTGCCTATGAAGACGCACCCAATGAGCATGAGAAGCACTAAGAAACTGGGTTTCATTGCTCACCACCCAACATGAACCTCACTCCAATATAGCTCAGAGTTAGAATAAAAAGGAATGCCAAAAACGATAAAAGATAGCTTACAAGAGACGATTCATACACCGCTACGACATCCATTGCACGTACTTCGGCGTATCTGCCATCATAATCGGATTCTGCCTCAACTGCGCTCTGGTTAGCTGTAAGGGTGAAATCCGCCTCTCCTGCAGAGTTTGTTGTTCCTGTGAACTCCTCTCCAGAGTAGAGGAGTTTGACTTTCTTGTTCGGTATGCTGGTTCCGCCTTCTGACAACTTCACAACTGCTTCAAAGTTCGAACCTTTCTCAACGAACCAAGGAACAGTCAGCTCTATCTGCGGGTTGATGGGGCAGGTAACGGATGCTTGGCTCGTGAGATTGTGCTGTATTCCAAACAGGTCGACAACTATGAGACCGACACTGGGAGGATTCAGGTATTCCGGCGGTATGTTGGTGAAGTTAACCAGTATGAGACTCGGCGAGATGCTGTATTCGCTTATGAATGTTTTTAGTGAGTGGCTGCTGATGTCAAAAGAGCGCGCCTCAAGCACATTATGGGGTCCGAGAATTGTCGTTATATCCAGCCCGTAGGCGTAAACGGTGGAACGGGCTCCACCAAAAAATATTGACACTGCCTGCACCGGGACGCTGGTGTTTAGAGAGAGGTTGCCCGATACAGGAGATATGCTGCTGTTCGAGCATTGCAGCATTGTGAGGTTCGGAGATGCCTCAAAATTGTAAACTTTGCTGCCAATTGAGGTGCTGGGGTTCGCCTGCTCCTTGTCCACATCGCTGCGGGAGAACTTGCAATAGCAGCATGTTTCCTCGCATCCATCCTTGCTTGATTTGCAGCAGTAGCAGTACGGCTCGTAGTAATCCCTCCTCACACTTGCCGAAACAGAAAGCTCTGCTGTAACATTAAGATTCGTGGAGTTTACCTCATAGCTGGCCAAATCCGAGTTTCCGATGTAGTTGCCGTTCGCATATACTAAAAGTTCCGCGCGTGAGTTGAGAATGGTGTATACAACACCGCAGTCTGGATAGACGTTCGTTGCGCTTCTTGGCATTCGTATGGTGTAGTTGTGCGCAGCAAGCACTTCGCCATGCGGGAGCGCCCAGTAGTTGCCGTCTTCATCCGTCACTGATGGCATCACGGTTATAGTGCGCACCCACGCATCGTGGATATAGCTCTCATCTGTGACTTCTGTTCCGTTTGGAGGGCAAGAGAACGGCAGAAGCATGTTATAGCTTCGCATGCTGGTAAGGAGGGGTGCTTCTGAAAATGCACTGCGCACAAGCAGGTAAAATTTCTCATCCGCTGATATATTCAGGTTATATATGCCTTGGTTTACAGGGTCGCTCATGTTGAAAAATGATGGGTTTGCCCCAAGAGCTGGGTTGATGCTCTCAAGGCAGGAACTTGCATGAGACGGAAGCAGAGATAGGAACAGAGTTGCAAAGAGTAAGTTCACCCCTATCTTTCTCAACACCGCCCACCCTCCGGTGCTAATAGATTACCTTCTCAAGCTTGTTCAGCTTCGCAGCCCTCTTTATTTCCCTGGCAATCCTTCTGCCCGTGCTCATTGGTTCTTTGTAGGAGTAGCAGGTGTAGGGGGAGCCGAGCGGGTAAAGGTTTGTGCCTGCAACGATTCTTGCGGAAATCTCAAAAACATAGAATTTCATGTTCTCGGTGCATATCATCTCTATGCAGAATGGGCCTGGCATCCCCTGGAAGAGCCTGTAGGAGGACTCAACAACATTTGCGCCCATTTCCATAATCTCACGCACAAGCGACTCCCTCAGTATGACTGGCTCGTTGCCTATGACCGTGAAGCTGGGCTCCACAGTTACTCCGGCAAGCGTTGCTCTGTAACTTTCATCTATGTTGCTTTCCAATCTTCGGTCTATGCTCATCAGCTCAAGCGAGCCGTTCCTTACCTCATAACCGCCTTTTGAGAGCGGGGAGTAGAAGTAATGCGGGTATACCCTCACCCCCGGTATGTACTCCTGTATGATGAACTTCTCTTCCTTCACCTTTTTCTTGAACTCTGCAGGAGAGCTGACAATTGTGTAGCCCTTGCCTCCCTTTGCCCCTGGAAGCTTCACTATGCACGGCCTGTCTATTGTCTCAGGAGTGAAAAGCTCGGGTATTTGCAGGCCTGAATCCCTCATCCACTTGAAAAGCTTGTTCCTGTCGCCCTCCCACATGAGGCTCAGTCTGTTGCCAAACATCGGGACGGCAAGCTCCTCCAAGTTTTTGCCTGTGTATTCGACAAATGAGCCGTGTGGTATTACTATTGCATTTTTCTCAGCAAGCTCATCTGCGGGTATGTCTTTATAGTTGTCAACGATGATGTACTCATCAGGCTTTCCGAAGGGAAATGCATCGTAGGTTTTCTTGTATTTCTCCAGGCATATGCCGATTGTCTTCATGCCCTCCTGCCTCGCCCCGTGGAAGAGCTGCAAAGAGGTATGGGAGCATATTGTCGCTATTTTTATCTTCTTCTTGTCATAGCCCTTGAGGATTGAGTGAACCTTCTCTTTTGTAATCATGTCACTACCTCTCCCAGCATCTTCTTTTTGAATGCGTTCCTTATCTCAATTGCAGTCCTCCTTCCCATGCTGAGGCTCTCTCCATATAAATATTCGGTGTAGGGAGTGAATCTCACCCCTGGAGAGCCCGGAAGCCTGAAGCTCACGTCAAATATGACAATTTCCTCCCCCTTCTCCTCCGGCACAATTGCTCCCTGCAGTGCGAACGGACCTATCAAGCCTGGCGGGTATTCCCTCCTGCAGGTCTCCACAAATCTCTCTCCAATATCAAAAACCTTCTCAAGCATGCTCTCCCTCAATGTGCATGCGATGTGGCCTATCTCTATATTGCTCATCCTGACATGCTTCAGCACTTCGAGCTGCTCCCCTGCAGGCAGCTTTAATAAACCATCAAGGTTGGTCTGCCTTCTTGTGTCTGTCCCTATGAGCTCCAGCTCCTTGTTCAAAGGGGAGTAGAAGAAGTTGAAGTTGTACTGCGCACCCAGAACAAATTCCTCAATCGGAGCGGATTTCAACCCCTGCTCAGTGATTATGCCTTTCTTCAGCATCTCACTGCTCCTCTGCTCATACTCTTCCTCAGAGCTTGCGAAGAAGAATGCCCTCTCATAGCTCCTTCTTGCCTCGCTTGCCTTCACAAGGACAAGCCTGTCTATTTGAGAGGGTTTGCTGAAGCTCTTTGGCACTCTTATGCCTCCCTTCTTGAGCAGGTAAAGCTGGTTCCTCTCTGCCGTTCTCTCCTCTGCCCTGAGAAGGAATCTATTGCCGAAAATGGGAACCTTAAACTGCTTTTCAATTGCATCATAACCGACATAAACAGAGAAGGAGCGGTGCGGGACAAATATGACATTCCTCTTCTGCAGCTGCCTGACGATATTTGGGGCTGCTATTTCCGAGAATTTGTTGAGAAGCATTATCTCGTCTATGCACCCTACTTTCTTTCCGCCCATCTTCCTAGTCATGTAGTACTTCTCATATGTCTTCTCCCTTCCCTTCTGGCACACCACGAGATTTTTTACTCCCTCCCTCTTGGCCCCCTCGCATATATCCAAAGCGGAATGGGAGCCAAGGGTGGCAATGCTGAAATTTCTGTAAGAATCAGCCAGTTTCCGTATATCCGACGTCTCCATTAATGGTATTTACGAGTTGAGATTTTTAATGTTTTGCCTGTCAGGCAGAACTTGAATGAAAGATTTTTTATAGTGTGATATCCAATAGTGTAGTATGCCATTCGAACCAAAACAATTCATAGAGGATGCTGTAGCTCAAATAAAGAGGACTGTGGGAGTTGGAAAGGCAATCATAGCTGTTTCTGGAGGAGTGGACAGCACTGTAACAGCTGTGCTGATGAATGAGGCACTTGGAAAAAGATGCATTGCCGTCTTTGTCGACACTGGCTTCATGAGGAAGGGCGAGCCTGAGAGCATAAGGGAGCTTGCAGGGAATATAAACATGAACCTGAGATTCGTTGATGCAAGGAGTAAATTCTACAAAGCCCTGAAAGGGGTGAAGGAGCCTGAGAGGAAGAGGAAAATAATAGGGGAGCTTTTCATAAACATATTTGAGAAAATCGCAAAGGAGGAGAGGGCAAAGTTCCTCGGGCAGGGCACGCTTGCGCCTGACTGGATTGAATCAGGCTCGGGGATGAGGGCGACCATAAAGTCGCACCACAATGTTGGCGGGCTTCCGAGCGGCATGAAGCTGAAGCTTGTCGAGCCTGTGAGGGAGTTGTACAAGGATGAAGTCAGGAAAGTGGGGAAGGAGCTGGGGCTTCCGGAAAAGATATGCAACAGGCAGCCATTTCCTGGGCCTGGGCTTGCCATAAGGATTGTAGGCGAAGCGAATCCTGAGAAGGTTGAAATTGTGAGGGAGGCTTGCGCCATAGTTGAGGAGGAGCTTGAGAAGGCGGCGGCAAGAGGGGAGATGGAGCTTCCCTGGCAGTACTTTGCAGTGCTGCTTCCTTCAAGAAGCGTGGGAGTGCTTGGGGATAAGAGGGCTTATGGTTATACAATAGCAGTAAGGGCAGTATACAGCGTTGACGGGATGACCGCCCAGTACGCAAGGATTCCTGACAGTATACTTGAGAGCATCTCGAACAGAATCACACGCGAATTGAAGGAGGATGCAAACAGGGTTGTTTACGATATAACGAGCAAACCGCCTGCATGCATAGAGTGGGAGTAGATGAGGATACTTGTTGTTGACTTGGGCTCGCAGTGGACCCACAGGATATGGAGGACTCTGAGCTACCTGAAGGTGGATACAGAGATAATTTCCTGCAAGACTCCTTTGAGCAAAATAGATGCCGATGGACTGGTTCTTTCGGGAGGAGCAATAAGGCTCGGCCTGGGGGAAGTGAAGGAGCTGAAGGAAGTCTTCGGTTATATCGACAAGTTTGGCAAGCCGATTCTCGGTATATGCGCAGGGCATCAATTCATAGGGATGCATTTCGGGGGGAAGGCGCAGCCAGCCAAAAAGCCGGAGTATGGGAAGGTTGAGCTGCTCATTGACGAGGAGGATGAGCTTTTCAAAGGTTTGCCGAAGAAGTTCAATGTATGGGCTTCCCATAATGACGAGGTTGTGGATGTTAAGCATTTCAGGATTCTGGCTCATTCAAAGGACTGCTCCAACGAAGCAATGAAGCACGAGAGCAAGTCGATATATGGCTGCATGTTCCACCCGGAAGTTGAGCATACTGAACATGGGGAAGAAATATACGCGAATTTTGTGAGGATGTGCAAGAAGTAAATTAAACTAAAGGAGATCCATCTATGAAAATGAAGTCAGTCAGAAAGTTCATCGTGAAACACCACCGAGCTTTGTTAGTGATCCTATTAACCTTCTGTTCCATCTGGCTGTGGACTTCAGGGACGATTGAGAGATTTGTCTGGAGCTTGGGCGACTATGGTTACCTTGGAGCATTCTTTGGAGGGTTTTTCTACAGTTATGGGGTCACATCTCCCATTGCAATCATGCTCTTTGTGGCTTTGAGCGAGAGTTCAAACATCACAGTTGCGGCAGTCCTGGGTGGCTTCTCCGCCATGGTGAGCGATTATCTCATTTTCAAGAGCGTGGAGGAGAGCCTGAAAAAACCCATTAAAATCAATCATCACAAAATAATAATTCCAAAAATAAAATCAAAGCTCTTCCTCATCCTCTCCCTTCCGCTTGCAGCCTTCATAATAGGCTCCCCGCTTCCCGATGAGCTTGCTGCAGCTTTATTGGGCTTGGAGGGACTTGACGACAAGGCTTTCATCCTCATCTCATTCGCCTTCAATTCGCTGGGGCTGCTCGTGATAATGCTTCTTGCAAAGGCCCTCCTATAAAATATTAAAAGGGGAGCTTGCGTAAACTATATCCGCGCAGGGGTGGCGGAGCCTGGTCAAACGCGACAGACTCAAGATCTGTTGGCTTAGGCCTGCGAGAGTTCAAATCTCTCCCCCTGCACCAACTGTTTTACCAGCCCAGCACGTATGCGAAAATGAGAGGAGCAACTATTGCAGCGTCAGACTCAATTATATATTTGGGCGTGTCCACGCCAAGCTTGCCCCAAGTGATTTTCTCGTTAGGAACTGCACCGGAATAGGAGCCGTAGCTTGTTGTTGAGTCGGATATCTGGCAGAAATAGGACCAGAAAGGCACATTCTTCTTCAAATCCTGGTTGATGAGCGGCACAACGCATATTGGGAAGTCGCCTGCGATTCCTCCCCCTATCTGGAAGAAGCCTATCTTATGCTTTTTAGATTCGCTCGTATACCAGCGTATGAGCTCGTCCATATAGTACAAACCGCTTTTCATTGTAGAGAGGCTCTTTAGACCTCCCTTAATTGTCTGGGAGACGAACATGTTTCCCATCGTTGAATCCTCCCAGCCAGGCACAAAGAGAGGTAGGTTCTTCTCAGAGGCTGCAACAAGCCAGCTGTCCTTTGGGTCAATCTCATAGTGCTTTTCAAGCACCCCTAAGCGAAGTAACTCGTATATGTACTCGTGAGGAAGTGCGGGTTTTCCCTCCTTCTCGTGCTTCTGCCAGAGTGCAAGAAGGGCCTTCTCAACCCTCCGCATGGCTTCCTCTTCGGGTATGCAGGTATCCGTGACCCTGTTGAGCCCTGCATCAGCAAGCTCCTTCTCTTGCGGCGGGGTGAGCTGCCGGTAGTAAGGAACTCTCTTGTAGTGCTTGTTTGCAACCAAGTTGAATATATCCTCCTCAAGGTTGGCTCCTGTGCAGGATATGGCGTGCACCTTGTCTTTTCTTATCATCTCTGCAAGGCTTATCCCAATCTCCGCAGTGCTCATCGCGCCTGCCATGGCGAGGAACATCTTTCCTCCAGAGTCTATAAGCTTCCTGTAAGCTTCTGCAGCATCGACCAAAGTTGCAGCGTTGAAATGCTTGAAGTTACGCTTGATGAATTCAGTTATCTTGCCTTCCATTAAATACACCTCTGTTATACGAATTGGATATTCTTGTTTTTATTATTTCTCATTTATAATGCAGATATGGCATTCTTTGATTTGCTTTTGGGGGCATTCACGGTATTCGCAGCAACTACGCTGGGCTCGGCAGTTGTCCTTCTCTTCAGGAACAGAAAAATCGAGCAAATGGACTATTCAAACATCATCTCATTTTCTGCAGGCATCATGGCATTCTCAGCGGTTGAAATGTTCATCGAGTCTAAAAATGATGTTGGCAATACAACTGCCACAATGGCCTTTCTTGCAGGGGTGCTGGTTTTTCTCGCACTTGAGAGGTCACTGCCGCACCTGCATTTTTTGGTGAGAAGGACTAGGATAAGCGACTCCAGAAAGAAGGCAGCGATGATTGCGGGAACCATAACTATACATAACTTGCCTGAGGGATTTGCTGTCGCAGCCTCATTCGCGCACTCAACACCGCTTGGATGGCTGGTGACTTCAACAATAGCCATCCAGGATGTGCCGGAAGGGACTCTTGTCTCAACTCCGCTTGCATGCTATGGGATTGACTGCGTAAGTTCATTCAAATTCGGCGGTCTTTCAGGAGTCATTGAGGGGTTGGCTGCGATATTTGGTTACCTGTTTCTGAGCTTAGTCACGGCTGCAGTTCCTCCTGCTTTGGGTTTCTCTGCTGGAGCAATGTCTTATGTTGTGCTTGCTGAACTCATGCCGGATGCATTCAAAGGAAAAGCATGGGCAGTGGCACTTTCCTTTGTGGCAGGAGTGCTGGCTGCTTTTGGCATTGCAGCATTCCTGAGATTTTGAGCATCGACGGCAGAAAGGCTTTAAAGCATGCTAGGCTCTAGACTAAGATGCTCGGGAGAAGCAGAGCATGAGGAAGCACTGGAGGTTGTGAAGAAGTAATGAAAGAAGCCCAGAATTCTGAGCCAAAAGTTGCAGATGAGAAAAGCAATAAGGAAGCAAATCTTCTTGATAAAATTATCACTGCTGTAGAAATTCCTATTTTCAGGCTGTTTGGTGCCAATGGAAAGCTGGAAACGATCAGTAATGACCAGAAGAAGTTCGAGCCAGAGCTTGCTGAGCTTTCAAAAAATGCGCTTCTTAAAAAGTTCAAAACTTCTATGAAAGGCCTCTCCGGGAGAGAGGCAAGAAAAAGAATTGAGGAATATGGGTTCAACGAGCCGACAAGGACAAAGGAAGTGCCGGTATTAATGCAGATGCTTGAAAAATTCAAGAACCCTCTGATTATAGTTTTGCTCATAGTTGCAACAGTCTCCCTCCTTACTGGGCAGATTGTGAGCGCCATCTTGGTTTACTGCATGACGGTCATCAGCGTATCGCTTTCATTCTACCAGGAGTACAAGGCAAAAGGCGAGGCAAAGAAGCTAATAGAGATGGTGTCGGTAAATGCCACAGTCATGCGTGATGACAGGCATCACGAATTAAACACGCGCCTGCTTGTGCCTGGTGATATAGTCCACCTCTCCGCAGGCAACATAATACCCGCAGACCTGAGGATACTTGATGCAAAGGACCTTTTCATAAACCAAGCGACTTTGACAGGAGAATCCTTCCCTGTTGAGAAGACCGGGGAGCCAATCAAAGTGGAGGGGAGCTCCATAACCGAGATGACAAACATAGCCTTCATGGGATCAAACGTCATGAGCGGCACGGGGGTCGGCCTAGCTGTTAAAACTGGCCCTTCAACCCAGTTCGGGGAGCTTGCAACGAGGGTTTCGGGCAGGGACACCATCACCAGCTTTGACATTGGGGTGAACAGCTTCGTCAGCCTCATGATATGGTTCATAGTTGTTCTGACCGTTCCGGTATTCATCCTGAACACAGTTCTGAAGGGAGATGCAATGCAGGCTCTGCTGTTCGGCCTGGCAGTCACCGTTGGAGTGACTCCTGAGATGCTCCCCATGCTCATCACAGTCAATCTGTCAAACGGCGCAATGAAGATGTCTAAGAAGAAGGTTATAGTGAAGAGGCTGAGCGCTATACAGAACTTCGGCGCTATGGATGTGCTCTGCAGCGACAAGACGGGTACGATAACCCTGGGGGAGGTGGTGCTTGAGAGGCATTTCGACCTGCGTGGAAAGGAGAGCGAGGAAGTGCTTTCTTATGCATACATGAACAGCTACTTCCAGACAGGGCTGAAGAACCTGCTTGACAAGGCCATAATCAAGCATGAAGAGCTTTCAATGCGCAAATACAAAAAAATCGATGAGATACCATTCGACTTCACGCGCAGGCTCATGTCAGTAGTTATGGAGGAGGGTGGAAAACACGTCCTCATAGCAAAGGGTGCTCCTGAGGAGATACTGAAACGCTGCAACAGGTATGAGCTTGATAAAGAAGTGTATGAAATCGACGGGAAGATTCCAGAGCATCTTATGGATGAGTCTGACAAATATGCGAGACAGGGCTTCAGGGTTCTTGCTCTGGCGTACAAGGAATTCGGAGCAAAGAAGCACTCCTACTCCAAGGAGGACGAGAGGGAAATGGTTCTGAGGGGGTTCATAATATTCCTGGACCCACCAAAGCCAGATGCGAAAAAGATTGTCGAGTCCCTTAGAACTCTGGGCATACAGCTCAAGATTCTGACAGGGGATAATGAACTGGTTTCAAAGAAGATATGCGGTGACGTTGGAATTGATGTCAGCAGCATTGCAACAGGCGACAAGATTGACAACCTCAGCGATGAGGAGCTGCTCGCAGTTGTGAACAGAACTTCTGTCTTCGCGAGGCTCAACCCAATTCAGAAAGAGAGGGTCATCCGCATACTGAAAAAGGCTGGCCATACCGTTGGTTATTTGGGAGATGGGATAAACGACGCGCCTTCACTTAAAGTCGCAGATGTTGGCATATCCGTAGACAACGCAGCTGACATTGCCAGGGAAACAGCCGATATAATACTTCTTGAGAAAAATCTTCTTGTTCTGGAAGACGGAGTTATGGAGGGAAGGAGGACATACGGCAACATACTTAAGTACATAAAAATGGGGGCGAGCTCCAATGTTGGCAACATGATAAGCGTGAGCGTTGGGAGTGTTTTCCTGCCGTTCCTCCCCATGACATCCCTGCAGATACTTGTCAACAACTTCCTCTATGACATGTCACAGCTGACCATACCAACGGATAACATTGATGCCGAGTATCTGCGCAAGCCCACTCCTTGGAGAATCGACTACATAAAGAATTTCATCATATGCTTCGGGCCAATAAGCTCGCTGTATGATTTGACAACATATGCCATAGGTTTGTATTTTTATTACTACATTAGTGGGTCAATTGCTCTCTTCCAGACATTCTGGTTCCTGGAATCTCTGGGAACGCAGACATTTGTCATCTATATTATACGCACGTCAAAAGTTCCCTTCTTGCAAAGCAGCCCCAGCAAGTGGCTTGCCCTCACAACTGCAGGAATTGTTCTTACTGCACTGGTGCTGACTCTGTCTCCTGTTGCGGGCATGCTGGGCTTTGCGCATCCTACGGCACAGTACCTCATCCTAATTGCCATAATAATTTTGGTGTATCTTGTGCACGTGCAGGTGCTGAAAGGATGGTTCATAAGAAAATTCGGCTGGCAGTAGTCATTGGTGACGCAATATAGTTTATAAATAGCTTATTGCATATCTACTTTCTGTGGTAAATTGGTAGAAAAAAGCACAGCTGATAGGTTCATAAGCAAGCTGGATGATTTTGCCAGCAGGGTTATTGAAAAGATACCATATGAAAGATTGAAAGTTTGGAAAGAGGTACTGTTCAAACCAACCGAAGCCCTCAAGAAAGAGGAAAAGAACGCATCTCTCGCAGGGGGGGCAAAGGACATAGGTGTCGTGAGCTTTTTCACAATTCTTGTTATGCTATTTGCACTTGCGCTCGTTGTTGGGTTCTTTTTGGTTTTGCTTTTGATTCTCTACGCCATCTCGTCTAAACCTAGTACATTTTTGAATGGGTTGCTAACCGGAGCATCAATTGTCATTCTGGCGGCAGTTGCCATCCTTGTCGGAGGCACGCTACTTTTCATCCTTCGCTGGCTCGCAAATGCAGCATTTGAATTCATCCTGGCCAAGATTCTGGGTGGTGTTGGAAGCTACAGAACGCATGCTTACCTGGATGCCCTGGAGGAGGCGGGACTCAGCAGCGCCATGTTGCCATTTGTATTGATAAACTTCATACCAATAGTATCCGCCATAGCCGCCCCAATAACGATGATTATCGGCATATACGGCATGTATATTAGATATTTGATTGTGAAACAGGTGCATAAGCTTTCGACAGCCAGAGCGGTGCTGGTTGTTTTAATCCCTCCCTTGCTTTTCACAGTGATGCTTGTGGTGCTTTATATCTTTGTGATGGTCCTAGCTTCGTTTAGCAAATGAGGTGGTAAAATGGTTGACATGATAAGAATAATAGAAGATTCTTATGAGCTTTACAAAGAGAAATGGAGGAGCGTCATAACGGCATTTGCAGTCGTCTTTCTTATAGCACTGGTTTTTGGAATTGTAAACTTCGTCATTTCACTGCCTGGGCAGCTTGGAGTCTGCGAGGTTAAGAACGCCCTCATTCTGCTGGTATTCTGCATAAGCCCTTACATCCTTCAGTACATCTTGGGCTTTGTCAATAGTCTAATAAACTTAATGGTAACGATGGCAGTGATAGGGCCAATGGACGAGATGGCAGGTGGGAAGGCTATTTCAAGCTGGACAAGCAAATTCCCAAAACAACTTGTCAATTCAATTCTTGTGATATTGTTTAGGACAATCCTGGCGGTTATCTGTTTTGGGCCGATAGTGATACTGGTAATTCTTAACATATCAGCATTGGTTGCTCTGGGTAACAACAAAAATATTGGCGTTCTACTTGGCGGTGGGCTCATAATAATCTTAATGGTTTTAGGAGTGTGCATCCTAGTCTTCGCCATCCTGAATTTCCTGCTGATGTTTCTGGAAATTGAAGTAGTCCTAGGAGGAAGCGGGGTGCTACAGGCTGGAATAAAATCCGCAAAGCTGGTGACAAGCAACCTCTGGGATGTTCTAGCCTACGCCGTAGTATGGTTTGTCATCGGCATTGCCGTGGGCATACTAACCCTGCTTGTGATGTGCACCGTATGCTTGCTGCCGCTGGCGTACGTTATAACTCCACTTATAGTTGCCCCGATAGAGCTGTTGTCAAAAGTAATTCTGTGGAGAAAGCTGAACAAATCAGGTTAGAAGGCTGCTCACGACAAACTCCGGGGAGAACTCCTGCAGGTCGTCAAGCTCCTGCCCCACACCCAAGTAGAGTATTGGCTTGCCTGTTGAATGGAAGACAGACAGGGCAGCTCCTCCCTTCTCGTCCACATCCGCCTTTGTGAGAATTACCCCATCCACTCCTATAAGCTTGTCAAACTCCCTCACCTGCTCGACAATGGCATTGCCGGTGAGAGCCTCGCCAACATATACCTTCAGGTCTGGCTTCACCACCCTGTTCATTTTCTCAAGCTCCTTCATGAGATTCCTGCTCGTCTCCTGCCTCCCTGCAGTGTCTATGAGAACCACATGTATGCCCTTGGCCTTTGCGTGGGCGAGCGCATTCCAAGCGATGGAGGCGGGGTCTGAGCCATACTGCCCTCCAATCACCTTTATGCCAAGCCTCCCTGCCCACACCTCAGACTGCTCCTGCGACGCAGCTCTCCAGGTGTCTGCAGCTGCAATCACGCAGGAGAGATTATTCTTCTTGAAAAGGTTTGCTACCTTTGCTATTGTTGTCGTCTTGCCAGAGCCGTTGGGCCCTAGGAAAAGTATGACAAACGCCTCCCCAAGCGAAGCTTTCTTTTTGGCCAGCCCGACCATATCCGGCTTCCCTTTTTCCATAACCCCAAGAAGAGTTGCCCTCACAAGCCCGTTGGCAGCCCTGCCAATCTCATTTTTATTGACATGCATCCCGACAAGCTTGCTCCTCATGTCGGAAGTGATGCTCTTGGCTGCGTCATAGGCGACATCCGCTTCAAGCAGTGAAAGTTCAAGCTCGTCAAGCAGGTTTGAAACGTCCTTTTCCCTTATCTCAACTTCCGGTGAAAGTATGCTTCTGACTCTTGTTTCAAGGCTGAGCTTCAGCTCCTGTTTCTTCTCTTCCCTGGGCTTTTCGGCAGGTTTCTCGGGCTTTTTCTGCTCAGCAGTTGCAAGAGGCTTTTCCTCCTGCTTCGGCTGCTCCGCAGGCTTCTCACCAACTTTCTTAGAAAGAGAGTTAACAAAGGAGGAGAGTTTGTTTTTCAGAAGGTTGAACATCTTCACTCGCCCAGTTGCACCCGGATTTACCTGTACTCCTGGTGCTCGCCTTCATCCTTGTAGGGTTGTATGACAGTTTTATCAGCTCTCATTTTCTCCATAAGTTTGTTCGCCGAGTCTTCAAGCGATTTCATCTTGTTGGAGATGCCCACAAAGTTCTTCTGCAGCTTGTCTCTTATGGAATCCATCTCAGTCATTTTGGATTTCAGGAATGCCACTGCCTCCGGAACTGGCTTCTCAACAATAACACCTGCCCCCACGTCTATAAGCGCGACTTCATTGCTCTCAACTTTTGACTTTATGTATGCTCCCGAGCCAATTGGCAGAAGCATATCCTCACCCTTCTTGAGCTTGCTGAGGTTCTCAAGCGTCTGCACTGCCGCCTCGGTGGATGAATAGTTGATCTGCAGGTTGGCCAGCTGCTGCTGGATAACCTGAGCTTCCTCCCTGTAAATCTGCATCTCGTAGGCAATTTTTGCCATATCATCCTTATCCGCCATCATTTCACCTCCTGCACTGATGCTATAGCTATGTTCTTCCTGCTCATCCTGTGATTGCTCCCAAGAGCAACATACACTGCCTCGAGAGCCCTCTTCTGGTTTTCTGCCTGCACTTCCTTGTGGAATTTTCTCTTAACGCCTTTCAGCGACATCTCCCCGTCTATTGAGTATTTCATATTCACACCACTCTCGTTCCAACTGGAATATCATCACCAACGAAAATGACCACTGTGCCGCCCTCCCAGTCTGCGGCTAGTATCATCGCCTCGGAGTCAAGGCCTTTGAATTTCTTGTGCTCAAGGTTTGCAAGAATCACCAGCTTCCTCCCCACAAGCTGCTCCGGCGTGTAGCTGTTTCCTATTCCCGCTATAACCTGTCTTTTCTCCTCCCCTATATTTATAATCATCTTTACAAGCCTGTCGGTATTTGGGACTTTCTCGGCGCTCTCAACCTGCCCTACACGGAAATCCAGATTCCTGAACTCGTCAAAAGTCACAATCGTCACGCAATCACCTCATGAAACCCAGCGCCTCATCAATCCTGTTCAGCTCAAACCCGCTTGTCAGTTCACCTGCAATGAATCCATTCCTGTTTGCAATCATGCAAAGGCCAATGAAAGGCACTCCCATGTTTGCCGTTCCCACGGCGCCCTTCACCTTGAAGAGCTTCTCAAGGGAGGCGAGCTCCTCGTCAGTTACGCTCGTCTTTGACAGAATCCCGCAGTTTGTGACAACTGCGGAAACTCCAACTGTTTTGTACCTTCCAATTGTGCCTTTTACAACCTCAACCCCGAGGCAGTCCGCAATGCCCTTCACGCTTTTGTGGCTCATGGCAGGGTTGACAAGGCATGCCGAGTCGTTGGCAAGTATGTTGTTGCCGAACGCCGAGTTCTTGTCGCAGATTACTTCCACATTGATGCCAGCCTGCTTCAGCTCCTTCAGCTCGTAGTCATGCACCGCTGCAGGAAGCACCATGCCGTTTGAGTTCATTGCTGAGAATATGCCAATTAGGTTTGAATTGGAGACGCTTGTAGTGAACACCTGCGTTTTCAGGACTTCCGAGCAGATTCTTTTGAGCTTCTCGGATGAGTTCTTGGGGAGCAGCGTGATGGAGTCGTTGGTTCTTGCAAATATTCCGAGGAAAGGGTTTCCCTCAATTGCTGCCCTCGCAAAATGCATCAACTTACCCCTTCTTCTCTTGCTTTGGCTCTGCGGGCTTCTCAGCCTTGGGCTCCTCCACAAGGCGTACAGAGACCTCTCCCTTTGCATCCCTCTTAACCTTCACCTTCACTCTTCTTGGGGGCCTCTGCATCCCTCTCTCCCAGAGGAGTGAGTTGACCTCAGCGCTGACCTTCACCCTTTCCTCCTGGGTTTTCATATGTCTGGCTAGGAAGGATTTGAGAATCTTCACTGCCCTTGAGGTTCTCTTCCCCCTCACTGTTTCGTATGCGCCCACAAGCGACACGGTGTATACTCTCTCCAGCTCTTCAACCATTGGCTCACCTGTTTATATGAAGCTTGAGCTTCCTCCTCCTCCAGTTCCTTGCGTGCGGATTTGTCCTGATTCTCCTGTTTGTCTTTGCAACGACGAATACCGGTATCCTCTTGTTCTTCCTCATTGCTGATGCCAATGCAGTTTTCTTTTTGCTTGATTTCATGCTTCCCATAGTATTACCTACTTCTTTTTGAACGTTATCTCAGGCTCTTTTCTTGCAGTTACCTTTGCAAGAATCGCCTTCAGCTGTTCATCCGTGACTTTGCCTTTCACCTGCTTGTTCTGGTAAAGGTATACGAGCATTGTGACGAGCTGGTCATAGAGGGCCGGATTGGCTATTCTCACGTTCATGAGCCTCTCGTATGCCTGTGCGTCGACAATGTATTTCAGCGCGAACTTCTTCTGCATCTCAAGCTCCCTTGCCTGCTGGTATTTCATGAGCCGTTCCTTCAGCTCCTTCTGCCCTTCGAACTCGTTCTCCCCCACTAACCCACCTTTGATGCCTCTTTTGCGGCGGAGTCAAGAAATGACTTTCCCTTTCCAGTGATGTGCCTGCCCTTTTTTGTATGACCTACAAAGCCTACCTTCTCGAGCTGCTGCAACGCCTCTCTTGCCACAGAGCCGCTCCCCTTCCTAAACCTTTCCGGCTTAACGCCCCTGTGCTTCCTTCCCCCGTATTCCCTTCTCAACCTGCTCACCCCTATGGGGGAATCCATGTAGAGCTTCCTCAGTATGGATGCACATCTGACATACCAGAAGTCCTCCTGCTCTGGAGGCCTCTCCCTGTGAGCTCCGGACTTGGCGAACTCCATCCAGTCAGGCGCCTTCACCTCTGGAATATCCTTGAGCCTCTCTGCAACTTTCTTTATAATTCTGTCTGCCGGCACATCGTAAACACTTTTCATCTCTTCACCTCAGAGGGTATAGAATTAAGCAACTAAACTATATTAACTTTTCTTAGGGTTAAGGGGAAATCCCTCACTGCCCCGCATTCGCATCTATACTCCATCATCTTTTTCCTTGAATTCAGCCTCGCTTTCATGTTATAGCCAGGAACCCAGAGAGTCCCGCATTTCTTGCAGAATCTCCTCTTCAGCTTTGGAGAGAACCTCACGTTGTATTTCATGCCGAGTTTCCTAGCAAGAGATATGTATCTCCTGCTTCTTTCAGGATGTGTTTTCACTTCCTTCTCAGCAAGCCGAAAAAGTATGTCTATCCTTTCCCTTACAACCTGCAGGAGAAAGCCTGGCTTGTTTCCTCTTCTCATCCAAAAACCATTTGATGGGCCCGGAGAGATTTGAACTCTCGACCTACAGCTTTCTTAGACTTGTGTAAGAGCGTGTCGTATAAGACTGCCGCTCTGACCAGCTGAGCTACGGGCCCATTGAAGAGTATATTTCTGTTGCTTGTATTTAAAATATTGATGCCTGAGAGTTGCCCAATTGCTTAAATATACGGGATGAGTAATCTAAGCATGGAGAAAAAAGTGAACAGCGTTTTTGGAGAAGATGGGGTGCGCCTAGTGAAAAAACTTGATGCGGGGGAGGAGCAGCACACCTTCTGGGAGAACAGGGGGGCGGTTAGCGATAATGGCAAGCTCCGCATAGAGGTGATTTCCCGCGACGGAAAACTGAAGGAAGTGAAAGTCAGCGAGATTATTAACGAAAAAGTCTGGACTACAAGATTCGGCCCGTCCTACAAGCTGCGCGGTTGGGAACCTGCCTTTAAAAGTGAGGCATATGAAAGACTGGCTGAAAGGCACAGGCAGAGCATCCCGGAATTCATAAGGGATATAACCAAAATACAGAACCTCTCTGAATCGCCTAAGGAAGTCTTCTTCCCGCATTTCCTAAGTGAGGGCAGGGATGCTGGAGTTGAGAAGCAGAAACCAGCTCCGCAAGTTTTCACCAAGATGGTGAGGATTCAGCAACCGTGCTCACTTTTAATTAACTTTCCGAAGGAAGTTGTCGATGCAATGGGGCTTGAGGGCGGCAAGCATACAGTGTGGACCGAAATGGGAAAATCCGCTGTTATAACACCTCTTGAGGGAGTGCACTACAGAGCTATGGTTTTGAAGCTGGGCAATACATCATTCGGAGTCACGATTCCAACTGAGTTGATAACTTCCATGAAGTTGAAGAGGGGAGATTATCTGCAATGGTCATTCAAGGATGGATTGATTGAATCTAAACCGGTGGAAAAGGCGTCCATGAACGCAACGAGGATTCAGAAGTCGAGAAAAACGTATCTGATTGTCATACCCCAAGAGACCTCTGAAAACGCGCACCTTAAAATAGGTATGAATGGGGAATGGTTTGCTGATGGGGAGAGGATGTACCTGAAGATGGCGGATGATTACCCTCGAATACACCGGCTTATGGAAAAAGCCCGCAAGTACGATGAAGAAGTCAGCTCGGTAATCCCTAAGGATATTGCACAAAAAATCGGTCTCAAAGCCAAGACTGTTGTAGGCTTCAAAATTAATGAGGACGGGAAGCTTTTGGTAACTTCGTTGGGTGAGGGCAGGATTACGCGCATGTATTCCTTCAGTAACGAGGAGGGCTTCTACTCCCGCATTTTAATATACTCGCCTGACGAGAGGAAATTTCTTGAGGAGGTTGGGGAGACGATGAAAAACATGGGTGAAGTCGATAAGGATGAGATACGGGAGACTTTCAACAGGTATTTCAAAAACCTTCCAAAAGATCTAGCCCGTGTTAGGCTGGACGAAATGCTGCGCTCATTAACAGAGGAGTATCGAGTGTTGAATATGCGGAATGTCTATGTTGAGGAAAAATCCAAAACCAAGGCTTGACTTTTCATTTCAATGCTCTGGTAATGAATTAAATAGGCTAGGCTGAGTATATTCTTAGATTTTTATGGACTTGGGAGCGGGCTTGAGAAAGGCGCTTGCCAGAATAACCGGCGCAGCCATAGTTGACGAGAAAGCAGTAGCTGAGCTCGTGAAGGAGCTGCAGAGAGTTTTGATAAGCAACGATGTGAATGTGAAGCTGGTTTTCGAGCTTTCCAAGAGGATTCAAGACAAAGCTTTGAAGGAGAAGCCTGCCGGAGGCATAGGAGCAAGGGAGCATGTTGTAAAGGTTGTCTATGACGAGCTTACTGCCCTGATGGGGGAGAAGCACGAGCCTAAGCTTGGGAAGCAGAAAATCCTTCTACTTGGTTTATTTGGGAGCGGGAAGACGACAAGCACAGCGAAGCTTGCCAAGTTCTACAGGGACAGAGGTTTGAGCATCGGTTTGATTTGCTGCGACACCTACAGACCGGCTGCCTATGAGCAGGTGGAGCAGCTTGCGCATAAAACCGGTGTTCCATTTTATGGAATAAAGGGAGAGCGGGATGTGAAAAAGATATTGAAAGAAGGGCTGGAGCAGTTCAGGGACAAGGATGTCATAATTGTCGATTCCTCCGGAAGGGATGCTTTTGACGAGGAACTGCAGAAAGAGCTGAGGGGGATAAATGAGGTTCTGAAGCCTGATGAGAAATTCCTGGTGGTCAGCGCGGACATAGGGCAGGTTGCAAGGAAGCAGGCTGAGGAGTTCAACAAGTCGGTTGGCGTCACAGGGGTGCTTGTGACAAAGATGGACGGGAGCGGGAAAGGGGGGGGGGGCTCTCAGCTCGGTTGCAGCTTCAGGAGCAAAGGTTGCTTTCATAGGGACAGGGGAGAAGCTTGAGGATTTTGAAGTGTTTGACGCCAAGAAATTCGTGGGAAGGCTGCTGGGCTTCCCGGATTTGGAGGCTCTTCTTGAGAAG
>JACCLG010000010.1 GCA_013425335.1 Microcaldota archaeon
CGTTATGTTGACTATGCAGGTGAAGGTCTCGCCCTTCTTTACTGTATAGGGTGCCGCGGGTGTGCAGTTGCCAGCATAGGTCTGCTTGCCAGGCTTCCCCACATTCTCAACATTCAGGAGTATTGAAGCAGGAGGAAGTGAAATGTCGTAGCCCAGGTTATTTGAGAGCTGCACTATGAATACAGTCCCTCCGGTTGCAGGGCTGGACTCAAGCTTGTATGCAGTGCAGGGTAATCCAAGCTCAAAGTTGCACTGTCGTGAGACAAACCTCAGGGGGTCAAACATTCCGTAGTAAAGGAGAACTGCAATGAAGAGGATTATACCAACTATAACCCAGCCATAGGTTGTGAGAAATTCAAGAGCAACCTGCCCCTTTCTGTTCATGAGAACCACCAGTATATTTCTATTATCAATAGTATTTATTGCTATTGGTTATTGTTCTGTTGCCATCCATCAAATGCAGAGGTAGCATAAAATAATTATGATGTGGCTGTTGTTTCATGAAATATGTTGTTTTATGGAATAGGACTAATCCCTCGTTGTTTGGGCATCTGGTGCAGAAGCCGGCTAATGCTTATATCCTGAATAACTTCACAGAACCAGCGAAGCGAATGTTTTTATACGTGGTTGGGCTAATTGATAAAGGGTGGGTTTATGGGAAAGAAACTCGTGGGAAAGATTGCGCATTTCTTTGGCAAGATAGGCGTAGCTGTAGTTGACCTGAACGATGAGCTGAAAAACGGGGACAGGATATCCATCGAGGGACCTGCGGGGGTTGCGGAACAGCTCGTTGAGTCAATGCAGATAAACAAGGAAACAGTAGAAAGGGCAGGGAGAGGCCAGTCCGTCGGCCTCAAGGTCGATTCAAGGGTGAAGGAAGGGGATGCTGTTTACATTCTAAGCGAGTGATTATTTTTTATTCGCAGGTTGGAGTGGGAACTCACAGCGAAGCCCGATTGCCATATATTTTGCTTCTTGGCACTACAGCTAGACAGAGTAACAGTGCCTTCGGATATATTTGTGACATACTTTACCTATGAATAGATTATCTTTCCAGTGAAAGCTATATATACTGGAAGAGCTGAATTCTCCCTTATGGTTCGCTTTTACCCCACCTCTGAAGAGTGGGGATTTCCGGCTCACTTTGTTAAAAAATGAGGTTTTTATAGATGCTAAAAAATCGAACAGGACAGGTCGGGATTGAGTACATGGCAATCCTGGTGCTATTCCTCATTATACTCATCCCTGTCATGTACATAGGGATGATGGATATACAGATAGAAGGCCAGACATCGCAGGCAAGGATTGCGGTTGATTCAATAGCAGACACTGCTGACAGGGTATACGCGCAGGGACCCGGCACGACAACTACTGTAGAGGTGTATCTGCCCGCGGGAATAAATTACGCCAGCTTCAGCAATAGAGAAGTCAACATAAACCTTTATCTGCCAACGGGAAGCAGCACCGATGTGTATGCGCTTTCACGAGGAAACCTCACAGGGACTATGCCAACACTGCCAGGCAGGCATGTTCTTGTGGTTACGATGAATTCAACCGGCAATGTAACCATAAGAGAGGCAACTTCATGAGCGGTGGAAGAGCCCAGGCAGGAATTGAGTTTACCATATGCATAATTTTTTTGATTATGATTGTTACACTACTGACAATATACACCGGAAGTAGGCAAGATGAGGAGTTCGGCATTCAGGCAAAGCTGGAGTCTGAAAAGCTATGCTGGCAGGTCTCCAACATCATAAATACGGCTATGTATTCCAAGGGGTATTATACAGAGTTCAGCCTCCCTGCGACAATAGGCGGGTCGCCCTACAACGTGAGCATAACTAACGGTACGGTCAGTGTGGATTACAACGGGCACAGCTGCATATATCAGATAACTGTGACAAACATAAGCTTCAGGAGCCAGCCGGCCCCCTTCAGCCTGTGCGGCGGAGATTTTTACGTAAACAACACACAGAACGGGCTTGTAATCAACAACAGAAGCATTGTTGGGTGCTGATATGGGCAGTATGATATACCCGTGTAAACCGATGCTTTTTTATGCCAGCCTAAGCAAAGAAGTATTATAACGTGGTGCTTATGAAGGAAAAAAAACCTGAGCCTGCTGAGGAGAAGGAAGTTTCGGAGAAAGTTGAAACTGTCATAGACAGGCTTGTGGAGTATGTGCAGAAGAAGGGCAAGGTCGACGTGAAGGAAGCTGCAAATGTCATGGCTCTTGAGAAGGACCAGGTTGAGGAGCTGGCGGAGGTCCTGAAAGAGAGCGGGATGATGGACATAAGCTACACTCTCCTTGGGACGTTCCTCATTGCCAAGGAGCTCCCGAAGGAGAAGGCGAAGGTGGAGGAGAAGAAGGACAGGAGCCAGATGACAAGTATGATGGTCACCCTAGACAAGGATTTGAGGGATTCGCACAAGAGTTTCGAGTTTGTTGAGCAGAATATAAGAAAAAGGTTGGACAAGGACGAGGATATAATGAATGAGCTGGAGGGCAAGGTGCACGATGTTTCCATTGCGGACATGGAATACCTGCTCAGGGAGGCAAGGGAGCTCAGGGTGGTCACCAAGCATTTCAGGAAGGACATTAGGGATTTGAGGGAGAAGGTTAAGAAGTTCCATGAGAGGGTGAAGAAGCTTGAGGTGGAAACCATGAAGGCAGAGCAGGAGAGGCTCGGCCCGCGCAAGCCCTGGCATTATCCAATCTCCATGTTTTTCACGAGGTTAAAAAACACGTTCAAGAGGGGGTAGTATGAAAATTCTTGATAAGTATACCGTGACAAGCGAGAAGGTTCCCGTTGAAGTTACCATAAGCGAGAGCTTTGACGAGTATGTCAACACCTATGAGATAAAGCAGATACAGGTCAGCAAGGCCACTGATCTCATGCTCCAGCATCTGAAAGAGATGGTAATTGGAAATGTGAACATAAAGGTCTCCGAGATTCTTGACCTTAATGAAGTTGACAATATAAAAAAGAAGTTCAAGGAGAAGGCGCAGGAACTCGTGGACAGGGAGATAACGGATGCCAGCCCCAAGGATAAGGAGGTGCTCATAGGAAAGCTCATACAGGACATGCTGGGGCTGGGGGAGCTGGAGCTGCTGCTAGCTGACAATGAGCTTGAGGAGATAGTAGTAAACTCGTCAAAAGAGCCGGTATGGGTTTACCACAAAAGGTTCGGCTGGCTCAAGACAAACCTTCACATGAAGAGCGAGGAGCAGATAGCCAACTACGCATCCATAGTGGGGAGGAGAGTCGGCAGACAGATAACCAATCTCAACCCTCTTATGGACGCGCATCTTACAACAGGGGACAGGGTTAATGCAGTGGTTTTCCCCATATCAACAAAGGGAAACTGCCTCACGATAAGAAAGTTCGCAAAGAATCCGTGGACAATCATCCACATGCTCGACCCTTCAATAAAAACGCTGAACGTAGATGTGGCATCCCTTCTCTGGATGTGTGTGCAGTATGAAATGAACATGCTGATAAGCGGAGGCACTGCAAGCGGCAAGACATCATTCCTCAACGCAATACTGGTATTCACTCCTCCAAACCAGAGAGTGATTTCAATAGAGGATACAAGAGAGCTTTACCTGCCCGAGTTCCTGCACTGGACTCCTCTGACAACAAGGCTGCCAAACCCCGAGGGAAAGGGAGAGGTGACGATGCTTGACCTCATGATAAACTCGCTGAGAATGAGGCCTGACAGGATTGTGCTGGGAGAGATGAGAAGGCAGAACGAGGCTGAAGTCCTTTTTGAGGCAATGCACACGGGCCACGCGGTGTATGCAACAATACACGCAGATGATGCAAGGCAGACCAAGAGCAGGCTGACAACCCCGCCCATAAACCTGCCTGAGAGCATGCTTGGAGCGCTGCACCTAATAGTTGTGCAGTACAGGCAGAGAAGGACAGGCATAAGGAGAACTTTTGAGGTTGCGGAGGTAGTGCCCCAGGAGAGCAAGACATTCATCAACAGGATATTCGCATGGAACCCAAGGACCGATGTCATGGAGAAGATTGGCGATTATGTGAGGATAATGGATGAGCTCGGCCTCTTTGCGGGAATGAACAATAAGGAGATAAATGCAGATTTGGATGAAAGGAAGAAGGTGCTAACCTACATGCTCAAGAACAAGATATATGACGTCAATGACGTGGGCAGAGTTGTGGCTGCATTCTACAGGGACAAGGAAAGGCTTCTGGATATGGTGAAGAAGAACATGGAGCCGTCTAAGATAATAAAAATGGGTGTGGTTTGATGAGGATACCGCTGAGCCTTCTTCCACCAAGCGTGCTGATGAGCCTCTCAAAGCATGCGGAGGGAATGGGGGAGTTCATATCTTCGCTGCTGCCGAACCTAAGGCTGGAGCTCATGCAGGCAGAGGTGGATATGCCCCCGAGAAGGTATGCCGCGGTATCGCTCGTCTCGGCAACTGTAAATTTCATATTAATATCGTTTATTACCATAGCAGCAGGCTTTCTCACCAGAAGAGATGTGGTGCTGCTTGGGATTTTCGCCGGCCTTCTTGTTTGGATTGCATCTTTCTTTACAATACTCTTCTACCCCGCCGTGATAGCGAGGAGGAGAACCAGGAATCTTGAGGCGAATCTCATACCGGCACTGAGGCAGCTCCTCATAAACATCAAGTCAGGCGTGCCGCTCTTTCAGGCAATGGCAAGCGTCAGCTCGGGCTATGGGCCGGTTTCAAGGGAGTTTGCCAAGATGGTTGAACAGATGAATGCAGGAGTCGCACAAACAGATGTGCTCAATGAGGCGAGCAAGAGGAATCCCTCATTCCGCTTCAGGAGGGTGCTGTGGCAGATATCCAATGCATTAAAGGTCGGCTCAGATGTCGGAAGAGCAATTGAGGGGATGATAGACGAGCTTACTAGGGAGAGGATTGCCGAGATACAGAGGTACGGGCAGGAGCTCAACCCCTGGGTGATGATATACATGGTGATGGCTGTTGTGCTGCCTTCGCTTGGGATAACCATGATAATAATCATAATGTCATTCATGAATGTTCTTATACCAATAACAATCTTTCCGGCAGTTTTCCTGTTCCTGCTGGTGTTCCAGCTTTTCTTCATAAGCTTTGTAAAGAGCAGGAGGCCGCAGGTTGATTGATATGAAAATAACGGATAAATTTTTCACATCGCTTTCGCTCGTATTCCCATCGGCTGTTGTAAAAAGGGTGACCAAGCTCATGATTCAAGGCGGGTTGAAGATGAAGCCGCGGGCATACTTAGGAAACAGCTTCTTCTGGTCAGTCATGCTGGCAGTTGCGACATTTGAGATTGCCCTGGCGTATGTAGAGCCGACATTTGCCTGGATAGCGGGAATTGCCACCTGGTTGATTGTTGAGTTTCTATTCTATCTCCTTCTTGCGACCACTGCAGACAGCAGGGCTGTGAAAATAGAGGAAGTGCTCCCGGATGCACTGCAGACCATCTCGGCAAATGTCAGGGCTGGAATGACAACTGAGAATGCAATATGGATGGGGGCAAGGCCTGAGTTCGGCCCTCTGGAAGATGAGATAAAGATAGTGAGCAGCAAATGCTTCGGAGGCAAGCCAATATCACAGGCGTTGCTGGAGATGTCAGAAAGGGTCAAGTCTGCAACTCTAGAGAGGGCCGTGAAACTCCTTGTGGGAGGAATTGAGATGGGCGGTGAGATGGCTCCTCTGCTGGATGAGGTTGCGCGTGACATAAGGAGCACGAGCATGCTGAAGAAGGAGGTGCTCAACGCAACGCTCATGTACACCATATTCATAATCTTCAGCTCAGTCCTAGCAGCCCCGGTGCTGTTTGCTTCGTCACTTTACTACTCTGAGATGAGCCTCAGCATAATGAAGAACAGGGTTCAGATGCCTGCGAATATTCCAATGAGCGGAGGGTTCAGCATTCTCATGAAAGGGGGAGGCGGTGGGCCCACCATAAGTCCTGACGAGATCAATATATTCGCAATTGCCTGCATATCTCTAACTACAATATGCGGCGCTTTTACGCTGGCTCAGATAAGGTACGGCAGGATCACGAGGGGGCTGAAGCTGGTGCCGATATTTGTCATATGCGCTTTGACAATATTCTTCATAGCGCATGCAGTATTCCAATCTGCATTCAGCGGAATCATGATGAGATAAGTATTTAAACTAAAATACGAAAATAGGATGGTGATGGGAATGAGAGGCCAAACTGCTCTGGAGTATCTTATAACTTACGGCTGGGCGATTATCGCCATAGCTGTTATAATAATGCTGCTGTTCTATCTGGGGGCTTTCAACCCCTCAGCATGGGTCCCTGTGAGGAATGAGGCAATAGGGCTCAGTGTTTTCGGGATAACCGACTTCACAGTAAACGGAACCGGAACAATGATGCTCTTTCTCGTGAATAATGCGCAGTCTTCTGTAAACCTCACGGACGTCAGAATTCATGGGGCATCCCTGACAGGCGTGAGCCCGGCTCTGCCAAAACTCATGAGCCCGGGGACGAACCTCACTCTAACAGGCAACTCAACAATATCCGGGACAATGGGAGACACATTCTACAACACGAAGATTGAGTTCAACTATACGGTGGTTGGCGGGGCTTCGCATACGGATTCGGGAATGCTCAGGGGAAAGATAGACTGAGAACTCTTTTTGTATTCCTCATGCTCACGGGTTGAGCATCCACACGTAGAAGTTGAGGAGTGCAGCAAACGTCACCCAGAGAATGTATGGAATGAGCAGAAAGGCTGCCGCCCTTGACAGTTTGTTGAACTTGATTATTGTCGCTGCAATTGCAAGCCAGAGGAGTATTATTTCCACGAAACCGCAGAGAGGACAGCGCAGGCCGAAGAAAAGAATTGACCAGAGAACGTTCAGGAAAAGCTGCACTCCGAATATTGACAATGCATTCCTTACCTCCTTCTTCTTTGCTCCTTTTTCCCATATAAGATAAGCTGAGACTCCCATAAGGAAATACAGCGTAACCCACACAGGCGCAAAGAGCCAGCTTGGCGGGGTGAAACTCGGCTTGTTGAGCTTGCTGGTGTTATACCAATCAGGGATTGATTGATATGTGAAAAGCGAACCGATCACTCCGGCAATTTCGCATATGAGAATTGTAGCAATAAGCGCAACGGCTTTATTTTTCATTCCGACTACCCTTAGCTTATTTAGCTTGATAAATATTTAAACCTCCCCCAACAATATTTTCTCATGGAGTTCAGCGTGCTGGCAGAGGCGTATGAGAAGCTTGAGGCGACAAGAGGGAGGCTGGAGATGATGGCAATACTCTCTGAGCTTTTCAAGAAAGCCAAGCCGGATGAAATCGAGAAGATAATCTACCTCAGCCAAGGAGTTGTCGCCCCTCCCTTCGAGGGAATAGAAGTTGGGATTGGGGAGAAGTTTGTTGAGGAGGCAATAGCGCTTGCAACAGGATACCCGAAAAAGAAAGTTGAGGAGAGCTACAGAAAAACTGGGGATTTGGGGAAGACTGCCGAGGAGTTGCTCTCCTCAAAGCAGCAGATGTCTCTTTTCTCGCATCCGCTCTCTGTCCAGAAGGTGTTTGACAACTTCATGAAAATGGCGAAGACAAGCGGAGCGGGAAGCCAGGAGATGAAGATAAAGGGCCTGGTTGAACTGCTGAACAATGCCAACCCAAAGGAGGTAAGGTATATAACACGCTTCCCTCTTGGAAGGCTGAGGCTTGGCATAGGGGACCCGACAATATTGGATGCGCTTTCTGCTTACAAGGCCGGAGACAAGAGCTTAAGAGAGGAACTGGAGAGGGCTTACAATTTATGCTCAGACCTGGGGCTCGTGGGCAGGACCCTTTTTTCAGACGGTATTGAGGGGATAAGAAAATTCAAGATTAAAGTTTTCAACCCTGTCAGACCTGCGCTTGCCGAAAGACTTCCCAGTGCAGAGGAGATAATCGAGAAGCTTGGGAAGTGCGCTGTAGAGCGGAAATATGACGGACTAAGAATGGAGGTGCACAAGCAAGGGGAGAAGGTTGAGATATTCTCAAGAAGGCTGGAGAGGATGACGCAGATGTTCCCTGAGGTAGTGGCTGGAATCAGGAAGCAGGTCAAGGCAAAGGAGGCAATCTTTGAAGGTGAGGCGCTTGCCTACAATGAAGTTGCCGGCGAGTATTATCCATTCCAGCTCACAATGCAGAGAAAGAGGAAGTATAATGTGAAAGAAAAAGCAGAGGAATATCCGCTGAATCTTTTTGCTTTTGATGTTCTCTACGCAGACGGGGAGGATTACACAAGGCATCCCTACCACGAGAGAAGGAAGAGACTTGAGAAGCTCATTGCAGCAGGCAGCGTGATAAAACTCTCCGAGATGACAATCACGGACGACCCCAAGAAGCTTGAGGAATTTTTCGAGGATTCAATTGAGAGGGGAATGGAGGGGATAGTTGCAAAGGATTTGAATGCGCAGTACAACGCGGGGGCAAGAAAATTTGCCTGGATAAAGCTGAAGAGGTCCTACAAGGGAGAGCTTGCAGATACCGTTGATTTGGCCATCATAGGCTATTTCCTTGGGAAGGGCATGCGAGCAAAATTCAAGTTCGGCGGGTTGCTCTGTGCCGTCTATGATGAGAAGGCGGACATGTTCAAGTCAATTGCAAAGATAGGCTCTGGTTTCTCCGAAGAAAAAATGAAGCAACTTGAGGAAATGCTTGGCAAAATAAAAGTTGATCACAAGCTTGCGAGAGTTGAATCTGAAATAAAGCCGGACTTCTGGGTGGATTTGAAATATATTGTCGCAGTTGCTGCAGATGAGATAACGCGCTCGCCAACGCATACTGCAGGAAAGGAAAAAGGAGAGAGCGGTTACGCATTGAGATTTCCGAGAATGATGGAGCTGCGGGAGGATAAATCCCCGGAGGAGGCAACCACTGTCAAGGAGATAATTGAGATATACAAAATGCAGAAGAGAATCCAGCTTGAGGAGTTCTAGAACGCAAATATTTTCTGCATTTTTATCTTTAGTACTTAACTGATTTTGAAAATTGACGTAATGCGGTTATGCAATAGGCGAACATTGAAAAAAATTCAGCATGCAAAATTTACTTCGTAAAAATCCAGCAAAAAAAGCAAAAAATTTCAAAACCGAAAAGTATTTAAATAAGTGGGAATGAAAAGTTAAAATGGCGATCAGTATGGAAGGTCTTATAAAATCCGTTATTGGTGAGCGTGACTCATCGAACCTAGAAGATTTTGGAAGCGAGCAGATAAAAATTGTAACAGTGGGAGTAGGCGGTGCAGGCAACAACACAATAAACAGGTTGATAAGAGCCGGTGTAAAGGGCTGCAACCTGGTAGCGGTCAACACAGACAAACAGCACCTCAACATGATAGATGAGAAGGCAAAGAAGGTTCTCATCGGCAAAACCCTCACAAAGGGGTTGGGTGCTGGAGGATACCCAGAGATAGGCACCAAGGCCGCCGAAATGGACAGGCCTTTGCTTGAGAAAGAGCTTTCTGGCGCTCATCTGGTTTTCATATGTGCAGGAATGGGTGGAGGGACAGGTACAGGCGCTTCTCCTGTGATTGCTGAAATAGCAAAGGAGCAGGGTGCGATTACTGTTGCAATGGTCACTTACCCCTTCAACCTTGAGAGGGCAAGAAGGGTGAAAGCAGATGAGGGTATAAGCAAGCTGAGAAGAGTGACCGACTCTGTAATAATTTTGGATAACAACAGGCTTGTTAAGATAGTGCCGAACCTGCCGATGAATGAGGCATTCTCAGTTGCGGATGAGATACTTGCAAAGGCAATCAGCGGTCTGGTTTGGACGATAACCCAGCCAAGCCTGATAAACATAGATTTTGCCGATGTGAGGTCAATCATGGGCGGCGGAGGAGTGGGCTTCATATCAGTGGGAGAGGGCAAAGGAACCGATAAGGTTACGTCAGCTGCCGAGGGAGTGCTGAAGAACAGGCTGCTGGATGTTGACTTTGAGGGAGCAACCGGTGCTTTGATACACATTTCAGGAGGCTCCGACTTGACACTTGGTGATGCAATAAAGGCTGGGGAGATAGTCACAGAGAGGATGGACCCGCACGCCAATGTGAAGTGGGGAGCAAGGCTGATGCCAGGCTACGATGGGAAACTGGAGATAGTTGCAATAGTGACAGGAGTGAAGGGAGCAAGCATAATGGGCAAGCCATTTGAAGAGGAAAAGGTGCCTGCACCCTACTCTGACATAGAGGTAATCGGTTAGTTTTTTATTTTTTTAAATAAGGGTGACCAGAATGGAGATAAAAGAAAGAAAAGTAGCCTTGAGAAGCTTACTGGAAAGCATGAACCGCGAGCTTGAAGAGGATGATGAAAGCGGGTGAATGTTTTTTTAGGGTATAATATCTATAGGAAAAGGGTGTTATTATGGAGAGTTTGATTGAATCGGCGTTGAAAAACACGGGCAAACTGCCCGAGGAACAAAAATGCGACAAGATGGACGATAAGATTAGAATTTGTGTAGTGGGAGTAGGAGGAGCAGGGTGCAACACAATAAGCAGGCTAGCAAGGATGGGCATAAAGAGCGCAGACACTGTAGCTATAAACACAGACTACAAGCACCTCCAGATAACTGAAGCCGACAAGAGGCTTCTTATCGGGAAAAGCATAACCCACGGGTTGGGTGCGGGTGGTTTCCCTGAAATAGCAATGAAGTGCGCTGAGGCAAGCAGGGACAAGCTCAGAGAGGAGCTTGATGGCAGTGAGCTGGTGTTCATAGCTGCTGGAATGGGTGGAGGAACAGGCACAGGTGCATCTCCGGTTGTAGCAGAAGTGGCCAAGGAACAGGGGGCAATTGTAGTGGCAATAGTTACATACCCATTCTCCCTTGAGAGGGCGAGAATACAGAAGGCGGAGTGGGGTCTGGAACAGCTCAAGAAGAATACAGACACAGTTATTGTGATAGACAACAACAGGCTGGTCAGCTATGTGCCAAACCTTCCGATGAACCAGGCATTTGCAGTTGCGGATGCGGTGACTGCCAGAGCCGTGAAGGGAATCGCGGACACAATAATGTTCCCAAGCCTGATAAACATAGATTTTGCAGACATAAGGGCAATCATGGGCAATGCGGGCGTATCAGTAATATCAGTGGGAGAGGGCAAAGGAACCGATAAGGTGACCTCAGTTGTGCACAACACGCTTGAACACCCATTGCTGGATGTGGACTATACCGGCGCAAAAGGTGCTTTGATACACATAGCAGGAGGTCCACAGCTCACACTTGGAGAGGCAACCCAGATAGGAGAGGGTCTGACAAGCGCATTCGACCCCAATGCCAACGTCATCTGGGGTGCAAGGCTGTCTCCTGAGATGGGCAACGATGTGGTTGTCACGGCAATCATGACAGGCATAACCTCGCCGCATGTGATGGGCAAGATAAAAGAGGACCAGAAAGCTCTTGACAAGACTGCCTTTGAGATAGACACTATACAGTACCTCTGAGTTTTTTCTTTTTTCTGTCTTTTTCTTTTATTTTAAGAAGCTAGGCAGCATTGAATAGGAGGATTCTATAAACGCACCCAGCGCAAGCAGAAGAACCGCAAGGATGAGGAGCTTTGCAACATCAGCGAGTATCACCTTAAAAGTCGCCCGTTTCTTGTATGCTTTTCTCTCCATTGCAACTGAGATTATTCCGCCTGCAACGCTCGCCATGAAGAAAGCCGAGAATTCGCATATTCCGTGGGGCAGCAGCTGTAATATCCCCACAAAAGAGCCTGCGATGAATGCCGTTGGGTAGGCCAGCAGCCCGAGGGATGAGAAGCCGGGCAGCATGTTCCTTATCCCCTGCTCGAAGAAAAGCCCTATCACCGCAGCATTGAGGACAAGAAGGAATACTGCGCCTATGCTGTAGACGAATGAGAAGAGCACCATTACCAGCATGAGCTTCAGGTTGTGGGAGAAAATCTCCCAGAAGCTCGTTGTATTGAGCGTGTTGAGTGCTTGGGAAGATGTGCTCATCACACTGAGCATGAGCTGCCGTACATCCGAGAATACCAGCTGGGAAGAGCTCTCTGGCATGATGCTTGAGGTGAAGGCAAACCCTATGACACAGCCGAAGAAGAAGTACATGTAGAGCTGCACTGTGGTATTGTACATGGAGACAAGCTTTGACTTCCTGCCTCTCTCAAACTTTTTTGCCGGTATTGCGGATGCCAGCTTTGTGAATATCTCCTCCCCCTTCTCTTCGCATACCGTGGCGCGGATGAAGAAGGGTATGGCTGGCATAACCGTGAGCGCTATGATGAAAAAGCCCATGGTAGGGTTGGGAATCATTGTGGCAAGAATAACCGAGATGCCTGTGAATATGAAGGCGGCGGCAGATACAAGGTAGGGCTTCCTTTGAATTTCCTCAAAACGGAAAATCTGCTCTACTACCATGCTTATTCCCTCACAAAGATTGGAAGTATAACCCGCAGTATGATTATTATTGCCAAAAGCATCAAGCCAATCCAGAGCAGCGAGGAGTATCCGTCTGTCTTGCTCTGAGCTGCCGGAGTCTTCTGCACAATAACGCATGCTCCGCAGTCCTTGGAGCATGTTCCGCAAGTCTCTCCGCTGTTGCATGTTCCGTCTCCGCACAACGGCTGCGTCTGGTTCTGAGCCTGTGCCGGAGGGGGCGGAGGCTTGCTTGAGATGGTTGTCTTGTTTGAGCTCAGCAGGTAGCCATAGGCCACGTAGCTGTAGTTCCCCACCTCGCTTGCAAGGTAGCTGCCCTCCCCGCTTCCATTTGTAGTGAGGGTCAACCTGGCTCCGAAGGGAGTCAGTATGTCAACCGCTGCGCCGGCACTGGGATTTCCGCCATCTCCGCTGATTCTTATTTTGACAATGCTTCCTGCAGTGACATTGTCAGGCACAGCCAGGCTTGCATTCAGTGTCTCGCTGGAGTTAAACGTCGGGAGGTAGCCGCATACGCCGGCAATGCATTTCCCGACGCAGCAGTCGTTGAACCCTGAGCACTGCTCATTTATAGGCCTGCATGCTCTTCCAGTGACGTTATAGGTGATTTCCAGGGTAACTGTGCTGTTCGGCATAATCTGGTCGAGCGTTATCCCGACATCACTCGTTCCATCTCCGTTGAGGTCGAGGATTCTAATCTCTCCTACACTTGGGTTCACCAATACGCCGGAAACGATGAAAGTCGCGCTGTTCTCTGCAATGCCCATCATTGCAACCGCATACTGCGAGCCATTGGCAGTGAAATTGTACTGCCTGCCAAGAACAAGCGAAACTGTCTCTGCTGAGGATAATAGCGGGATGAGGAGGAGAAATAGGGCAATCCGCAATCTTTGTGGATCCATAAATAGATAAGACTTGTAATATTTAAATACTTACGTTAGCAAAATAGAAGTGGTGAGCCCATGGAGCTGTTGGGAAAAGCGTTGGAAGTTCTGCCGATAATTTATGATTCCAAAAATGGTTCGGTAACGCTGCATGAGAACGGGCTGGATATAAGGGCTGAGACAAGGGTGCAGGCTCCTTTTAACTATGTTGAATCCATCACAGAGGAGAAGAAGCTGGCACTTCTGAAGAGCCAGGTAGCCATGGTTGTTTACAACCTCCTGGGGGAGAAGTTCGAGCTCAGGTTTGTCATTGCAGAGAATCATCTTGCAATTCTAAGGAAGGCATGCGGCAAGTAATCTACTGGATTCTAATAAAAATAAAAAAAGAAGGGATTACTTCTTCTCTTTCTTTGCCTTTTTCCTGCGTGTTACTAGGAAGAACACTATGAGGAACAGCAATAGCAGTCCAAGTATCCATGGAGCATATGCTGCCAGCGCCATTGCAATTGAAGACGGTACCGGCTGTTCTGCTGGCTGTTGCGCTGGAGGAGTCAGTGTCGTTACTGGTTTAGTTGGCTTTATAACATTGGTCGTTTCTATTGATATCAGGTAGTGCCCTGGCGCGTTGTAGGTGTATAACCCTTCGTCAGTTGCCGTGAAGCTTGCCTGTCCATTGGAATCTGTTGTCAGCACCAGAGATTCCTTTGCTGGCGAGATTATAAGGATTGTTCCTCCTGCAACTGGCTTGTTGTCCTCATCAATCATTTTCACCGTGACAACATCGTTGAGCAGTGCGCTTGGAGGTGCTATAATATCGACTCTGGTTGCCGGGCCTGATGTTTCCTGAGCTGAGCACTTGTAATTCACGCACTGTCCTGCACAGCAGTCTGCTGTTGTGGCACAAGCCTGTCCCAGCTGGCTACATTGCGCAAAGGTTGAGGTTCCTCCTGTAGTTCCAGTTGAGCCGCCCGTGCTACCTCCGCTTGAGCCGCCAGTGGAGCTTCCGCCGCTTGTGCTTCCTCCAGAGCTGCCTCCGGATGATCCTCCGCTGTGGCATGCCCCGCAGTCCTTGGAGCAGGTTATGCAAGTCTCACCGTTGCTGCAGGTTCCGTCTCCGCAGAATGGCGTAGGCGGTTGCGGCTGTGTCTTTGGCTGAGCAGGAACTAGCGTTCCCTCATTCAACGCTTTATCCACTGCACTCACGCTGTAGTTTCCAGCTGTGCCGTTTGTAGTGTATGCGAGTGTTGACATGTCAGTGCTGTTGATGTACACTCCGTCGAAGTATATGTTGTAATGGTCCACGCCGCTCAATGCATCGGTTGCAGCGTTCCAGGTGATGCTGCTTCCGTCAATTATCACGTTTGTCGGTCCGATTGGCGGGTCTGTGTCTATTATGATGCTCAGCAGCGGGTCCACGCAGTGTGGCGGTATCTGGCTACCGTTTGTCAGAGGTGCTGGGTATAATACATCGCATCCGCGCACCCTCATGTAGTATGTTCCGCTTGTGAGGTGCTCTGTAGTTATGTTGAACAGTGATGTGTAGTTGCCAACCCACTGGTTGCCCTCTGAGAGTGTAGTAAACCTCCATCCGCTGTCGTAGAGGCCTCCGATTACATATATTGCATCTAAGTCTACTCCTGGGGCGTATATTCTGTACTGCACTGTGCTTGGGTCGACTCCCGCGGTTTCATCATTCATGCCAATCTTTATTGGAATACCGGTGTTCGGCCCGTATACTCCTCCTGAAGTTGGCAGATACAATGCCTTTACTGGAGGCGTTCCGTCCACAAGGAATCTCACTGAGTCATTTCCAATGTTGAACTCACCATCCCTGGCTGAGACTGTGAGCTGGTATGTGCCATCCTCAAGTTGGTTTGGCAGAACTCCGTCGACTGTACATTGGTAATCGCCGTTCATGACTCCCGGATACAGCTTGACGAACTCAAGGTTGCTCTGGCATTCCTCGCAAGGTATTACCTGGTACAGGTCTGCCCAGCACTCACTTGCTCCGGAGTTGTAGTCTGTGACATTGGCATGCACCACGAAGTGGTGGTTATCCTCAACAATTCCTTCGTCTAGCAGTCCATCGCGGTCTGTTATGATAACCCTCGGTGCCTCGTTGTCAAAGTCCATTATTATCTTCCTTCCGTACTCAAGGTCGTCCTTTGCATAGCTGAACCACTCGTTGCAGCTCCTGTCTGTGAGCTTTATCATGAGGTAGGCCTTGTCTGTGAGGTTGCTTGGGTTTGGTATTGTCAGCAAGCCCTTGCACACTCCGTTCACGTATGGAACAGCTCCTAGGTATACCAGGGTGTAGTTGACATGGTTGAGTTGCAGCGCATGCTCATACTGTTCTTCTGTGTGTATCTGGCTCTGGTTTATTCCCTCGTAGTTTATGTCAATTGCATAGAACTGACAGGTTGCTATTCCGCTTGGGGGGTAGCCTTCGTCTGATGCAGGTGCATACACTGTGAATGTCTCTCCGTCATGGTATATGTGCCCTGACACCGGGTTCAGGACAAACCCGAACGGGGGTTGGTTATCGTATATGTCTGTCTCGTTGTGCTTCACTTCTGCATTCCCGAGTTTGTCTTTGCTGTAGTACTGGAAGTAGTAATGCCCTTCGTCGTCATAGCCACTATGACCGAATGTTATGTTGTGGCTTGGGTTGTAAATGTTCCATCCACTCCAGCCATGGTTGTCATACTTGTGTTGGTACTTGGTGTAGTCAACGCTGACATTGCAGATTGACCCTCCGTCAAGAGCCGTGAAGCCAATTGAAGTATCCTCTCCAACCCAGTAGTCACATCCCTCTCCTGGGTTGCATGGAGTGTGGCATCCAGTTATTATCTTGGTTGTGACTGGCGGTGTGTTGTCTACCTTGTCAGTCTCATTGTTTATCACTTCAGTGTTGTTCAATGCGTCAACACAGTAGTATTGGAGCTCATGAACTGAGTCCTCTGGGAAGTATATTGTCTTGTTGTCCTCGTATATAGTGGTGTCAATCCAGTCTGTCCAGTTTCCGCCATCAACTCTGTACCTGTACCATATCATGGAGTGGTCAACTGGGTGCGGTAGTTGGTCGTTGCATTTTAATGTTATCGGAGTCTGTGAAGTTACCCAAGTGAACCCATCTCCCTGAATCTTTGGATTTCCAATCATCTTTATGGTGTTCGGAGCCTGAGTGTCAACTATGTCGTCCTCGTACTGTTTCTCTGCTGTGTTTCCAAGCTCGTCAACACACCAGTATTCCAGGTGGTGTCGTGAGTCAGTTGGGTATGTGAATGTCACTTCTGGGCCGTTGTAGCTTGACCTGTTCCAGTTTTCACCATCAACGCTGTAGTCGTAGTATATTGTCACGTTGTTCACTGGGTGCGGAAGCTGGTCAATGCATGTCAGAGTGATGTTGGTGTTCTTAGTTATGTAGTAATCGCACTCTTCCTTTCCTTCACATGCGTGCTTTGGCTCTCCAAGTGTCTTGTTTATTACTGGCGGCTTGTTGTCGACTATGTCCAACTCGGTATGGGTTGACTCGGTGTTGTTCAATTTGTCAACACAGTACCAGCTGAGCCTGTGGTATGAGTCGTTGTTTAGGAGGAAGGAAACTGACAGTTCACCAGCTGCTTGGTAATTCCAAGAGCCTTCCTGCCAAGCATCTCCGCTCTCGTTCTTCCAGTCTACCTTGTAGAAGATTGATACTCTTTCAACCGGGTGCGGATCCTGATCAATGCATGTTATGTTTACTGGTGTACTTGGTGTTGTATAGTAGCATCCGTTTGTGTATGTGCCGCTGTCCACGCTACTGCAGTCAACCTGTTTCTTTGGATCGCCAACTGTCTTGTTTGAAATTGGTGCTTTGTTGTCAACATAGACGCACTGTCTCTGTGTCTCCTCATTGTTTCCTAGCGCATCAACTGAGTAGAACTCAATAAGGTGGCAGGAGTCCTCTGGCTTGTAGAATGGAGCGGTGTATTCGACAAATTCTCCGGTACCCTCTGCTCTCATACATGCTTTCTGTGAAGAGCAGTACTCGGGGTCCTCAAGCAGTGTGTTTCTCCAGTATGTCTTGTTCACTCCAACATGGCATATCTCTCCGCCGTCAACCGCTGAGAGTGTTACTGAGGTGGATGAGTTGATCCATTCCATCCCGTCAGTTGTGAAGAATGGAGTTCCGTATGTCTTGTTTGTGACTGGAGGTGTTGTGTCTACTCTGTCGATTTCTAAGTAATGGTCACCCTCGTTCCCGAGCGCATCAATGCAGTAGTATCCCAGGTAGTGCACAGAGTCCTCTGGGAAGTTGAATGTCACTTCCGGGCCGTTGTGGCTGAACTCATTCCATTTTTCGTTTTCATCAACTCTGTACTTGTAGTATATTGTTACATTATTAACTGGGTGCGGGTTCTGGTCTGCGCATGTGAGTGTTATCGGGGTATTCTGGGTTATCCAGTAGTGGCATTGTGTTGGGTCTTCATTGCTGCAGTCAACCTTCGGGTCACCAACAACCTTTGTTATGATAGGCGGCTGAGTGTCAACTATGTCAAGCTCAGTGTGAGTTGCCTCTCTGTTGTTCAGTGTGTCAACGCAGTACCAGCTGAGCCTGTGGTATGAGTCGTTGTAGCCTATTTCTATGTAGTTACCATTTGCGTCAGTCCAGCTGCCTTCCTGCCAAGCATCTCCGCTCTCATTCTTCCAGTCTACTTTGTAGAATACGGTAACGTGGTCAACTGGGTGCGGGTCTAGGTCTGCGCATCTTAGCTGTACCCTGCTTGACTGGTTCAGGTAATAGTCGCATCCTGTCGGGTCTTCTATGTCGCATTTAACCTGCGGGCCCACGACTACCTTTGTAGTTTCAGGCGGCTGAGTGTCTACTATGTCAACTTCGCTGTCCCTAACCGAATTTCCTAGCTCATCCTCGCAGTAATAGAGCAGCGTGTGGCGTGAATCCTCTGGGAAGTTGAATGTTATGCTCTCCCCGTTGTAATCTACCCACTGTCCCTCAACATCATTCAGAATCCACTTGTAGTGGATTGTCACGTTGTTCACTGGGTGCGGTAGTTGGTCAATGCATGTCAGAGTGATGTTGGTGTTCTTAGTTATGTAGTAATCGCATTCATCCTGAACTTCGCATGTGTGCCTTGGATCGCCAACCGTCTTTGTGAGGACGGGCGGCTTGTTGTCGACTATGTCAAGTTCAGTATGAGTTGCCTCTGTGTTGTTCAATCCGTCAACGCAGTACCAAGAAAGCCTGTGGTATGAATCGTTCTCAAAGTCGATGTGTGTTCTGCCTGCACCACTGTTAATCCACTGTCCTTCCTGCCATGTATCACCGCTCTCGTTCTTCCAGTCTATCTTGTAGTAGATTCTCTGTCCGTAGACTGGATGAGGTTCTTGATCGTTGCAAGTAATTCCAACACCGCTTTGTGATGTCACGTAGTAGCATCCGTCCGTGTATGTGCTGCTGTCCACGCTACTGCAGTCAACCTGTTTCTTTGGAGTGCCGACTGTCTTATTTGAGACTGGCGGCTGCGAGTCGACAATGTCCAGTTCAACATGGACTGGGCTTGTGTTGTTAAATCTATCTTTGCAGTAGTAGTAGAGCTCGTGGTTGGTGTCTTCGTTGTAATGGAATGGTCCTGCATATTGTGTCCAGTTTTGTGTGAGTGCACCATCAACATAGTATTTATAATAAATCTCTTCCCCTCCGACTGGGTGCGGTTGTAGATCTGTGCATGTGAGTGTTATAGCAGTAGTCTGGTTTACATACCATTCGGGGTCTATTACATCGTATGCGTCACTAAACTGTGCAGATCCATCTCTATAAGGTATCTTTGGTTCTCCTACAGTCTTGGTAACATTTGGTGCCTGTGTATCAACATACACGCACTGCCTCTTCACTGGCTCTGCGTTTCCAAGGTTATCCACTGAATAGAATTCAATCAGGTGGCATGAGTCCTCGTTTATATTGAACAGCTGCGGTGATGCGGTATCCCATGACTTGTCAATAACTCCGCCATACTGCTGGCAAAGTGCATCGTTTTCGCAGTAGCTGTCATTAACAAGCGTCCATCTGTAATGCGTATTGTTTACTCCAACCGCGCATATTGCTCCGCCGTCAACTGCATTGAGGTGTATCGGTGTCTGTGATGCTATCCAGTCTGCATTTCCATTCGTGTAGAATGGAGTTCCGTATGTCTTGTTTGTGACTGGAGGTGTTGTGTCAACTCTGTCAATCTCCTGGTATGGGTTTGCCATTGTTCCGTTTGAATTGCCAAGTGCATCCTCGCAGTAGTATTGCAGTGTATGAACTGAGTCTTCAGTGAACTTTATTTGCTTGTGGGACTCAACTGCCACAAGGTCTTCCCAAGCTGTCCAGCTTCCGTTGTCAACCTTGTATCTGTACCATATGTTGGCATGGTCGACTGGATGCGGCTGCTGGTCTGAGCAGTAAATATCTATCGGGGTGTTGTTGGTTATCCATGTGAACCCATCTCCAGCAACCTTTGGATTTCCAACTGTCTTCCAGACATCCGGTGCCTTGTTGTCAACTATGTCAAATTCCTTATGAGTCGTTTCTAAGTTGTTTAGCTGGTCGGTGCAGTACCATTCAAGCACATGGGCCGAATCTGCTGGGTAGGTAAAGGTGAATGTGTTGCTGTTAACTGCGGTGTAAGCCGGAGCTGTATTTCCGTATAGGTAGTATCTGTAATATATGGATACGTTATCGACTGGGTGCGGGTTCTGGTCTGCGCATGTGAGTGTTATCGAAGTGTTGGAGGTCACATAGTAGCAGCCATCTGTTGGTTGCGTACCGCCGTAGTATAGCGAAGGCTCCGAACCTGAGCAGTTGTACTTCGGAGTGCCGAGCGTCTTGTTTGAAATTGGAGGTTGGGTATCTACTATGTCAAGCTCAGTGTGCATTGACTCAGTGTTGTTCAGCAGGTCCACACACCAGTATGTGAGCTTGTGGTAGGAATCCCTGTTGTAGGACATGTCAATGTCAGAGCCTGAGGATCCGGTGCCTATCTGTGTCCAGCTGTCGCTCCAGTTCTGCTTCCATTCAATCTTATAGTATAATACTGCATGGTCGACTGGATGTGGCAGTTGGTCTGTGCATGACAGGTGTATGTTTGTATTCTGGTTCACATACGAACAGTCGCTGAAGCCGTAGTTTGATTTGTCGTTTGCCGAGCATTCAATCTTTGGAGTTCCAAGCGTCTTGGTTGTTATAGGCGGCTTTGTGTCAACTATGTCATATTCAAAGTGATGAGTCTCGTTGTTTCCGCATCTGTCAGCTGAGTAGTACTCCAATTCATGCAGCGAATCCTCTGGGAACGAGAACGGCGTGGTGTATTGAGTCCAGCTTGTCCATTCGCCCCAATTGTCGCTGTAATTCTGCTTGATCCTGTATCTGTAGTATACTATTACAGTATTCGAGTAGTTTCCATCCAATGAGTTGTCAACATCATGAGCTGAGAGGTTTATCTTCGTAGAAGTGTTGATGAACCAGCATGGCGGGTTAGTATCGCCGATTAGCTCCTGTACACTCCCGTCGCACGCAATCTTCGGCTCGCCGACTGTCTTGCTTGTCACTGGAGGAGTCCTGTCAATAACAAAGTATATCGGATTCAGGAACAGAAACTTGCCCCAGTTGCAAGCGCAGTCAATTGCCTCTGATTTAACTGCATGGGCTCCCTCTGTATATTGTGTGTTTACCACAGTTGCATTCGCCCAGTCACATGTAGTCTGAGGCTCACTGAAATGACCATCTGAGGGCAGCATCGATAAACCTGTTCCTGCCACTTGGTTGAAGCTCATCGGAGGAACGACAAAGTATTCTGCTCCTGCAATGCATGACTGGTCATTCTGGTCGCAGAAGTAACCCTGGTAAGTGAAGTTGTCAGCGCATACCCAGTATCCTTTTGAATCAGTCCAGTGGGCGCCTAGGATGGTCGGTGAGTTGGTATTATTTATGAGCAATGGGTGCATGTTGTCAATCTCAAGCCTTGAGCAGTTGCATGCTCCCCAAGTACCGTTGTCATTCTGCGCCTTGAGGCATATCTGGTATCCGCCTCCGTCAAACAAACCGCCAACATCGAATGTTCCGGTGATATTCTCAACTTGGTCGTCGTTATATGTTCCGTCTATTGCGAACATCTTGCCGTGTTTCACATCGGTTCCACCAATTTGGCATGTGGTATGTACGTCTGCTGCCAGATAAACAAAGTATTCTGCGTCATGTATATGCGAGCAACTTTCTACTGCAGTTGCATTGACTGTCGCGTTGTTAAGACACTGAGGCCCGGCGGGATTTGGATAAACATTTATAGAGTCGACAGGGACATATGGTCCGCTTGTGTCAATTGGGCCGTTTGTTGCATTGCATGTATCATAGCAAGTCTGCTCCCTGTGGAAAAGCGAGCATCCGTTCTCTGTGCATCCCTGAGTTCCCCAGTAGCATGTTCCATTTGTGCTCGTTCCCGGAGCAGGGCAGTACTGCTCGTTATGGTTGCATGTATTCGGACTGCATGATGCAGCATACCAGCAGAAGTTGTCATGCATGCCGTTCAGAGTGCTGCAGTTTTCGGTATTCTGGTAAGAACATGAGCAGGTGTAGTTGCAAGTGCCGCTCCAGTATCTGATATCGCCTATGCATTTGTTGCTGCAGTCTGAGTTTTGGATACACAGGGCCCCGCATGATACATTGCATGCGCTGGTTATTGTGGGGTCACCAGTCGTGCAGTGGTATGTGGTTGAACTGTCATTAACACATACGCTTGTGAAGCCGCATCTGTAATCCCATGTGAACGGAATGTTATCTGGGTTGTTGTTGCATGATGCTATGCCTAGGAAATTGTTACCCGAGCAGTTTACTGGTGTGCTAGCGCAGTTACCCTGCCCGTCACATTTGTCTGGGGCGGTGCATCCTTGGTTATCATTACAATCCGTAGTAATTGGCGCATTTGCGAAATCAGTGCAGTCCGCAGAGTTCGGAGTCTTGCAAGCACCAAGAGACTTGCATCTGTTGGTTATTATATCATTGTAATTTCTGCAAGTAGTATCAAGTGCATCGCAGTCTATAGTTCCGCAGTTGGTATCATCGTTTGGCATCACACTGCAAGAGCCGGAACCATCGCATGTTTGGCATGTACCGCAAGAAAAACCACGTTGCTGGAAGGCATCTGTTGGACAAGTCTTATTTGATCCGTCGCATTTCTCCTGCTTGTCGCATGTTCCCGCAACTGGTCTGCATACATACGTATTCGGTCGAACTGAATCAGCAGGACAGGTTGCGCTCGAGCCGGTGCAGTACTCAGCAACATCGCAGTCACCTGAAGCTGCTCTGCATACATTAGAATTTGTTTTGAACTGACATGTGCTGCTGTCACAGCATGGGTCCCATCCGCCAGCCTGATTCATGTCGCATTGTTCGCTTCCTTCGACCACGCCGTCACCGCAGACAATAGTATGATTTTCATAGCATACTTCCAACTTCGGATCTCGGCTCGTACCGGTCCGCTCTTCGCTGTAGTAGTCACCATGCTGGTAACTGCCGCTCTCATTTACATTTGCAAGGAAACTTATTTTCTTGTCACCTGCGTACTCTCCTTGCACACAAGAAGTTACAGACCAGTTATAATAGCGCTGAGTAGCACCCAGGGAGGTTGAACCGCACATTGTCGATGTAGGAGTAGGCATAGTATCCCATTTTATTCCTCCTCCGCATGAACTTGAACTGTCCGTGCAACTTCCCTCAACCCAAGTATCATTTGAAACAAGATATGTATATACTGTTGTGCCACTATAATCGCCCTGTGTATATAGCCTAAGTGTAGCCGAAGTTATAGTTGTGCCGTTAGGTATAGATGAGAGATTAAACTTTAGATATGTTCTTCGGTCATCATCTGTTCCGGATATATCTTGGTGTTTTGTGTGAAGTGTATCGTCCTGTCCATAGTTGTGATCATGATCGCGTCTTTGAACCGAAGCATCATCAGTTGCATTTAAAACAACACACACAACATCTGGGCAGTCACCGAATGTTGTCGTTGCAACAACCGTGGAACCATCTGAAGCAGTAACTGTGTAGATATCAGCAACTCCATTGACAAGCACAAAGCTTGTCTCAAAAGCTCCGTTAATTACATTCACATTCTGTTGGTAGTCTACAGGAAAGCCTCCCTGAGTTGTAGAGAGGGTGATTGTCTGAGCATCAATTGATGAACCGTATATATGAACCGTTTCACCGGACCTGTACTCGCCCTTGTCAGTCCAGATATTAGGAACAACATTGAGAGTTAAAGAAAGCGGGTTTGACAATGTAGAGAACTCAATAACGTTCTTGTCCAAAACGTCTGAATAAGTACCAACATCATAAGTTGGGTAATCGGACTTGTAATCATACTTTGAAACTTCTAAGTAAACATACTGCAATGTCGTATCGGGCAGAGTTGCAAGCCCGCTGGAGTCTGTCAGAACGCTTCCTACAACGTCGTATGTGCCGTTTATGTCGTTGGAGCCATAAAGCGTGACCGCAATATTCTCAGCGCTACCGGATGGGTTGGTAACAATGACAGAGAGAGCGCTTACGCTAAGGGTCAAAAACACGAGCATGAGGATGAATGAAAACAGGAATCTCTTTGAGGAGAAGTTGCACAGTATACTCTCCCGACTACATGTTTTTGTTTTCATATTCTCATCCTCCTACATTTAGAGTGCCAAAAATAGGCGTTATGCACCGGATATAATAGAGTTATGCTATACCTATGATGCACTTGTCCACCTCATGGCCAAAAACGAACAGATATTATTGGGGCATTACGTATATTTAAATGTTATGGTGCGCCTGCGGTAATACATATACTAATAATGTATCAATGTATCTAGGAGCATTTGGGCAATATCATGTATTTTATATAACTAACTTTAGTTTTATCTAGTTAATTTTTTCTTCTTTTTGAACATTATTACGAAGAATATAACCAGCACTAAAACCACGAGTATCAGGCATAAGGATGAGGTTACAATACTTGATATGAAAAGAACTGGCTTGTTGCTGTTTGCGCTGTCAAGCTCAGCTTTGAACTCCCCAAACTGGGTTTTCAGAGAAGAGAGCTGGGAGAGGTCGGCAGAGTCAATTCCTGCATTAAGCTGGCTGAACCTGGAGGTGAACTCACCGAGTCTGAAGTAGAGCAGAAAGTCTCCCTGCATGCCTGCAAGGGTGGAGTTCGCCTCATTCCTAAGCATTATCACTTCTTTAAGTTTCCCGGAATAGGCAATTGCCTCCTGTGAGAGGTTTGAGTAATTCAACTCCGCAGCCAGTATGTGCGTTTCATCCATCTTGCTGCATCCTTCAAGCTTGCCTGCATTCTCAAGCTCATGAAGTCTATTCACCATGCCGGAAGTGTTCAGGTTTGAGATGTTTGCCTTGAGTGAAGAGACCTCTTTTGAGTTGTTTGAAATGAGGCCTGCGCAGAGTTTGTCTGTTTTGAACTTGGCTTTCAGCGAGATTCTCTGCAGGGTGTTGTTGTATAAGGCATCGCTTGCATCGTCCAGCGTGAGCAGGGGCAGTATCTGATCGCGTTTTGTGAGAAGGTTTATTTTTGCCTGAGTGAGGTAAGTGAGGTTGTAATCCACCAGATGGCAGAACCCCAGGGCCATGGGGTTGAACATGTCATTGTTGTTTATTGTTATTGAGATGTTTTTCATGTTATCAAGCATTGCAACCAGATGGTCGACCTGCCCGGTGCTGGTGAATTCCGAGGTTGAACTCACCTCGCCAGCGAATGCCGATATGTTTGAATCAATATACGAACTTTGGTTTGAGAACGACCACAATAACTCAAGGAAGGGCCTTCCCGAGCCTATTTTCAGCTGCTGGCATATTGGGGTATAGCAGGCCCTCCAGCAACTGTCCAGGTCGAAGCATGGGAAGCGGTCTATACCTATATAAGTTTTGCACTCAAACTCCTTTGCTCTTGTTCCGTTGTAGGAATCCACAAGGGAAAGCAGTTCATCGACATAACTCTGGTTAAGCTTCAACTCGTCAGTTGTAATTCCCTGCAGTGCGTAATAGCCTAGAAGAGCATCCCTGATGACAGGCTTCTCTGTAAGTATTGCTATGCTTCCGTTTGGCGGAACACGGAGTATTAGAGACGGCTCTTTTACATTGATAATGTAGTACTGGGCATCAGAGAGGTTGAAAGGAATCTTCGTGAATGTCTCGTTCTCACCTATGTAATCTGAGACGAAGAGGTTTACGGCAGAAGCGCTTGCTCCGAAGAGAAACGAAGATAGGATGAGAAGCACAAATGCTGCAGTTGTTGCTTTCATGATTTAATTTTGACATTTACCAATTAAATAACTAACTCTTCAAAAACCAATCAATTTAAATATGTGATATCATCAATAATTTATGGGAGCAAGCTATTCTTTTTCTGCAGATTGACGAGGTGAATGAATGGAAGGACGAGAAGCATGCGGAGTGTTTGGAATTTACTCATTTAGGAAGGATGAGGTTGCCCCATTGGTATACAACGGGCTCATAGCGATACAGCACAGGGGGCAGGACAGCGCAGGGATTGCAACTTTTGACGGGAAGCAGATTCACCTGAAGAAGGGCATGGGGCTCACTTCGGATGTATTTTCAGAGGATGACCTGCTTGCGATGAAAGGCACGGTTGGGATAGGAAGCGTCAGGTATCCCACTTGTGGAAGCTCTTCCTTGAGGGATGCACAGCCGTTCAAAGTTGACCTGCCGAGGGAGGGCTTAGCAATCGCCCACAACGGAAACTTAGTCAACTTCACTGCACTGAAGGATGAGCTGAACAGCGGAGGGACGCCAATTATTTCAGGCTGCGATTCAGAGATAATTCTGAAGGTTTTGGCAGATGAGTTGAACAGAACAGAGGATATTTTCCAGGCAGTAGCAAAGGTTATGAAGAGGCTTGAGGGGGCATACTGCGAGGTTATTTTAACCGGAAGAGGTGAGCTTATTGCCTTCCGGGACCCGAATGGATTCAGGCCTCTATGCTTCGGAAGGAATGAGGACTGCATAATATTTGCATCCGAGAGCGTTGCGCTTGACATAAACGACGTTGAGCTTACAGAGCAGGTGAAGCCCGGCGAGGCAATACTCGTAAATGAAAAAGGAGTTGAGAGGAGGCTTGTTGCGAAAAGTGCGAAGAGGCACTGCATGTTCGAATATGTTTATTTCTCAAGGCCCGACTCCATCCTTGATGCAGGCAGCGTATACAATATCAGAGTGGAGCTTGGAAAGAACCTCGCAAAATCCCACCCGGCAAATGCAGATGTTATCATACCTGTGCCCGACACCTCAAGGCCTGCAGCAGAGGGATTCTCAAGGGAGAGCGGCATAAAGGTGGAGGAAGGATTGATAAAGAACAGGTATATCATGCGAACATTCATAATGCCGGAGCAGAGCATAAGGGACGATGCAATAAAGAAGAAGCTCAACCCGCTGAAGACTATTCTTAAGGGGAAGAGAGTTATCGTCATTGATGACAGCATAGTAAGGGGGACTACAACAAACAAACTGGTGAAGCTGCTGAAGGACGCCGGGGCAAAGGAGGTTCATGTGAGGATAACATGCCCGCCAATCATCTCCCCATGCTTCTACGGCATAGATATTTCAAGCCACTCCGAGTTGATTGCCTTCAGGTGCAACGGCAATGTTGAGGAGATAAGGAAGATTCTCAGGGCGGATTCTCTGGGTTACCAGACCATTGAAGGTTTGGTTGATGCAATAGGGATTGGAAAGGAGCATCTGTGCATGGCATGCCTGAATGAAGATTACCCAACTCCTGGTGCTGCAAAGATAGCAAAAGAGATGAAAAAAAGAAGCGGGGAAGAAATTAAGGAGAAGAAAAGGTACTGGGAGATATAGACTACCACCGCTGAAGCATGTGGGCTTTCCCTCTATATTATGGTAAATAACGAATTTAGCGGTAAAATTAGTATATTCTAAAGTAAATAAATAGTTAAATTTATATACTTATTTAACTATATTTTTATCATGTGGTTAAATTTAAGCGAAAATGAGGTATTGGCACTTGAGGAGCTTTGCTTTGGTAGTCTTAACGCCGGCCAACTTGTGGAAACTCTTGGAAAGAAGAACAGTTTTGTTTCCAGAGTACTGAACAAGCTGGAGGAGAAAGGCTTGATCATACGAAAAGGTCGGGAAGTTGGCCTATCGCCAGCGGCGCACTCACAAAGCTTCAAGAAGCTATATGATTCCAGACCAAACGCAAAAATCGAGAGTTGGCTATCTGGGAATTCAATGAGCGTTTTGTTGGTTCTAAGCGGAGCTAATGAAGTGGCAGATTTAAAATTGCTCGAG
>JACCLG010000033.1 GCA_013425335.1 Microcaldota archaeon
CTTCCCGCTAGCTGCCGAAGGTATGCCTTGGCTTTCTTAATCTCCGCAGCTCCTTTTTTAGTTATCCGGTAATACTTCCTCCTCCCTTCAAACGTGGAACATATCAACCCCTCATTCTCAAGCTTGTAGAGCACAACATAGCTTGTTATGAGCCCGTGGCTCCACCCGAACTCTTTCTCCATCTCCTTCCTTAGTCCGTAGGCGTACAGCTTGCCCCTGCCGAGCTTTGAGAGCACATACAGCCAGAGGTTGCCTTTGGTGAGGCTCTTCCTCAGCCTCAGCATTGCCCTGCTATCTTCCATAAGTTATATATGAAAGCCTTAAATATATATTGTTTTATAAAATATTTATAAAAAACTAAAATATGGTGATACACTTGGGAAAAATACGAGTTGCTCTTGTCGGAGTCGGTAACTGCTCATCTTTCCTGGTTCAGGCAGTTGAGTATTACCGGGGGAGGAAGGAGAAGGACATACCCGGAATCATGCATGTGATGCTGGGCGGGTATAAAGTAGAGGATATAGATTTTGTGGCTGCATTTGATGTTGACAGGAGGAAGGTTGGTAAGGATTTGAGCAAGGCAATATTTCAGGAGCCAAACAATGCAGTGAAGCTGGCAGAAGTTCCCAAGGCTGGAGTAAGAGTGGAGAAAGGACCGGTGCTCGATGGAATTGGGGATTATCTCAAGAAGGCAGTCTCAGTGGACCCCAACCAGAAACCGGTTGATGTAATGAATGTGATAAAAAGCTCAAAAGCCCATGTCGTCATAAACTACCTCCCAGTGGGCTCATACGATGCCTCACGATTCTACGCGCAGGCAGCTCTGGATGCTGGCTGCGGGTTCATAAATGCAATTCCCGAATTCCTTGCTTCGGGTGAGTTTGCCAGCAGGTTTGAGAAGAAGAAGCTTCCTATCCTAGGGGATGATATAAAGGGGCAGCTGGGAGCTTCAGTGCTCTCCAGGACGCTCGCAAGGCTGTTCAAGGACAGGGGCACTGCCCTGGACAGAATGTACCAGCTCAATTTTGGAGGCAACACAGATTTTCTAAACCTGCTTGAGGAGAGCAGGCTGAAGTACAAGAGGATAAGCAAGACTGAGACTGTGCAGTCTGTGCTTGAGGAGAAGAGACTTGACGAGTACAACATAAAGATAGGGCCGAGTGATTACGTCCCCTGGCTCGGGACAAGAAAGATAGCAAGCATGAGGTTCGAGGGGAGGAGCTTTGGCGATATATCCGTTCAACTTGATGTGAAGCTGGATGTTGATGACAAGTCTGTCTCAGCAGGGGTAATGGTGGATGCCGTAAGGTGCTGCAAGCTGGCCATGGACAGGAAGATAGGGGGCGCCCTCGTGTCACCTTCTGCTTATTTCTTCAAGGTCCCCCCAATCCAGTACCCGGACTATGTCGCGAAGGAGATGCTGGAGGAGTTCATAGAGGGCAGGAGGGAGCGCTGAGCTCTTTCAAAAAGCATCAAGTATAAATATCTAGTTGAGCCATCTATACTCTGGTGTTAGGATGAAGTTTGGAATTCCAAATCTGGTAGATGCAGTTGGAGAGCTGCCCGAAAGGAGCAATCTCTTATTTATCACTCCGCCAAGGCCTGAGAAGAATATATTCGCTGCGCACTACATAAACGAGGGTCTCACATCGCAGCAACCAGCGATATATGTCACAACAGACATAGCGCCAAGCGAGATAGAGGCAAGGGCTGGCTCGTTCGGCTGGAAGTTCTCAGACTATACAAACAAAAAGCTCTGGTTTGTTGACTGCTACTCATGGGCACTTGAAAAAAAGCCTATTGAGAGGAAGGATATACGCGTTTCAGGCCCCTCTTCGCTTGATGATTTGTCCCTCAGCATAAACCAGGCAACATATGCGGCAAACAAATTGTCCCCGCTCGGGAGGGTGGTATTCCAGAGCCTTTCAACCCTCCTCATATACAACACTCCAAGCATAGTTTATAAATTCTGCCAGGTGCTGGGAGCCCGCCTCAAGGATTCGGGAATGACCACGCTTTTCATGATAGAGGAGGGAATGCACCAATCCGATGTGGTTGCAACGCTTGAGCACATGATGGATGGCATCATAGAAGTGAAGTTCGAGGATGGGAGATGGTTCATCAGCTCATCCCAACTCAGGTCAAGCGGAAAGGTTGAACTTAAGATAACGGATAAGGGAGTTGAAGCGTTAAGGTAATTCTATGGGAGAAGAAGGAGACATAGACGCAGTGGACTACTCCGCCGCATCTTTTGCAAACATCCCTGAACCTGCCAAGGAGGAGAAGGTGAAGACGGACATACCTGGGCTGGACTCCATGATAGATGGCGGGTTTGAGAGAAAAAGTGTTATCATAGTGAGCGGCGCAGCCGGCTCCGGGAAGACCATACTCTCCCTACAGTTTCTATACAACGGGGCGACCAAGTACAACGAGCCGGGCTTATACATCACTTTTGAAGAGCAGAAGGAAAGCGTATTCAAGCACATGCTAAACTTCGGATGGAATTTTGCTGAGCTGGAGAAAGAGAGAAAGATAGTGTTTCTTGAGTACCCACCGCACGAGGTTGACAGGTTCATCAGCGAGGGTGCAGTAATAGAGGACATGGTCCGAGACTATGGCATACAGCGGGTTGTGATGGATTCCATAACATCTTTCATGCTCCTCTACAATGATGAATACAGGAGGAGGCAGGTTTTCCTCAAAACTATGGAGATACTGCGGAAATGGGGCTGCACCACTCTTCTCACCTCTGAAGGGATGGGGACAGAGGATGGGGAGGTTAAAACGCGGTTTGGGGTTGAGTTCCTGGCAGATGGTCTTCTCTCCATACACACCATAAAAAAGAGTGGAGTAAAGGAGTTCGCGCTGGAGGTTGTCAAGCTGAGGGGAGCTGCCCACGAGATGAGGATGAACCTGATGAAGATAACCCCGCAGGGGATTGAGATATACCCCTCGCAGCCGGTGTTTGGCGGCGACTAGCATCAAACTGTAAGCTTTTAATTGCATAAACCCAATATCAACTGCATGAGGAAAGCCCAAAGCGCTGTTGAGCTTCTCGTGATAATCTCGCTCATCATGGTAGTGTTGCTCATAATCTTCGAGTTTGCCATGACTAAGATAAATGAGAGCATATCGATGTCGCAGACTTCTGAAGCCAGGAACACGGTTGACAGGCTCGCAAGGGCGGTGGTTGAAGTCAGCAACGAGGGGGTTGGAGCGAGGAGAAAGATATACATAACAATACCAGACAGGGTGAACCCAAACAGAATAATCATAGCCAACACCGCAATCACCATCGGAATCTATGTCCAGAATGGCACAAGCGACATAAGCGCCCCAACTGGCTTCCCGGTTGTGGGAGGGTCGTACTTCCCTACAACACCTGGCAGCTACTGGGTGTGGGTGGTGAGCAGGCAGGGCTATGTGCAGGTGGGAACCGCACTTGAGGTATCCCCTCTGAATGAATATTTTGAGCTATTCCCAAGCAATTCCACCAGCGCAAACATTAGCATAACAAATAACGGCGCATCGCCTCTGAACGTGAGTCTGAATCTTGTCTGGACGGATTCTGAAATCAATGCAACAGTAAACGGCACAAGCAGTTTGAGTTTCAACCTCCCTGCAACCAGCTCCAGTGCCCAAGCTGTGAGTCTCAGTGTAGGAGCAAACCTCAATGCTTCACAGGGCTTGCACATCGGCTATCTGAGCGTGACGACAAACATCTCAGAGAGCGAAATCATACCAATTGTGGTCAATGTGGTGAGCCCGCCCTCCACTTCTTCAGGTGTTTCATACTTGGCAATTGACACATACAACAACAGTGCATACACAAATCCATCCACAAGTTTCTTGGCGGCTGGCCCCACCAACATAACATATTACAAAATCAGATCGTACAACTCAACTGATGGGCTGGTCAGCTCGAATGTTACGGTGAGAGTTTACAACACTACGTCAGCTATTGTGAGCGAGCGAACATACCCTGCAAATAACGGGACAGGTGTCTACATAGGAAATTACACTCTGACCTCAAATGCGCCAACTGGCTCATGGAAAATAACCGCCTATGACATCGGAGGGGCAACCGTGGTGATGTATTTCACAGTGTCGTGAGAAGTAATCAATTTAAATAACAACTGCAACTTAACTATATGGCCTCGAGAGGTCAGGAAGCGACTGAGCTGATTGTTCTGCTTGCAATGATTACCGTCGCGGGTCTGGTGATATATTCAACAAGCCAGACAAACCTCGCCCAGTTCCAGAGGACTCTCATAATCTCCCAAGCTAAAGCCACTGTCAACGACCTCTCAAGTGCAGCATCTGAGGTTTATTCTGAGGGTGCTGGGGCGATGAGAAAGGTTTACATCACCATACCCGAAGGGGTGGACTCTAGCGGGGTTTATGTGAACAACACAATGATAAATGTCAGGGTGCTATCAAGCTCAGGCACAACTGACATAAACACCCAAACTTCAATGAGAGTTGTTCAGGGCGCAGACTTCCCTACAACACCTGGCAGCTACTGGGTGTACGTAACTGCCAAACAGGGCTATGTCCTCATAGGCCGCTCGTACGTTAGCATAAACCCATCATCCCTCTCCATCTCTATGCCGCAATCCAATTCAACAAGCAGCGTCATTTCATTCACAGATATAGGAACGTTCCCAGTAGCCGTGATTCTATCAACTCAATGGTCCTATGGCGGAACTGTTGACGTCACCCTCGACACAACCTATTTCGTTCTGTTCCCCTCAGGCACACAGAATACAATCAATGTGCTCGTCACAGCGCAGACCTATTCAAACACATCCCTCAAATCCTACTCCGGGAGTATCCTCGTTAACACCAACACCACTGAAACGTACACAATCAACTTGAATGTGAATGTTATCGGAACTCAGGTGCCGACAGGTGTGTCCTACATTGTCGTAGACACCTTCAGGAACAGCAGCTACTTTACACCTTCAACCAATTTCACCCTGCCGAGAATAGTGAACATAAACGGCTCCGGCTGGACTGCGGGTGCCGTCACCCTGAACATAACAAATTCATCCGGAAGTTCAGTGAGCGGATACCCAACAACCGTGCAGGCAAACCAATCCGGCTACTTCAACACCACTTGGAACCCCTCTGGGAATCCACTTGGCAATTATACGCTGGGTGCCAATCAGTCAGGTACAACTAACAGCACGTCATTTAACATCACGGCATGCCCGTAATATGATTGTAGGAGTGGTTGAATATGGAGAATGCTGCATTGCATGTTGCTTCAAGTGATTGCCATGAATAAGAAAATTTTGATATTTGTTTTGTTGTTTTTTTCAGCTGCCGTCCACTCTGTGGCAGATTACAACCCATGGACGGAGAGTAGTCAGCCGCCCTGCTCCGCAACGTGTGCATGCAAGGCGTTTGGTGCGGCTTGCGGTACCTCACCTTCTTGTTCGGATGCGAGTTGTCGGAGTTACACGACAAGCTGTGATGCAAGAGCCCAAACTTCGGTCGCAAAGACCTGCTTCTACACCACAAGCGGGTGCACTGGCACATGCGGTGGTTGTGGAGCGGCACCTCCAGTATCCCGGTCCCCGAATTCAGGAATCATCTATTTTGACCAATCAATATACTTCACAGCATGCTGCTGCAGTGGCGGTGGAACATGCACCGCAACCTATTCATCAGGTGGTTGCACATATACATGCAGCACAGGCCCGCCTGCCTGGCATAATATTGACTCAATCCTCACAAATGGGTGTGAGAATTCAGAGCCAACCCTAAGCTCAACAAGCGCAGCCCCCAACCCCGTAAATGTTGGCAGTATAGTAAAAATCAGCACAACCTCAGCAAACGGCGGGGATTCGGACACATTAACCATGTATGCCTGCAAGACAAACGCAGCAACATCAGCAGGCTGCACAGTTGGAACGTGGTGTTCGAATACAACAGCCGGAGTAACTTCAAATCCCTCCTGTGCTTATACTGCTCAGGCAGGCGATGTTGGGACAAATACTTATTATATATTCATCTATGACTCAAGCGCAAACAAGTACGGGGCGCCAAATAACGGTCTGAGCAGCACATTCACAGTTTCATCAGGGGCAAACTACTCCTTCAACGTCACATGGAAATACCCCTCAAATAACGTGTGGAACACTACGCAGGCAATAACGCACTACTACACTCCTCTCTGGTCTTCAGCCACTATGTCAAACTGCTCTTTATGGTCAAATGTTTCGGGAACATTCGTACTTAAAAATTACACTAATACGGTCACTAACAACACGGTGAACTCAATCTATTATAACTATGGTGCGGACGTATGGATGGGGGCGTATATAAACTGCACGAACTCAACTGGAACTTCAAACACTAGCGGGAATTACATAATAAAAATAGACACAGTTGCACCTACTACTGGAGCAACAGCAGTGAAGAACGACAGCGTTTCATACACCTTTGGGCAATGGACAAACTCAACCTATGTGAACGTCACCTTATCCTGCTCGGATGCGACAAGCGGATGCCAGATAACGAAATACTGCAATGATACAACCAACTCATGCACACCCACCTTAACATACTCTTCTGCAGTCCAGATAAATGTGCAGAACACTTCATACTTCCGCTATAACTCAACCGACAATGCAGGAAATGTCAATGCAGTCCAAAGCCAGACCATCAAGATAGATTCCGTTGCGCCTACAACAACGGCATCTGCAGTGAAGAACGACAGTGTAGCATACAGCTGGGGCAGTTGGACAAACTCAACCTATGTGAACGTCACCCTGTCCTGCTCGGATGCATCAAGTGGCTGTAATGCTACGAAATACTGCAATGATACAACCAACTCATGCACACCCACCTTAACATACTCTTCTGCAGTCCAGATAAATGTGCAGAACACTTCATACTTCAGGTATAACAGCACGGATAATATATCTAACAATGAGGCGGTAAACAGCAAAACTATAATGATAGATTTGGTTCAGCCCTCCCAAGTGACGAACCTCGTAAATTCCTCTACAGGGACCACGTGGGTGAACCTAACATGGGATGCATCAACCGATTCAGGAAGCGGAGTTGCAAAGTACCTGGTATGGAGAAATGGAACAAATGTAGCAAACACCACAAATGTGTACTACAATGATAGCAGCCTATCTACTGGGGCGACATATAACTATACTGTGGGAGGGGTAGATAACGCAGGCAACTATGGCCAAAACAGCTCGAACCTTACAGTCACTCTGTTCACCATTTCAACAAGCCTAACACAGAGCGCAACTCCGGCAAGCCCCAAGGCGCCTAGTACGAATGTAACCTTCAACTGCAACTACTCCAATGCTGCTGACGGTTCACCGATAACTGGTGCAACTGTCTATCTGAACTTAAACGCAGTAAACTATTCAGCAACTTATAACTCATCCAGTAAAAATTATACATACTGGAATAATAGCATGCCCACTGGAGGCAACACATGGTATTGCATAGCCAACAAAACAGGCTACCAGTCGCAAACAGGTGCTTCGCAGGGCTACACCATAACCCTCACGACTAACGTAAGCACGGATGCAGCCAGCTACTCAAGCTGTGGAGCAGTCTTTTATAGAGTTAGCCTCTATGATGCAAACTACCAGCTGACCAACTCCTATATCACAACTAACTTCGTATACCCCAACTCTTCAACTGCCTTCACCCAGTCCTCACTATACCCCAACAATGGGACCGGCGTGTATACTGGAGTCTATATGCTGAACTCAACCTCCCCTGTCGGCACATGGCTGCTGAAAATAGTTGAAAATTTCGGAGTGATTGCCGGGAAGAACTTCTTTGTGAGCTCAAGCTGAAGCATATGAATGATGCAGCACAACTACATTTTAATATCCGAACCAATAAACTATTCTTATGCACAGAGGGCAGATAAGTTTTGATTTCCTCGTAATACTCGTATTCACTTTCCTAATATTTGCGCAGCTGTTTGAAGTATTCGCACTGGAGAGCGCATCGGATAGGATACTTGAGGACAGGGTAAGTGCAGTGAGAGTGGGAAGCATGGTCTCAAGAGTTATAAATAAAGTTTCAATGTTAAATGGGACGAGCTATCTTGTAGCCATACCGGAAAGCTTAGACACAGGAGACGCCTATTACCTTAATATAACGCCATCTGGGAGAAGGGTGGACGTGTTCTGGTCCCTTTCAGTGCCCATTTCAGTGCAGAACAGAAGCATAGGTGTTGCGATCCTAACGAGTAACGTAACCGCATTCAACATATCCAAGTCCGCAGGCTCGGGCCAGTCTACACTCAACATAACAAATATTAATGGATTAATAAATATCTCGAAGGTTTCCTAATGGGTTGGAGCATGAAAAAGGCGCAGTTGTTCAGCGAGGATATAATCTTTGCAATAGTTCTAGTGATATTCATATTCTCCCTATGGCTTGCAATGCGCGAGAGGGTCCAAAGCATGATTTCAACGAGTGAGGACAAGAGGGAGATAGACGAAGCTGCCTCTAATGCCATGAGCCAGTTGGTGGAAAGCGATGGAGTGCCCCCCAACTGGAATACTCTGACCACTATAAATGAGACAACTGTTGGGAGCATAGGGCTGGCTAACGGCAGGAATGTCCTCGACTCAGGAAAGGTTACTAAGTTCATGAGGCTGCTGGGAGGGCATGCTAATGCATCAACCCTATCCGCCCTCTGGCATTTTGACGAGGGAAGCGGCACAACAATTTATGACAGCTCAGGGAATGGAAATACGGGTACATTCGCAGGAATGATAAACTGGGTTACGGGGAAATTTGGTAATGCAGTGCAATTCACTGGCGGTCAGTACATAGGTGTAAGTAGCTCAAATAGTTTGAATATAAGCGGCCCCCTCACAGTTGAGCTGTGGTTCACAAGACCTGCATTGAGTGTCTTGGATACATGGATGCTAAACAAGGCAAATAGTGATAGCGACAAGGATAGTAACTATGAAATCTGGGTAGATAGCTCCAGTAAAATTCGTGCCGGCATAGGGAATGGCACAACATATCAGAATGTCACAAGCGCAAGCGCAACCCAACTCAATACATGGTACCACGTGGCATTCACAGCAGACGGGACAACTCTGAAACTTTACATAAATGGACTACTGGATGGTAGCGTCGTGCAAAGTGTAACTCCTACCCCCAACAGCCAGCAGTTACTTATAGGTCTACGTTCTATTAACCTTCAGTACTCCTTTATTGGAACAATAGACGAGGTTGCAATCTACTCAAGGGCAAAGTCAGCAAGCGAAATAGCAGCAGATTATACGGATGCGATAGCATCAGATTCCGACTACACTGCCATGGCGAAATTTTTGGGGCTGAACAGGCAGAGCTATGGGTTCAACTTCACTATAACCTCCTTGAGCGGAAATACCTTATACAGTGCGAACTACACCGCCTCAGCCACCTCATACAACGCAAGCTATGCAGCTGTTAACACCACTGCATCCATAGAGAGGTTTGCGCTGTTAAATAACTCGCTGGTAAAACTTACTCTGGGTGTTTGGATTGGGTAAAGCATTCATATTCACACTCGATGCAATTCTTGCAATAATAGTATGCTCGATTCTATTCGTTTTGACCTACCATGTCCTAACAAAATTCCAGTACTCTGTGGTGAGGACCACAGAGCTTGATGATGTATGCTCCGATGTTCTCGCCTCTCTCGAGAAAAACCACACCCTGCAGAATTCAATCTACTACTCCCGCACATCAGATATACGTGAAGTCCTGAATAACCTGTCCTCAACGGTATGTTCCGGCATAGTAATCTACTCCTCCCAAAATGCCCCCCTGCTTGTGACGCAGCGGGCAGACTGCAACTGCACAGGGAGCCGCTCACTTGTTGTGAGGAGTTTTGTCATACCAAATAGCAATGGAACCCTTTCGGAATACTTGGCAAAAATGGAGGCGTGCTACAGATGAAAAAAGCATTCCTGTTCTCAGTGATTTTCATCCTGCTTTTCACAGTGTTGCTAATCTTTTCAGTTTTCTACATAAACATGTTGCAGATGAATGAGCTGAATCTCGCTCAGGCAAGAAATATAACGAAGGTGGCGTACGCAATGGATGATGTAAGAAGCGACATGCTTGATTACCTGCAGCTTTCAGTGAATATAAGCAGCAACTCTACCAATACAATTCTGAGCATATCGGATGTGCTCCCATCGCCTTATACAAACCCGAGTTCTGCCCTTAGCGATTATAAGAGCTTTATAAGTGGGACATATTCCACCCAAGCAAACCTGCTTTCACCGCTAAGTAGTTCCGCCTCATGGCATTTCGATGAGGGGAGCGGCACAGCAGCCTATGACGGCTCTGGAAACAGGAACACTTTAACTCTAAGTGGTGCCACGTGGAATTCTTCAGGAAAGGCAGGCTATGCTCTGAGTTTCGATGGAAGCACTGCCTACTCTGAAGCGTCAGATTCGAGCAGTGTGGATGTCAACAACTTCACTATTGAGGCATGGGTTATATCGCACTCAAGTACTCAGACTAGCGGAGGGGGATGCGCAAAAGTTATTGCAAAAAACAAAACTACGGGAGTATGCGGGAGCACCTATCCTTATGATATACAGGATGACTGCACAACAAATAGAATAATGGCTTATATCTACACGAGTTCAATTTATTCAATAACTGGTCCTGTTTGGTCTACATTTTTAGGTTGGACGCATGTCGCAATGACGTACAACGGTAGCAAGCTAAGTCTTTACATAAACGGCACGCTATACAACAGTACCGATGCATCTGGAACACTGTGCACAAATACCATGTCCCTATTGATAGGAGGAAGAACAGCCCAGTTCTTCAAAGGAACAATTGACGAGGTTGCGATCTACCCAAGAGCCAAATCCGCAAGCGAGATAGCGGCAGATGCCCTCCTCTCAACAAGTAATCAAGCTTCAGCCATCTCCCTGAACACCACGGCTTTCGAGAGCGCACCAATGCT
>JACCLG010000043.1 GCA_013425335.1 Microcaldota archaeon
CACGAACAAAGGCAATTTTCTTATCAGAACTGTTAAGACCTCAAATATGGAGCCAAAAAACAGAAGCAGACTGAGTGCGCGGAATGCCCTCTCCTTCTGCATCCTATTACCTTTTCATCTCAAGATAGCCGCATTTCCCGCAGGCGAACCTGTCCTTGTGCTCGGCAAGGTGTACTCCGCTGCCGCATTTTGGGCATGAGCGCCTAGGCCTGTACTGCTTCACTTTTTTCTTTTCCGCCACTCTTCTCACCCTTCTCCTCCTTTGCAGGAGCTTTTGCTTCGGTCTTTTCCTTCTTGACTCCGGCATCCCTCTCAAGTTTGTACTTGCTCTCTATACCCATTGCCTCCTTGTCGGCATAGAGTTTGGCATACCCCTTCAACTCCTGTATGCCATATCCCTGCTCCAGAATATCTATTACTGCAAGCGAGCCATCAGCGCCAAGCTTTGAGCAGAGCGACTCCTTAACCTCTCTCCTGCTCGGAGTGGGGCCAGAAAAGCCGGCTATAAACCTAACCTCCTTTCTCTTCAGAATCGGATTATCCTTCTGCTCGGTTATTTTAATATCCATGTTCAACCCCTCACCCTCATCAAAATCTTTTTACCCATGCTCTCCATATACTCAACTTCTTTTCCAGAAGCTATGTCATTCCTCATCTCCTGCGGAATTGCAATGTCAAACGTGCCGTAATCGGCAAGGTCCATTACTTGAGCGCTATCCCCGCTGATGGATATCACCTGGCCAATCTTCCTCTCAATCACAGGTATTTGAATGTCTGCATCCGACGGTTTCAGCAGGGTTTTCTTCTGCCCGTCAAATATGCCCATTGCCGTAACCCTCATCTTTGCAGCACCGTGCTTGCCCGGTGCCGAGCTCTCAATCTCCACAACCTTGCACGGGATGTCTTCTATAAGCACGTATTTCCCCACTTTCAGGTCTTTCATGACTCCAAATGTTTTATCCGTCATTGCCAACACCTACCTATCCTTTTTTAACTTCTCAATTTTTAAACATTCTTATGGAATTTATCGACTCACACTGCCATCTGGATGCATTCAAGAATTATGATGAGGTCGTCTCCAAAGCTCTGAAATCCGGAGTTAAGGCAATTATAACCTCTGGCTGCTCCCTGAAGGGTGTTGGCAAAACCATGGAGATAGCCCAGAAATACCCCTGCTTCGTATTTCCGGTTATAGGAATAGCTCCTCAGGAAGCAATGAGCATGGAAAACTTTGACTCCGGGCTGTCATCCCTCAGGGATAATAAAGACAAGGTAATAGGGGTTGGTGAGGTGGGGCTGGATTTCCACTGGGCCAAATCGCAGGCAGAGGTGTCAAAACAAAAGGAGTGCTTTGAGCTCTTCCTTGAATTCTCGCTTTCTGAGAAGCTCCCAATTGTTGTGCATTCAAGAGACGCTGAGAAGGAGGTGCTTGACACCCTGATGAAGAGAGGTGCTGAGAGAGTTCTGCTGCACTGCTTCTCGGGGCCGCTCTCAGTTGCAGAGCGCGCGGCAGAACATGGTTTTCTCATATCAGTTCCGCCTGTCCCTTCGAGGACAAGGGAAAAGGTAATTAAGCACATACCACTTGAAAACTTACTGCTGGAAACTGATGCTCCCTACCTGGGAAAAGAGCCCTCGGAGGTAAATGGCTCAGCCCAGCTGGTTGCGGGCATCAAAGAGCTAGAGGTTGAAGAGGTTTCCAAAGCGACTACAAGGAGCTGCATAGCTCTCTTTAACATGAGGGGTCTGAATGGCAATGATTGACAAACTGAAGTCGTTCGTGAAGCAGAGGGAGGAGAAGAACATAGCCCTCCTAGTCGACGGGCCAAATGTCATAAGGAAGGATGTGAATGTGGATCTGGAGGGAGTTAAGAAGAAGGTTGAGAAGTACGGAAGGATAAAGATATGCAAGGTTTTCCTGGACCAGTATGCTTCTGACAAGCTCATAGAGGCTGTGACAAACCAGGGGTATGAGCCGGTCATAACAACAGGAGATGTTGATGTGACAATGGCGGTATACGCAGTCGAGCAGATTTTCAACCCCAACATCCAGATAATTGCCCTCATGACGAGGGACATTGACTTCAGGCCGGTGATAGTGAAAGCAAAGGAGAAGGGGAAGGAGACAATCGTAATAGGCGCAGACCCGGGCTTCAGCGTTGCCCTCAAGAAGACTGCCGACATCGTGATATTCGCCGATGCGCGCTAGCTAATCCTGTCCAAGGCGCATGCTTTAAAACTAAAAACTTCATAATATTGGCAGTCTTCAAAAGGTGCCAAGCGATATGAAAAAAACTAAAGAGGACAACGAAAGTTTGGCGGAAATCCCATCTCGAGATTTGGAAAGAGCCCGCAGCAATAATGCCGCGGAATTGTGGGAGCTCATTGAAAAGTATTCTATTACCAACTCGAGTTTCGCGCTTAAAAATGCAAGAAGGATACTGGAGGACCCGACTGTTTTCATAAAAACAAGAGACGAGGAGCATAGGCTGGCACCTTGGAACCTATACCTATACGCAAGGAGGATGATGAAAAGCGATGATGCGGGCATTGCAATGCTCGGCTCAGAATGGCTTGAGAGCCGCATGCTGGATAGACCGCCTAATGCATTCAGAGATATTGAACTTCCAGAGGCCTCCAAAAAGAAAGTCTGGAGCATCTGGAACAGCGTGGAGGAACAAATGCGCACTGAGGCTCTTAAGGATCTTCTTGCTTCCAAAAAGGATTGGCTCAAGGAAACCGAACGTTTTTTGGCTAGGCGGGCATTCGATCATGACCAGAGAAAAGCAATAATCAGTCAGCTCAAAAATATGGATTACGAGCATAGAGGTCAGACAATTGACTTCATAACAGACCTTTGGAAGTGGTCGGGAGATGCGCGCGAGGAAATCTCAGAAATCTGCAAAGAGAACAAGGGCAATGCTCCCAAAGAACATAGTGGCAATGCCGTGTTTAAATCCATCAAATCCCTTCCTGCCGCAGATAACTCAGAAATCATTGGAGAAGAGACCGGCAACGCATTTAGATCCATCAGATTCCTTCCCAGCATGGAAATCTCGGAGGGCACTGCAGCGTTTAAATCCATCAAATTACTCCATGATAGAACGAAGAGCCTAATCGATGCGGGTGTTTTGCCAGAAAATGCATTCTCATTTGTGAGGCTGCATGCTGATAGATTCGACGATGCGGCGAAGGGTATCAAGACAATGAAGAAAATGCACATTGACAAGGACATAATAGATTTCTACGTCACTAAACACTCCAAAGCAGACCTCACTGCTTTTACGAAAAGAATGGAAAACTTGAAGAGTATCGGTGTAAACCCGCGAGTGGCTGCCACCGCGACTCTCTTAGACGGAGGACCTGAGAAAATACGTGAGATAATGAATTATACTGGCATGGTTTGGGATGGGCTGTCAACCGTGAACTGCATCAGAAAGTCAAAAGCCAAAAATATGGAGTTCTGGCTTGACAACATATTCGAGCTGGGGAAGCTGAGAACCGAGCTGTCATATACCGCAATGGAATCGGTGGCGCGTGTTGTCACCAGTGAGGAAAAACTAGCGACGTTCTCGCAGACGTTCTACTCATTTTGCAATGAGAAAAACTACGGGAAGTTTGACTTTGACCCCAGGCCTCTTTTCGAAGGCAAAACTGGAGACCGCCTTGCTGAAATCTTCTCTGACAAGACTCTTCCGCTGAATGAGAGGTTGAAACGCGCCAGGAGCTATGTGAAGAGGGTTGCAGAAAGCTAAGCTTTATAAACTGTGGAAGGGATACATATTTGTTGTTTTTTAGAGGTGAACTATGACAGAAAAAAGACCTTTTGACTTACTGAACGGAGCTCTTGGAGGCTCTGTGCTTTTGAAGCTCAAGGGCGGAGTGGAAGTAAGGGGCACCATGGCGTCATATGATGTGCATATGAACATTGTGCTCGAGAATGCCGAGCAGCTGGAGGACGGCGAGGTAAAGAGGAAGCTTGGCACCATGCTCGTCAGGGGAGACAACATAGTCTTCATATCCCCTTCCTGAAAATCCGCAACTAGTCATCATCTAAGCTTATCTGCGTATTGTAAAACAGGTTTAAATCCTGAAATCCTTGCCTATTGTATCGTATGCTTTCTTGCAGTCATCCCACTTCAGTATAAGGACTGCAGAATCAAAGCTCGTTGACACGCTGACTATATTTATATTCTTGTTGCTCAGCACACTTGCAAGTTTTGTAATTACTCCCGGCTTGTTCATGAATTCCGTTCCAGTCACAGTCACCATGCCTAAATTCTTCATTATGGAAAGAGCTCCGAATGAGGATGTCTTTGAGACTATCTCCTCAAGAGCATCCCTTGCCTTTGCCATATCAGCCTCATCGACGAAGAAGCTCACGGAGTACTCCCCCATGGAAATGCAGTATATGTTGACCATCCTGTCAGAAAGAGCTGACGAGAACTTGGCCACAACTCCTGGGGTCACTCTGACTCTCTCGCCTGTCACGGATAATGAACTTATAGGTCTCTTATAGAGTTTCAAATCCATATTTCCACAGATTAAGTATGGATATACGGATATATAATATTTTCTATAGAGCGCTTAACCGAACGTTTAAAAAGGAGATGCAACAAATCTTAATTATGCAAGAACGAGTCGTAAAGTTGCATCAAGATAGCCTAAATTCACTATTTTTGTTAATACAAAATAAGAGTACGCTGAAGGAATTCTCAAGAACTATGGGTATACGATACGGAACTTTAAGAAAATGGAAAGCAGGTAAGGCCCC
>JACCLG010000045.1 GCA_013425335.1 Microcaldota archaeon
CCAGCATCAACAACCTTCTTTGTGAATTCGGGGTAGCAGAACATTCTGCCGTTGGTCTGCAGCTGAATCTCCTTATAGCCAAGTTCCTTTGCGTATGAGAGAATTTCAATTATATCGGACCTAGTGGTGGGTTCACCTCCATTACAATCAAAAAGAACTCCTTTCTGTTTTTTACATCTGTTTTTATAAAGCTCTGATTTGACCCGTAGGGTATCCTCTTCTGGTTTGATACTGTTTTGTCTTGGTCCGGGGGCGCAGAATATACAATTGTTATTACAAGCAGTACCCTTATTCGTTGCTAGATCTATATGGACGGTCATACTAATCCTTGCATACTATTTTTTATTAACAAGTTCTTTAATTACTATTGATGGACCCAAAGGAAAAACTCTTCAAACTGTGGAGCGGAGAGAAGGAAACGAAGAATCTGGAGAAGATGGGCAACAGCTTCTACAGTGAGATGGAGGAGCATATGAGAGGAGAGGTCCGCAGCGTTCTTGAGGACGCGGAGAAGCTTCTCCTGAAAGGAGCGAGCATTGAGCCCAACAATGTCAGGGACATGCTTGAGGAGAAATCTGAAGCCGACCTGAAGAAAATCAACGAGGTATACAAGCTCAGGGACGAGAAGAACCTTGAGGCAGTGAGGCTTGACTCCCTCAACTTTGACAGGCTGAGCCTTGACGAGAGGATACTTTATGAGTCCTTCATAAAAGCAAGGGATAGGTATAGGGAGCAGACCCTTGGGAAGATAGACAAGGTTGTGGAAGGAGGGTATAAGAGAGTGCTGAGGCTTTCCGCATGCTACTCCTCTGGAAGGAGCAGGAGCGAGATTCTGGAGCCTGAGAAAATAAAGAAGAATATTATGGATATGCTGGAGTTTGCGGAAGTGAGCGTTTACCTTGTATCTCCTTGGATATGGGGTGTTGATGTAATACTTGAGAGGCTTGAGGAGCTGAAGAAGAAGAATTTGGATATAAGGATAGTCTGCAGGCCTGCGCTTGAGGGTGACGCATCCCACGGGGCGATGGTTGAGAGACTGCAGAAGGCGGGCATACCGATATGTATAAATCCAGTAGTGCACGCAAAGTTCTTCATTGTTGATGAGGTGGAGGTGCTGTTCACCTCTGCAAATTTAACAAAAACAAGCCTGGAGAGGAATATTGAATTCGGGATGAGGACTTATGAGTTGAATGTTGTTGACAGGTATATTGACGAATTCAGGAAGATGTGGGAGCAGACTGAGAAAGTCTAGGTGTTTATATGGCAGTGCTTATTATATGCGAGAAGCCGCGCGTTGCACAGAGGGTTGCAATGGCGCTGGACAGCAATGCAAGGAGGAAGGCATTCAACGGGGTTGCCTACTACGAGGTAAGCAGGGGAGGGGAGCAGATATACGTTGCTCCTGCAGTTGGGCATGTCTACACCCTGAAGGAAAAGAACGGGGGAGGCTACCCCGTGTTTGATGTTGAGTGGGTTCCCCTATATCAGGTTGAAAAAAGCGCTTATTACACAAAGAAGTATCTTGACGTAATAAAATTCCTTGCAGGCAGGACTCAGGAGTATGTGAACTCCTGCGATTTTGATACTGAGGGCAGCATAATCGGCTACAACATCATAAGGTTCGCATGCGGCAAGAATACCGGTAAGAGGATGAGGTTTTCCACCCTCACCGAAGATGAGCTTGCCGAGGCATACGACAAGAGGGAGGAGCTGGATTACAACAATGCTTATGCAGGGGAGGCGCGCAGCATACTTGACTGGCTGTGGGGCATAAACCTCTCAAGGGGCTTGATGAGCGCAGTGAGGCAGAGCGGGGAGTACAGGGTGATGAGCATAGGCCGGGTGCAGGGCCCCACCCTGAAGATACTCAGCACAAGGGAGAGGGAGATAGCTGCATTCATACCAGCCCCATTCTGGCAGCTGTTTGCACACTGCAGAGGTGTGAAGTTCACCCATGAGAAGGGCAGGTTCTTCGAGAAGAAGGAGGCTGAGGAGGCAAAGAAGAAAACTAAGAGGAGCGGAACTGTAAGCAAGGTTGAGAGGAAAATTTTTGAACAGCCGCCCAACCCTCCTTTTGACTTGACTTCCCTGCAGATTGAAGCCTACAGGTGGTTCGGCTTCTCGCCCTCGCAGACTCAGGATATTGCGCAGGCTTTGTATGAGGCTGGCTTGATATCATACCCCAGGACAGCATCCCAGAAGCTGCCTGCGAAGCTCAACCTGCCGAGGATAATCAATATGCTCTCGAAGAACCCGAACTATGAAAAATTTGCAAATGAGCTTATTGCCAAGAACAGGTTCTACCCCAGGGAGGGAGGGAGGAGCGACTCGGCGCACCCAGCAATATTCGCAACAGGTGCGACCCCAAAGAAAAGCACCCCAGAGGCAGAGCTGAAGGTGTATGATTTGATTGCAAAGAGATTCCTCTCATGCTTCGCAGAGAATGCAGTGAGGGAGAGGATGCACGTGGAGCTGCTGCTTGGCGAAGAGAGGTATGTGGCAGACGGGGCTAGGGTGCTCAAGGAAGGGTGGATAAGCTTCTACAAGCCGTATGTTAGGTTTGAAGAGTCGGACCTTTCCAACTTCAAGGAAGGCGAGCAGGTTGAGATTGACAAGCTTGAGATGAGGAAGGACAAGACGAAGCCGCCTGCGAGGTATACGCCTGCTTCCATTGTACAAACACTGGAGGAGAAGGAGCTTGGGACGAAGGGGACGCGCTCAACCGTTCTGGACACATTATACAAGAGAGGGTACATAGCCGACAGGAGCATACGCGTGACTGAATTCGGGCTTGCCGTGTTCGATACTTTGAATCACAACTCCCCTGAGATTCTTGACGAGGAGATGACGAGGAAGCTTGAGAAGGACATGGAGTGGATACAGGAGGGCACTATAAAGGAAGAGAGAGTTATTGAGGAAGGCAAGGCAACACTCACATTAATTCTGCTGGGTTTCAAAGCGAAGGAGAAGGAAATCGGCAGAGAGCTTGCCGATGCGCTGAAGAAAACGACATTCGACCAGAATTTCATCGGTAAATGCCCCAAGTGCGGAGGGGATTTGAAGATAATCGTCTCAAAGGCAACAAGGAAAAGGTTTGTGGGTTGCTCCAGCTATCCCAAATGCTCGCAGAGCTATCCAATACCGCAGTTCGGGAGCATAAAGCCCCTGAAGAAGCCGTGCAAGGAGTGCGGGCAGCCCATGATATTTGTGAGGAGCGGGAAGAAGGTATTCCAGATGTGTATAGACCCGAAATGCAAGAGCAAGGAGGGGTGGGGTAAACATGAGGCCGACAACAGTGGACGCAGTGATAATAAGAGGAAAGCAAGTCCTCCTGGTCAAGCGAAAGTTTGAGCCATTCAAAGGGATGTGGGTGGTTCCAGGGGGGTTTGTTGAGGAGGGGGAGACAGTTGAGGAAGCTGCAAGAAGAGAGGCATTGGAGGAGACCGGAGTGAAGGTGAAGCTTGTGAAGCTTGTTGGGGTTTACTCAGACCCAAAGAGAGACCCGAGAGGTAACATTTCAGTGGCGTTCATTGCGAAGCCGCTCTCAGGGAAATTGAAGGGCGACGTGGAAGTGGAGGATGTGAAGTGGTTCAATTTAGATGAACTACCGCCTCTTGGTTTTGACCATGCGAAGATGATTGATGATGCGAGGAGGATGCTGTGAAAGTTTCGCTTGATTTGAACAGCAGCGCGCAGGAGAACGCCGCTCTTTACTATGAGAAAGGAAAGAAGATGAAGGAAAAGATTGAGGGAACTGAGAAAGCAATTGAAGATACGAAAAAGGAGCTGGAGAAGTTCGAGGCTGTTGTTGAGAAAATGCCGAGGATGAAAAGAAAGAGGCAGTGGTATGAGAAGTTCCACTGGTTCGTCAGCAGCAACGGCTTCCTCGTCATCGGGGGGAGGGACGCGGAGCAGAATGAGCTCCTCTATTCAAAATACTTTGAGGATGCGGACATGTTCATGCATGCGGATGTGCACGGAGCCCCCTTTGTCATTGTGAAAAACGGCTCAGGCGCACCTGAAAAGACTCTGGAGGAGGCGGCGCAGTTTGCAGCAAGCTATTCCAGCGCATGGAAGGATGGGGTTGGAGCTGTAGATGTTTATGCAGCGGGAAAGGAGCAGGTGAGCAAGCACTCCCACGGGGAGCATGTCCCTAGGGGAGGGTTTGTGATAAAGGGAAACCGAAAGTGGTTTAAAAACATCGAGTTAAAAATGTATATTGGAGCGACCGAGAGCGGTATTGAGTGCATACCCGCGAGATGCGGGAAGGAGCGCTTCATATCGCATTTCGAGATAAAACCTGGTGGAGTTGGAAAAGGCGACCTTTCCAAGAAGCTGTTTCAACTCTTATCAGAGAAACTCAGTGAGAAAGGAATAACTGCGGAGGATATAACCAGAGCTCTTCCCCCAGGAGGAGGGGAGCTTGCGGTAGGGTGATTTGAATGGCGGTGAAGGGTACTGAGCTCAAAGTTGTGGAAGCATACCAGAATGATGTCGGCAGAGGAATCGTCAGAATGGATTCTAGGGCAAGAAAGACGCTTGAGGTTACAACAGGTGATATTGTTGAGATTAAGGGAAAGAGGATAACTGCTGCAGTTGTTTGGCAGGCGCACCCCCAGGATGAGGGGTTGAATATCATAAGGATGGATGGCTACCTGAGGCAGAATGCTGGAGTTGGCTTGCAGGATAAGGTTTTTGTCATGAAGGTCGAGCCCAAGGAGGCGAAGAAGGTAGTACTCTCTCCGAGCGAGCCCATAAGGTACTCGCCGGGATTTGACGAGTTTGTCAAGAAAAGGCTTATTGGCAGGGCTGTTTCAAAAGGGGATACAATATTTGTAGGCGTATTTGGCACATCCCTGCCGCTTGCCGTGGCTCTGGTGCAGCCCCAGGGTATAGTGGTGATAAATGAGGCGACTGAAGTTGATCTTAAAGAGGAGCCAGTGAAGGATGCGGGCAGAATAGCGCAGGTAACATATGAGGATATAGGAGGTTTGAAAGAGGAAATTCAGAAGGTAAGGGAGATGGTTGAGCTTCCTTTAAGGCACCCGGAGCTGTTTGAAAGATTGGGTATAGAGCCACCAAAGGGAGTGCTTATACACGGGCCGCCTGGATGCGGCAAGACGCTGCTTGCAAAAGCAGTTGCAAATGAGAGCGAGGCGCACTTCATATACATAGCAGGGCCTGAATTGGTGAGCAAATTTGTAGGAGAAAGTGAGGAGAGGTTGAGACAGGTGTTCAAAGAAGCTGATGATAATGCGCCCGCAATAATATTCATGGACGAACTTGATGCAATTGCCCCCAAAAGGGAGGAAGTGAGTGGAGAGGTTGAGAAGAGAATGGTCTCACAACTGCTGGCATTGATGGATGGATTGAAGGCGAGAGGCCAGGTTATTGTCATAGGCGCAACCAACCGACCAAATGCCATAGACCCTGCACTGAGAAGGCCGGGCAGGTTTGACAGGGAGATAGAGTTAGGAGTGCCTGACAGGAACTCAAGAAAGGAGGTATTGCAGATTCATACGAGGAACATGCCGCTGGATACAGATGTGAATTTGGATGAGCTTGCAAATGTGACCCATGGCTTCACAGGAGCGGACATCTCCTCGCTCTCAAAGGAAGCTGCGATGAAGTCCATGAGGAGGATACTGCCTAAAATAAATTTGGAGGAGGAGTTTGTGCCGCCCCAGATTCTTGAGGAGATGAAAGTCACTAGGGATGATTTCTTCAATGCGATGAGGGACATACAGCCCTCTGCTCTGAGAGAAGTGTTCGTTGAAATTCCAAACGTGAAGTGGGAAGATGTGGGAGGACTTGAGGATGTGAAAAGGGAATTGAAGGAGGCTGTTGAGCTGCCACTCAAGAGCCCCGAGAAGTTCACGAAGATGGGCATAAGGCCTGTGAGAGGCATCCTGCTTGTGGGGTTGCCGGGAACAGGGAAAACATTACTTGCAAAAGCAGTTGCTACTGAAAGCGAAGCGAACTTCATCTCAGTGAAGGGGCCTGAATTCCTCTCAAAATGGGTCGGGGAGAGCGAGAAGGCTGTGAGGGAGCTTTTCAGGAAGGCAAGGATGGCCGCACCATGCATAGTTTTCATTGATGAGCTAGATTCTGTGGCAAGCTTCAGGGGCAGTTTTGACGAGGGGACAAGGGTTGCCGAGAGAATAGTGAACTCACTCCTTACTGAGATGGACGGGCTGCAGAACCTGAAGAATGTCGTTGTTCTTGCAGCAACAAACAGGCCGGATATGCTTGACCCCGCATTGCTGAGGCCCGGGAGGTTTGACAAAGTTATACAGCTCCCGGCACCTGACGAGAAGATGAGGCTTGAGATATTCAAGATACACACAAAGGGAATGCCGCTTGCGAAGGATGTGGAGCTGAAAGAGCTTGCAAAGAAGAGCGAGGGCTACACCGGAGCGGATATAGAAGGCCTTTGCAGGGAGGCGGGCATGTTTGCCATAAGGGGCGGCTCAGAAGATGTGAACATGAGCCACTTCATAGAGGCGCTGAGTCAGGTAAGACCTAGCATAACCAAGCACCAGATTGAGAAAATGAAGAAGTTTGTTGACAAAGAGGATACAATGTACAGGTAGTTGAATGCTCGACGTGAGAATATTCTTCAAATCCGTTGTGCTCTTCACAGCAGCTGCATTGATAATCTACGCAGTCACACCAACAGGCATAGAGTTCCTGCTGAAGCTCCTGGCACTGGATGTTGGCCTGGCATTGCTCACGCCTTTTGCTTACCCCAGCATAAGAGGGATTAGGGAAGGGGACCGAGTTGTGGTTCTACTCTCTGAGAAGGAGCTTCCCTTTAGCATGCTGTATACACGCTCCAATGCTGTTGCCAGCAGCAACGGGAGGATGGGGGGCAGGATAAAAGTAAGATTCGGTGACGGCAGCGAGGAGGAAGGAGTAGTAGTCTCCTATGCAGGTCTTTTCGCGCCTGCAAAAGTCAGGATTCTTGAGAAGGGCATAAAGGTGGTGTGAGTGGAGACTACTGAGATTTTTGACATTGTTGTATCCGTCATTGCCCTGTCAGTTGCATTCTCGTTCGGCAAGACGGAGTATTTCCCCATAATACTGCTCACTGTTGGGGTGGGGTTTGTAGCCCATGAGCTCGCCCACAGGTTCGTTGCAAGGCATTACGGCGCAGTTGCATTCTTCAAGGCATGGCCAGAGGGGCTTCTGCTCATGTTTGCAATGGCATTCATAACAGGTGGGCAGTTTCTCTTTGCAGCCCCTGGCGCGGTGTATATATACTCCAGCAGCCTCAGCAGGAGGGAGAACGGCATTATATCAATTTCAGGCGCTCTCATGAACTGCCTGCTTGCTGTTCTCTTCCTCTTTATAGGGCTGGCAATTGGAATTGGATTTGGGGAGAGCCAAAAAGCATTGGATTTGGCAACGGCATTCATAACTTTCGGAACTTTTACCAACTTCTATCTTGCTTTCTTCAACATGATTCCCATACCTCCTCTTGACGGCAGCAAGGTGATTGCCTGGAGCTTTGAGGTGTGGGCTGCATTCATGCTTCTGCTGGTGATTCTTGTATTCTTTGTTCCTACATTCGTTTTGTGAGGGATGAGATGCGCTGGGGGCCTGCGGGCATACCAATGGAGTTTGAGGGCAATACTGCCGGGGCTATTGGCTACACTGCAAAGGAGGGGTTGAATGCATTTGAGTGCGAGTTCGTGAGAGGAGTAAAGATGAGAAATGACATGGCGGTGGAGGCAAGAAAGGAGGCTGAGAAGAACAAGGTTTCGCTGAGCGCCCACGCGCCCTACTGGATAAATTGCGCTGCAAAGGAGAGAATGAAGGTTGATGCGACTCTGAGGAACATACTTGACACCGTGAGAATTGCAAAGGTACTTGGCGCAGGAGTTATAGTATTCCACCCTGGCTTCTACATGGGAAGGAGCCCTGAGGAGACAATGACGCTAGTGAAAAAAACTCTGGAGGAAGCACTTGGGAGGATGGAGCAGGAGAGGATAAGCAATGTCTGGCTGGGCTTGGAGACAACTGGGAAAGGAACGCAGTTCGGCACTCTTTCGGAGAATATTGAGCTTTCTGCCTCGCTTGAAATGACAAAGCCTGTTGTTGACTTTGCCCATATACACGCAAGGTATGGCGGAATTCTGAAAAAGAAGGAGGATTACCTGAAGATATTCACGGAGATTGAGAATAAACTCGGGGAGGAGGCTGTAAAGAACTTTCACTCCCACTTCAGCGAGGTTGCATTTGGGGATAAGGGGGAGAAGCACCACATGATTATTGGGGAGGCATATTCCCCTCCATTCAAGCCTCTTGCTGAGGTGCTTGTTGAGAATGGGTATGAAGGAACGATAATTTCCGAGAGCCCCCTGCTTGACATTGACGCATTGAAGATGAAGAGGATGTATGAGGAAGCCGCTTCAAGGAAAAGATGAGTATTTATATTCTGTCATGTTAAAATTAGTTGCTGGAGGTGTTTCCGATGGAGATGAGAAAACTTGCCTTTCTTGCGTTGTTCACGATAATTTCGCTGGTTGCATACCAGTTTAAATTTTCGACCATACTGGGAGTGCCGTCGCAGAACTTCAACTTCTTCCAGTTCATCGGTCCTATAGGGGCTGGCCTTTTCAGCACAGGACTCGGAGTTGTATCTGTTTTATTTGTAGAAATATTGAATTTTCTTATCTCTGGAAACGCGCTTGACCCGATAACACTGGTGAGATTCACCCCGATGATGTTCGCAGCGTTCTATTTTGGCTCGAAGAGCAGGAGCAGGGTGATAGTTCCTCTTGTATGCATGGGGCTTTTCGTGTTAAACCCATTCGGCAGGCAGGCATGGTACTATTCATTGTTCTGGCTTATACCCGTTGCAGCAGCCCTCCGGAAGGACAATCTTTTCCTGAGAAGCCTTGGGGCAACATTCACTGCCCATGCAATAGGCGCAGTTGCTTTCCTGTATGCATTCAGCATACCTGCTGATGTCTGGGCAACGCTTGTGCCGATAACTGCATTTGAGAGGCTTTCCTTTGCAATTGGGATAAGCATCTCTTACATAGCAGTGAATACAATTCTGAGTGGTATTTCAAGCAGGGTGGATTTGAGGGCTTTGAGAATAGACCCTAGGTATGTGCTATTCAAGGCGCAGGATTAGGCACATACCTGACTCTCCTGCCCTCTATGATATACCTGCCTTTTGAGAAGGAGTTCACAATCATAGGCAAACCAACATGCTCCCTTTCCAGTATTTTTGATGAAACCTCGTCCTCGGTTTTGCAGCTGCTTATGTCGACTGTCTCTTGGTATATGATTGGCCCGCCGTCTGGGGAGGCATCAACAAAATGAATAGTATAGCCTGATATTTTCACTCCGTAATTGAAGGCATCCTTCTGGGCATGGGTTCCCGGGAAGCAGGGCAACAAGGCAGGATGTATGTTGATTATCCTTCCCTTATAATCCTCAAGGAACTTCCTGTCGGTTATCAGCCTCATGTAGCCTGCAAGCACAACAAGCTCAACATTGAACTCCTCAAGCTTCTTCCTTATTGCATTGTCGTGCTCCTCCCTGTAGAGGTATTTGCCTCTCTCTATAGAGAAGGCGGGTATGTTGTTCTCCCTCGCTATCTGCAGTGCTTTGGCATCTGGATTGTCTGAGATTAGGACAGACATAGTGACATTGACTTTACCGCCCTTCACTCCGTCAACTATGGACTGAAAGTCACTTCCTCTCCCGCTCGCAAGCACGCCAACACGTATTTTCCCCATAGATAGCTTATGTTCGCGCAGCTTAAAAAACTTCATTGCGCAAGGCGCTCCTTTCTTCTCTTCGCCCTTGCTTCTGAAAGCATGTAGATTGAACCTGTTATAAGTATCAAATCATTCTTTCCCGCAATTGATTTTGCATACCTGACTGATTTTTTCACATCCTCAATAATTTTGATTGGTTTACCATATTTCTTTGCCTCTTTCATTATAATTTCTGGCTGCGCAGCCCTCTCCAAGTTTGGCTTGTTTATTATTATGCAATCCGCAGCAGGAGCTATCTCCTCGAGTATGTCACCTATTGCCTTGTCTTTCATCACCCCGATAACAAGGATGAGTTTGTCATAGCTGAAAAGCTTGAGAGAATTCCTCAAGATTCTCATTGCAGGCGGGTTGTGCGCGGAATCCATTACAAGAAGCGGTTTTCTCTGGATTATTTCAAGCCTTCCTGGCCATTCTACTTTCTGCAAGCCAGAACGTATGTGCCTCTCGTCAATGCCGAGCTGCTCTGCTACGAGAACACTTAGCGCGGCATTCTCTATCTGGTGCTCCCCAAGCAACGGCACTCTTAATTTACGGTAGCTTCTAACCTGCGTTTTCAAGTCAAAAAGGCAGCCATTCAAATCGCATCTCAATTCCCTGATGCTTGCATCCTTAGACAGAATAATGAGCTTTGCACCCTTCTCTTTGCATATTCTTTCAAAAACCCTTAATGCCTCTCCTTTACTCTCCGCAGTCACAACAGGAACTCCTGATTTTATTATCCCGCCTTTCTCCCTTGCAATTGAACCTATTGTTTTCCCAAGAACGTCAGTATGCTCCAGCCCTATGTTTGTTATGACTGACACCTCTGGAGTGATAACGTTTGTTGCATCCAGCCTCCCTCCCAAGCCAACCTCAACAACTGCGTAATCAACTTTCCTCTCTGAGAAATACTTGAATGCAACTGCAGTTGTCACTTCAAAGAATGTTGGATGGGATGCTTTCCTCTCAACTTTTGGAATAAGAGGCTTGATTCTCTCAACAAGCGAGTTTAGCTCATCTCTTGAAATGGGGACTCCATCGACTTCCATCCTCTCTCTGAAATCATCAAGATGAGGTGAAGTGTACATGCCGGTCCTGAAGCCCGCCTCCTGCAGTATGCTGCTCACCATTGCAGTTACAGAGCCTTTCCCATTTGTGCCTGCGATATGGACTGACTTGAAATCATTCTGTGGGTTGCCGAATAGTTTTAAGAGTTCCTCTGTTCTTCCCAGGCCAAGCTTGCTCCCGAACCTCCCGAAGCTATTGAGGTATTTCATAGATTCTGTGTAATTCATAGAAATCAGCCGCGCTGAGCCAAAGTAAGCAGAAAGACATTCCTCATGAGGGAAGCAACTGTCATGGGCCCAACGCCTCCTGGGACTGGTGTTATTGCAGATGCTTTCTCCTTCACCTTCTCAAAATCCACATCCCCGACAGTGCTGCCTCCAACTTTGTTTATGCCAACATCAATTACAACAGCCCCTTCTTTCACCATGTCGGAAGTTATGAAATGAGGTTTTCCCACTGCAACAGCCAGTATGTCCGCCTCCCTTGTTATTCTTGCCAGGTTGCTTGTCCTGCTGTGGCATATTGTTACAGTCGCATCCCTGTTCAAAAGCATGACTGCGAGGGGCTTCCCGACAACATTGCTTCTCCCTACAATGACTGCATGCTTCCCGGAAACTTCAATACTGCTTCTGGTGAGTAGCTCTATTATTCCAGAAGGTGTTGCTGGGGCTATAGCCTCATCGCCCAGGAGGAGCCTTCCAATGTTTGCAGGGTGGAATCCATCAGCATCCTTCTCAGGGTCTATGGCTTCAAGAGCAGTTTCCTCATCCATCCCTTTCGGAAGAGGCATCTGGAGCAGTATTGCATTCACATCGCTCTCATTGAGCTCCTTTATTAAATTCAGGAGTTCGGCTTGAGAAGTGGAGCTTGGAAGCATGTATTTCTCGTATGTTATTCCAACATGGGAGCATGCTGCCTCCTTGCTTTTCAGGTACGTTTTCGAAGCAGGGTCATCACCAACAATTATCACAGCAAGCTTTGGGGAAAGCCCGGCCTTCTCTATCTCCAGCTTCAGCTCGTCAAGCATCCCCTTTGCAATTGCAGTGCCGTCAATTATCTTCATTCACACACCTAGAGATTTGTATAACGGGAACCTCTCACAGAGTGCTTTCACTTCTCCCCTCACCTTCTCAAGCATTGCGGCATCACTTCTGTTTCCAAGCACCTTTGCAATCATCCCTCCCACTTCCTTCATTTCGCTTTCCTTCATCCCCCTTGTTGTTATAGCTGGGGTGCCGAGCCTCAAGCCGCTTGTTATGAACGGCTTCTGTGTATCGTATGGGATGGTGTTTTTATTAGCGGTTATCCCCACGCTGTCGAGCACCTCCTGTGCCTCCTTGCCCGTCATCCCCTTGCCTGTCAAGTCCATCAGTATGAGATGGGTGTCTGTTCCTCCAGAGACAAGCCTGAAGCCCTGGCTCATGAGCTCATCAGCAAGCGCTTTTGCATTCTTCACTATCTGCCTTGCATACTCCTTGAAGCTTGGCTGCATCGCCTCCTTGAAGCACACTGCCTTTGCAGCGATGACGTGCTCAAGAGGCCCGCCCTGCAGACCGGGAAAGACTGCCTTGTCAACCTTCTCTGCATACTGTTTTTTGCAGAGGATTATTGCGCCCCTTGGTCCCCTCAGCGTTTTATGGGTGGTTGTTGTGACGACGTCTGCATAGGGAATGGGGCTGGGGTGTACACCACCAACAATCAGACCGGCAATGTGCGCAATATCGGCCATGAGGTAAGCGCCAGACGCATCGCATATTTCCCTAAATGCCTTGAAGTCAATCATGCGTGGGTAAGCAGTATAGCCGCACTGAATCAGCTTCGGCTTCTCCGCAAGTGCCTGCTTTTTAATCTCATCATAATCCAGAAGCTGAGTCTCCTTGTCTACGTTGTAAGCAACCACCTTATACCATTTGCCCGAGAAATTGACAGGGCTTCCGTGCGTCAGATGCCCGCCCATGCTCAGGTTAAGGCCCATCATCTTGTCCCCAAGCTCAAGAAATGCAAAATATGCAGCCATGTTCGCCTGCGCGCCTGCGTGGGGCTGCACATTGGCGTGCTCGGCCCCGAAAAGCTTCTTTGCCCTCTCAATTGCCAGCGTTTCCGTAACATCTATGAATTGGTTTCCTCCGTAATACCGCTTCCCTGGGTATCCCTCGGAGTATTTGTTAGTAAGAACGCTCCCCTGTGCCTCAAGAACCGCCTGGCTTGTGAAATTCTCAGATGGGATGAGCTCAAGGCTGTACCTCTGCCTGTTTAGCTCCTTGCCTATTGCTTCATACACTTCGGTGTCAGTTTCCTTCAAAACGCTCATTCAATCCCCTCCAATAGGTAACTACTCTATGCCAGCTGCAGGAACTTTCTCCAGCTCGCTCGCAAATGATTTCTCCTCTTCAACCCTTATCTTCTTCTTGGAAAGGAGCTCGAATGTCTTCACTATCCTGTCGCTCTCCTGGTTGAGCTTTGCAAGCTCCTTCTTGTCTGCTTCTATCTTCTGCTGGAACTCCTTCTCCCTTATCTTTATCTTCTCTATCTCCTCAAGGTGCATTTCCTGCATCCTCCTGAGCTCCTTCTCGTACTTCTTGAGGAAACCGGTTCGCATGATATCTCTCAGCTCGTCAAGCTCTTCCAGGCTCTGCTTCCTCATCTGGGAGTAGCCCTTCATGTTGTCCTCAAGCATGTCCTGCTGCAGGTATATCCAGTCCTCCATCTTCTTCAGCCTCGCGAGCTCCTTCTGCACGTTTCTCAGGCTGGATGTCTGGTCCTCTATCCTCCTGTTCATCTCTGAGGTATACTTCTCAACAAGGGAGCGTATCTCCTCTATCCTGTCGACCTCCTTCTCTATCCTGCTCCTTGACTTGTCAAGGCTGAAGCGTATGTATGACTCAATCTTCTCAAGCTTCGCAGCCTGTGATTCTATGACGGTTATCCTCTTGGGGGCATCCCGTATTCTGCTCTCCAAATCCTTTACCTTCTCCTCCTTGTCTGCAAGCTGCTCGCTGATAAGGTGGAGCCCGACCTCAAACCTCCTCTCACTGGGAACATAATCTTTGTAGAATATGCTCGACCTCTCCCTCTCCATGTTGGCTAGCTCCGCGCTCTTCTTCTTCATCGCGTCAATCTTCTCTGCATAATCTTCAATGAGGTTGCTGAGCTGCTTTGCAGAAATCGTCTCCTCGGGTGGAGCAGGCGGGATAAGCTTCCTCTCTGGCTCTTTCAGGAGCTGCGGCTTCTCTTGATGAAGCAGCACTATGTATGTCTTACCCTCCTCATGCAGTATGTCAAGTATGTTGTCCTGCTTGAGGCTCCTCGCCCAGAGCAGTGCGGAGGCTTCCGATAGGTTGAGCACTCTGGCAACTTCACTGAGCTCAAGCTTTCTCTTGCTCTTGAATGCCTGCAGAAGTTCAGTAACGCGCTTCATCTGATTACCAAGATTAAATTCGATTAGAAAAGTTAAATATCTTATGTGCTGTTCACTATGTTTATCTTAGCGCCGCAGTTGGGGCATTTGTTATCCTTTGTTATGTTGTACTCTTCAACATCAAAGCTCCACCTCTTTATAAGAAGATGCTTGCAGTTGTAGCAGTAGGTGTTCTCGCCGTCATTTCCAGGCACGTTGCCGGTGTAAACATACCTCAGCCCCTCCTCCAAAGCTATTTTCCTTGCCTTCTCAAGGGTTGCCACCGGAGTTGGAGGTATTTCCAGCATCTTGTAGGACGGGTGGAAGCCTGTGAAGTGCACGGGTATGTCCCTGTCAAGTGCAGCAACCCATTTCGCAAGCTCTCGTAGCTCCTCCTCAGTGTCGTTCTTCGTGGGTATCACCAAATTTATTATCTCAATGTGCCCCTTCTTGTGGAGCAGCTTTATTGAGTTCAAAACAGGCTCAACAGAGGCGCTGCATATCCGCTTGTAGAACCTGTCGTTCATCGACTTCAAGTCTATCCTGCTAGCATCTATATCGCCCATCTCCTTTATTGCCTCGGGCGTCATGTAGCCGTTGGTGACAAAAACATTGTACAAGCCCTCCTTCTTTGCCAGTGCCGCAGTGTCATAGGCATACTCCATGAATATTGTTGGCTCGTTGTATGTATACGCCATGCCGGCGCACTTGTATCTCTTCGCAAGCTTCACCAGCTGCTCCGGAGAGAGGTCCTCGCCAACTATCTCCCTAAACTGGCTGAGCTCAAAGTTCTGGCAGTGCAGGCACCTGAAGTTGCAGCCGACTGTTGCAAAGGAGAATACGTCTGTCCCCGGGAAGAAGTGGAAGAAGGGCTTCTTCTCAATCTTGTCAACCGCCCATGAAGCGCATTTGCCGTATACTAAAGAGTATAGTGTACCTCCCTGATTTTCTCTGACTCCGCATATACCCCTCTTTCCGTCAAATATTAGGCACCTGTGGGAGCAGAGGGCGCACTTCACCCTTTTTTCCTCTAACTTGTGATATAACATTGCCTCCTTCATGTTAGAGTTTTAGAGTTTTGGTATTAATAAAGATTTCTCAAAGAAACTTGGACAAACTGCTCTGCCCAGTCTCCTCTTCCAGGAGCTTTATCTCCCCGTAGACACCATCATAGCCCGGCAGTATCTTCACCTTTCCCTCTCTTACCCTTAGTATTGCATCTGCTATGTCTTCAGAAGCTCTGCTTCTCAGCTCATCAGGCTCTGAAGTGAGCAGCGCATTGAACTCTGTCCCAAACGAGGAGATGAGGGAGCTGTACTCACCCTGAACAGATGCCGTGCCGACCCCTTTGCCACGGATGTTGGCTATGAGCTCATCAAGCGGAATTGCATGCACGAAAGGAATTGCATCTGGAGGAGTGTAGCCGTATTTCCTATCTGCCAAATCTATAACCCTGTGCATCACCCCTATGGTGAGCTTTCTCTTGCAGACCGGGCATATGTTGTTGTGCTTGGTGCTCTCCTCTGGTGAGAAGCGGACGTTGTGCAGCCTGTGCCCGTCATAGTGGTATTTGCCCTCCTCTGGGAAGAACTCTATGGTGAGCTTGAACTTACCTCTGTCCTTTTTTCTCACTGCGTCGAGTATTTCCGCGTAGCTTGGATGCTCCAGGGAGAACACATTCGCCTCCCTCCCGATTTTCTGGGGGGAGTGGCAGTCCGAATTTGAGATTAATGCATACTTGTCAAGCGAGCTCAGCATCCAGTTCATCTTGGGGTCGCTAGAGAGACCGGTTTCCAACGCAAAGATATGCTTGCTCTGCTCCTCAAAGCACTCCTCAACAGAGTTGAAGCCTGAAACAGAGCCGAAAATGGACCTCCAGGGAGTCCAGGCATGCGCAGGGATGATTGCGCATTCTTTTGAGATGCCAATAAGAAGCTCAACAAGCTCGCTTGCAGGCATGTTTAGGGAGGGCCTCCCATCTGACTCCAGCTCGCCTTTCTTGGCAAGCTGCTCGTTTATCTGGTCAACAACCTCGAAGGAGGGTGCAAAGAGTATGTTATGGATCTGCTTTATTTTTCCTCCCTTGCTGAAGACGTTGTTCACCTCGCTGGTGAGCATGAAGAAGGTGCCGTCATAGTCAAACAGCCCGTTGCCGAGAGGCCTCAGCTTCTCTTTCAGCTCCTTCAGCCAGAGGGGATGCGTGAAATCTCCTGTCCCGACTAGTGAGATGCCCTTCATCCTTGCATGCTTTGCTATGTTTTCCACATCCATATTGGGGCTTGTTGCCCTGGAATACTTGGAGTGGATGTGGAAGTCCGCTATGAACTGCATTCTTAACACTCCGCCAAGAGAGCTCTCTTCCCGAGATGCTTCACCTTCTGCGGTATATTACGTAGATTATGGCAAGATATAAGTATATTCCGCTGGGTGTAGTTCACCTAAACATTTTTAACCTCATGAAGCGAATAGATGCGTGGTATGGCAGAAAACATATTCAAGAAAATTTCAACAGAGAATGAAATCTTCCAGGACGAGAGAGTTCTCATGCCGGACTACCTCCCTGAGGTTATGCCGCACAGGGAGAAGCAGATTGAGGAGGTTGCATACGGGCTGAAAGGCGCCGCAGCTGGGAAGAAGACAGAGAATATGCTTATACTTGGGTCGAGTGGAACAGGAAAAACTTCTACAGTGAGATATGTGCTCAAGCAACTCCAGGAGTACTCCCAAAAGGTGGTTCCCATATACATAAACTGCTGGGAGTCCAGCACCAGGCACTCCATACTCAACAACATAGCAACGGCTCTCGGGGAGTTCGTTCCCAGGAGGGGCGTATCAACAGATGAGATAACAGACAAGATAAATGAGGTGCTGAGGAAGGAGAGGAAGACCCCTATAATAGCATTGGATGAGGTGGACAGGCTGTTTGCGAGCCATAATGATGAGGAGAAGGTTCTCTACGACTTGGCGAGGGCTAAGGAGCTTTTCTCAACCGATTTCGGAGTTGTCGCCATAACGAACAGCAATGAGTTCCTTGTGAGGCTGGACCAGAGGATAAGGAGCTCGCTTGTCCAGAAGCAGATTGTTTTCAAGCAGTATTCACCGCAGGAGCTGAAGGATATACTGAAGAGCAGGGCAAAGCTCGCCTTCTGCCCTGAGAGCCTGTCCGAGGAAGTCATGCCTCTCTGCGCGGCAAGGGCAGCCAAGAACAATGGGGACGCAAGGCTTGCGATAAACCTTCTCTGGAAAGCTGGGAAGATGGCGGAGAGAGAAAATGCAGAGAAGGTTGGGGAGGGGCACGTGAGGAAAGCTTTTGAAGAAGTTGGGGAAGGAGAAAGTGTGGAGGATAAGCTGCAGGGCAGGGAGAAGGAGGTATATGAATTTGTCAGAGAGAGGGAAGAAGTCACAAGCTCAGAGCTCTACGAGAAATTCAAGGATGAAACCGACAGGAACATAAGGAATTATATCAGCATGCTTGTTTCTTTGAATCTCATCACTGCGGAGACGAAAGGTGGAGTAGGGAAGAGGGGAAATACAAGAATAATAAAAGTAAAAAAATAAATCAGACGTATTTGTCCGCGTACTCTGCTAGGTATGGGACTCTTACCGTCTCTCCGGTGTACTCCTTATAGCCGACGTACATGCCGTACAACCATATCAAGATGTTAAAAATTCCGAGTATTATCGTGAAGCTGAGCACCACCATAATAATTCCGAGAAATATGGCTTGCAAGGCGTGGAACCTGATTTTTTTGTTGTCCTTTTCCAGGATGTACGCTATTATTCCACCAAGTATACCGAAGAAGTATATCGCCAGGTATACCCAACTGTTCTCATCAGCTTTCTTAGTATCCTTATCCGGCATAACAAACCACCTCTGTAAAGTAGTTATCCTAGAATGTATTTAAATCTATCTCGAAGAAGAGATGATTTTCAGAACATCGCCGTTCTTCAGAACGTACTCCTTGCCCACCTTCATTTTTGTCCTTGCGTTCACACCGCATATGAAGCCCTGCGCCAAATCAGTGTGTATCTTTGCAGCCAAGTCAAGCGCAGTTGAGCCCTTCTTGAGGAGTATCGCATCGGGCAGCGCATTCCCGAAATGGTCTGCGTATTTCCTCTCGTCTTCAACAGGGTAAACTGTAATGAGATCCAAAAGGTCGAAGGCTGCCCTGTTGATGAGCTCCTGCACTCCCGTGCTTCCGTATTTCTTGAGCACTCTCTCCCTTATGAAATTCAGGGCCGAGAGCTGCCTTTCAGGCATGCTGGAAGAGAGAATTTTGAAGTCATTATCCCCGGGCACATAATGAATGCTTCCCTGCTTATCTGCCTTTCTCAGGGCAAGCTCTGCCTCTGCGCATGTTGGGATGATTATCCTGTCCTTGAACCTCTCCTTCAGGCTTTCATAATTCTTTTCTCCGGAAGCCAAATCTATTTTGTTTGCGGCTATGAGAATTGGCTTGGAAACCGTTCTTACCTCCTTTGAGAAAGCAAGTATGTCCCCATCGCTCCAGTTGATATCCTCTGTTGGTAGGAAGAGCCTAGCCGCCGCCTTCTTAACCTCGCCATCGGTCATCTTCAAACCCGAGAGCAGGCCGGAAATAGAATCTGCGCCCTTGCCCTTTATCTTGCTCCAGCTTCTCCTTATTATGCCCGCTATCCAGTGGCTCATTTCCTCCTCCAAGAAAATGATTTCATTTGCCGGGTCGTAGAAATCCGTGGGGTTGCCCTCGGAGTCAGTTGTTCCTGAAACATCCACCACCTGTATCAGCGCATCGGCTGCACGCAGGTCGTCAAGGAATTTCAGGCCGAGTCCTTTCCCGAGGTGCGCATCAGGGACAAGGCCGGCCACATCTATCAGGTCTATTGGGATGAGCCTTGTGCCATCCTCGCAGAGGGAATTTCTTGGGGCGCATTTCACTCCAAGCTCCTTGCAGGGGCAGGGCGCCCTCACATATGCCTTGCCGAGGTTTGGCTCAATTGTCGTGAACGGAAAGGGGGCAATTTTGGCATCCACCAGAGTCGAAGCTACGAAGAATGTCGACTTTCCGGTGTTTGTTTTCCCGACAACTCCAATGAGCATACAAATTTAATATTCTCCCAATTAAATTAACTTATGCTTTGGGTTGACAAATACCGCCCAAAAAACCTCGAGCAGTTCGTGGGAAACAGCGACCTTGTCGAGGAAGTCAAGAGATGGGCGATGGACTGGGAGAGGAACAAGGCAGGGAAGCCCATACTGCTCAGCGGCTCGCCAGGAGTCGGCAAGAGCGCACTTGCCTATGCTCTGGCAGGATCCATGGGCTGGCCAGTTGTTGAGATGAATGCCAGCGATTTGAGGGATGAGGACAGCGTGAGAAGAATCGTAGGGGAGGCATCTTCATCCAATACTCTTTTTGGCGGCAGGAGGCTTGTTCTCATTGACGAGGTTGACGGCCTGCAGAGGGCAGACAGGGGGGGAAGCAAGGCAATTATTGAACTGGTGAAGAATGCTGCGCAGCCAGTCATACTGACTGCAAACGACGTATGGAAGCCATCCCTTGCAACCCTGAGAAGCTACTGCAACATGCAGCCCATGAGGAAGGTGACCTCCAGGACAATTGCCGCACTGCTGAGGAGAATTGCAGAGAAGGAGAATGTTAAAATTCCTGATGAGGTTCTGACAAACATTGCGAATAACAGCTCCGGGGATTTGAGGTCTGCAATAAATGATGTGCAGGCTCTTGGCGAGGGCGGAGTTGGGGCTGCGGAAATTGTGGGGCGCAGGGACAGGGAGCAGAATATATTTGAATCTGTCAGGGAGGTCCTCAAGGCGAACAGCTATGAGGAGGCAAGAAATGTGCTCTGGGGCGTTGATGACAGGGACATGTTTGTAAAGTGGATTGAGGAGAACATCCCACTGGAGTACGAGAAGCCAGAGGAGATTGAGAGGGCGTTTGAGAGGCTGTCAAGGGCAGATGTTTTTGAGGGCAGGATTATAAGGCGCCAGCACTGGGGCTTCATGCGCTATGCAAATGACCTGGCAACCGCAGGAGTTGCGCTTGCGAAGGATGAGCCGTACCACAAGTGGGTGAAATACCAGTTCCCGAGGATAATAAGCGCCCTCGGGAGGAGCAGAGGGGAAAGGGCTATGAGCCGCGCAGTCGGCCTGAAGATAGGCAGGAGATGCCACGTTTCATCAAAGGATGCAGTTGAACTGTTCCTCCCGCTTGTCAAACTTGTCTGCAAGGAAGGCAAGAATGCGGACAAGGTCCAGCAGTATTTTGAGTTTGAAGACGAGGAAATGGAGTATATAGTGGGTGTGAATAAAACCGCATTGAAAGCTAAAGGAAAGAAGTGAGGTCCAGCTCAAGCAATGCAACAGGCTGCTCAAGCCCGAAGTTGTTCAGAACCTGCGGGTGTATCTCTCCCAGAATGCCAGCTCTCTTTTTCCTATAAACAATCTCCGCAGCCCTGCCTTTTATGAAAGAAGGATGCTCTGCTGCCTTCATATCAACTTCCCAGCCCATCTCCCTAAGAAGAGCATCTGCCACGGATTTGATTTCGCTGAATGTCGCCTTTGAATCGTATATGGCGCATGCAAGATGCCTTGCTTCCTTGACGCCATTCCCCTCCAGCGAGATTGCATCACCGATTTCAAATATCCTTATCGGCAACTCTGCCTGCCTGCTCTCCGAGACAATTTTGAGCAGTGAGGGAGGAAGCCAGGTTCTCAGCATTGTGGACTCCTCAACCTTGGGGTTCTTTATTTTCACATGCGGCTTCTCCTCAACGAGCATCTTGCCAAAGCACTCCTTCTCGTTTGTCAGGTTCTGGCAGACGGCTTCGAGAAAGTCCAGCCCGATCATAAGCTCTCTCGCCTTCCCCTCAAGAACCTCAGAATGCTTCTCCTGCCCCATGCTGAAGAAGTTGGGCAGGGACGGCTCGAAGTTGTTGTAGCCGTATGCAATTGCCGCATCCTCAGCCAAATCCACCCAGTCCATCACGTCAGCCCTGTAGCAAGGGATTCTAATCTTCCTTCCGGAAGAGGCATAGCCCATTTTCGCAAGAAGCTTGAGCAGCTGCGCCTCGCTGAACTCCGTCCCGAGCATCTTGTTTATCTTCTCCACCGGAAGCTCTGCGAGCTTCTCCTCCAAATCCGGCGTATGGAGCTTCTCCCTTCCGATGACTTCAACTGTGAAGAGCTCCCCTCCCCTATCGACCAAGGATAATGCAGTTATTTTCAATGCATCCATTATGGCATTGGCATCTGTTCCCGTGACATCTATGAAGATATTCCTTGTATTCTCAGTCACCCTTGTGAGCTCTCCGTTTATTATTGGGGGGAATGAGAGAGTCTGGCCCTTGCTATCCTGGAGCAGGGGGTATTTCCTGCACCCTTCCAGTATGATGCGGTACTCAATTCCCTTCGGGTGCAGCTCAAGTATCTCTGAAAGCGTAATCTTCCTCTTCATGTCCAAAGGCACAAAGGAGCAGCTGTTGGGCTCAACCGCCTTGTAGTAGAAGGGAGGCTGGACTGCATCAAAATTGTGCACCCCTATGGAGACCTTCCTCCTTTTTCTCCCGTAGGTTTCATGCAGCTTCTCCTGGAGCTGCATGAGGGATTCAATTGAATGCTCATCGAGCTTCACATTCCTCACAAGCGCCCCAACTATGAAAGGCCTTACTGGAATGACGGAATCATCGATATGCAGCTTTATGCCTGAATCTTTTCCGCTGTACTGCTTTGCCTTGCCTCCTGTGAATGATGAGTATGCTCGAGCAATTCCCTCAACGCTGAGCATGTCCGGCCTGTTCGGAGTGATGTCCACTGCGAGAGTTTCCTTTTCAGCACTCTCGACGGGTATGCCTATTGAGGGGAGGGTTTCCTCAAGCTCGCTCATCTTAATTTTTCTACCTAGAAGGGCTTCAAGCTCGCTTTTTGAGAAAACCACAGATGCCAAACTCACACCCTTGCTTCCCTCAGCCAGGAAACGTCATTCCTGTAGAGCTGCCTTATGTCCTTTATTCCCATCATGAGCATTGTCGGCCTTTCCAAGCTCAGACCCCATGCGAGAACAGGGTACTTGCCCCATGTCGGCAGGCACACCTCTGGCCTGAATACGCCTGCACCGCCAAGCTCAAGCCACTGCCTTTTCTCCTCATAATAAACTTCCACTTCCAGGCTTGGCTCGGTATAAGGAAAATAGCTAGGCGAGAACCTTATCTTCCCAAACCCAAGCTTTCTGTAGAATTCCTTGAGAAGGCCAAGCAAATCGCGGAATGTCGCATCCTCATAGACGATTATTCCCCCAACTTGGCAGAACTCGCTCAGATGCTTGAAATCAGTCGCCTCGTTCCTGTAAACCCTGCCAACTGTGAAGAATTTTGCTGGCGCCTTCCTTTCACCTTTCCTCACCTTCAGCAGGTACTGCGGAGATATTGCGGTGTCATGCGTCCTGAGCACAGCCTGCTCTGCAACCTCTCTGCTCCACTTGTACTTCCATTTCTCCTCATGAACCTTCTTCACCCTCTCAACAACTTCATCTTTGGGCAAAGGAATCTTTTCAGGAGAGGAGAGATAGAACGTGTCCATCAAATCCCTTGCAGGGTGGTCCTGGGGCTGGAACAGCGCATCAAAATTCCAGAACGAGGATTCCACCAGCCTGTCCTCCATCTCCTCAAAGCCAAGCTCTATGAATATTTTCCTTATCTTGTTCATGACCTTTCTCAGAGGATGCTTCTTGCCTGGGAAAATCTTCCCAACGGGGGAATCAATGTTGTATTCCCTCAGCTTCAGCTCCTTCCACTTCCCTGTTGCAAGGTCCTCCTTTGTCAGGACATTGACATCCTTTTCGGCGCCTGCTTCCTCGGCAAGCTTCTCGCCTTTAGTTGTAATTGAGAATGAGAGCTGCTTGCTCTCCACGCTCCTCAGAACATCTCCTCGGCCGAGCAGCGCCTTTATGACTGGCGAATGCTCCCTGCCGGGAGCCTCTCCTTTGGAAATCTTCCTGAGCAGCTTCTCCTCTTCCTGGCCCTCATGAAGAATTTTCTCCCCCTCCCTGCTCACAACTGCTTTGCCTCCCTCAATGCTCACCCAGCCGTTCCTCTTCGCCCAAGGAAGGCCTATCCTCTTCTCCTCATCAGTAAGCTCACCAAGACTTTTTCCTTGCTTCAGTTTTTTTACAAGGTTGAACTCAGGAAAGCCAGACTCCAGAAATTTTTTCCCTTCCTCTCCAAGCTCGTAGCTCTGGGTGATGCTCTCGCGAATTTCCACCGCAGCTTTCTCCTTCAGCCAGTAACCTGCTCTGGTGGCAGAATCCCTGTTAAGATTCGTGTCGCTGGCAAGCTCCTCAAGATTCTTGCTTCCTTTCTTTAGGGAGTGCAGTACTGCCTTCTCGTATTGGTGGAGCATAGGTTACCTCTTGCTGAGAGCCAAAAAAGCAACTGCAACAATTATGAGCAGGGTCAGCACAATGCCTGGCGCGGAGAGCAGGATGCCTATTGCCATTCCCTCAAGATTCTCGAAGAAGTTCATCACCTCGACATCCATTGACTGCTCTCTTGTGAAGGCAAAGTGGAATTCCATGAGTGGGACAGTTCCTCTCCATATGAAACTGCTCACTCCCCTCACCTGACCTGCATAATCCCTCTGGATGGCCGGCTCAGTTGGGTCCGGGGATATGCTCGTCACCAATGAATCTGGAGGTATGATTATTGTGAGGTTGTTGTTTCTCGGGAGAACCTGCCCGCTTGGAGAGGGCTGGAATGAGAGCGAGGAGCTGTTGAATAGGTACTGCAATGTCCTTGGACCTGTCTGGTTTATCATGACGATGTTATCTACATCGTAGTCAAGCTTCACATCTGCCCCTGAGCGGCTTCCGTAGGTGTATGGCTGGATATCCTCTGGCGTAACTCTCAGGTTTCTTGCGGCGATACTTGAGATGATGTGCTGGCGCAGGTACTGGCTTTGGGTTATCTGCTGCCAGTCCATTATTGTGAGCTCCCTCGAGTAGATGCTTCTGTTGTACAGGTCCTCTGAGCTTGGGTCCAGGGCGAGCAAAACATTCTCGGTGACGTGCGCCGAGCCGTTTGTGTTGATTTTCACCGTCACGCTGAGCGACATATCGTAGAAACTAGCCCCGAGGAGGGGCACAAGTAGCGCCAGAGCAAGTAAAAAGCATAATTTTCGCATAAATGGGTTATACAGTAGGTATATTTAAATTTTCAACCTGAGTTATACTTTGTGGGAGAAAATGAGTTCCATATGGTACCTGGGGCATTCTGGGTTTGAGATAGAGCTTGGGGGAACCATGATATACATAGACCTGTTTCTGGACAACACCGGAAGGAGGATGCCGAGGGACATCAAGTCGCCTATAAAGGCTGAGGACATAGACCGGGCTGACATCATATTCATAACGCATGAGCACGCAGATCATTTTGAGAAGGATACTGTGGAGAAGATTGTCGGCAAGACTGGAGCGCTTGTCATTGCTCCGCACTGCGTCCTGAAGGATCTGGACATAGCGAGCGGGAACAAGATGGAGGCTGTTGTGGGGGATGTGTTTGTAGTGAAGGGGGTTGAGGTGAAGGTTGTCAAGGCTGTCCACCCCCAGTCCACATGCCCAGTTGGATACATAATAAAGAAGGGCGGGAAGAGCATCTACCACGCCGGAGATACGTATGAATTTGGCGAGATGTTCGACATAAAGGTGGATTATGCGCTGATACCAGTTGGAGGGACATACACCATGGATACATACTCCGCGTTCAAGGCTGCCAAGGAGCTGAACTGCAGATATATTATACCCATGCATTATAACACTTTTGAGAGGGTAAGGCAGAACATGAGCGAGTTTGCAAGGGAAGTTGAGAGCAACAAGGTAAAACCCATAGTGATGAAAGTGGGGCAGAGGATAAATATTTGAGGTGAGAGAATGATAACTGGCGGAAAGATAGTCTATGTTGAGGCAAAGAGGGAAAAGGAAGGGCCTGTGGCCGGACTGGGCATAAACATAGGGATTGATGACGTTTCTGTGAAGGGGGATGCTGTCACTGTCCAGTACACCTTCCTGGCGGATTACGAGGACAAGGTGGGGCACCTCAAGATGACCGGAGTGATATACTCAAGCGAGGACAAGAACAAGGCGAAGGAGATAGAAGATATGTGGAAGAAGTCCAAGAAAGTGCCTGAGGATTTTGCAGAGCTCATGCTCAACACCATAAGCTACACGTGCGGTGTGAATGGAACATTTGTCGCGCAGCCTGTCAGGCTCTCCCCGCCGATGCAGATGCCTATGGTGAAGGTGGAGATGCCTCCTGCAGAGAAAAAGGACAAACCTAAGAAGCCCGAGAAAGGGGTTACCTAGACCCAGACTGGGAAGACTTCCCTGAAAATTTTTCTTCCTTCTTCTCTAAAGTTCTTGAGCTGCTGCTCTGTTGGATTGGAAGCTCTGCCTATAAACTCTTCTTCCGTTGAATTGAACAGTCTCTTTTTTTTCAAACCCTCCATCTGTTTCCAGAGGTTTTCAGTGGAATCCAGAACCCTCGACTTGTCTATCTCGCTATCGTATAGCTCTTTTTTTATCTCCGCTCTAATGCTTGCCTTCTCCTCGCTCTCTTGCGGAATCGCTTCGTAGAGTTTCCTCAGTTTCATGAGATTGCTCTCGTAACCCTCTTTAAAAAAATTCAGTGCTTCATCATCCACACCCAAAGACCCGCCATTGCGCAGGTCAACGACATCAGAGAATAGCTTGTTGAAGTGGATTATATGCGCTGCACCGCGGACGCTCCTGCGCTTGTGGTGGATTCTCATCCTACCATCGCCATATTGGTAATTCGCCCCATCATACTTGCTGTCAAGCTGCTCCTTTTCAAGCCCTATATAGTCATCTGCCTGGTAATCCAGAATTGCATGGCCCCCAGTCTTTAGGTTGTCTATGAGCTTCTCCATAACCTTAGGGTCGCTACTCAAACCCTGAGATTTCTTCTCAAAGTAGACATCATACTGCCCAACATCTGCAAGGAGCTTATCAATGTTGTCCTTGTCAATATTAATGAGGTGGAAGATAACTTTTCTATTCTTGCCGTCCCATTCAAAGTCTATCTCGCTTTTATTTTCTGACTGGGAGACTTTCCGGATGCGCCCTCCTATGTCGTTTACCTCAGTTATTATAGCCTCTGTTTGCTGATTTTTATCGGCCAGATGGAGCGTGGTTGCACGTGTGGCAGCTAGAACATTCGCAACATCCGGTCCGGGAGAGGGGTAGAAAACTGTCAAGTCCTTCCTCTCTGGGTTCACAATTTTTAGGGCTTCCCCATGAAGTTCCAGTCTCTTCTCGCCTAGCTTGGAAGCTAGCCTGCTTTCAACTTCCTTGGGGCTGTAGGGTGCAACTGCCTCTTTCATGCTCTCCTTTGCAGGCAATTTCTTCTCCATGATTATTTTTGCTCATCCTGAGTTAATATGCCTTAGCTCCTGAGTAAGGGTTAATAACTTTTCTAGAGGAAGGATATTGGGTGAGCTTATGGAGAAGAAAACTAAGGTTGTTATACTGGGAGCTGCGGGAAGAGATTTTCACAACTTCAATGTTCTGTACAGGAATGACGACAGGTATGAGGTTGTCGCCTTCACAGCTGCGCAGATACCTGATATTGAGGGAAGAATTTACCCGCCTGAGCTTGCTGGGAAGAATTACTCGAACGGAATAAAGATATACGCTGAGAGCAAGCTTACTGATTTGATAAGGGAGTATAACGCAACACAGGTGGATTTGGCTTACAGCGACTTGAACTATGTTGACGTGATGCACAAGGCAAGCATAGCAAATGCGGCAGGAGCAGATTTCAAAATCATCGGGACTGAAAGGACATACCTGAAGTCCACAAAGCCCGTCATCTCGGTCTGCGCTGTTAGGACAGGCTCGGGCAAAAGCCAGACCTCAAGGAAGGTTTGCAAAGTGCTGAAGGAGAAGGGCTTGAAGCCTGTCGTAATAAGGCACCCCATGCCTTACGGGGATTTGAAGGAGCAGATTTGGCAGAGGTTTGAGACATACAAGGATTTGGACAAGTACAAGACAACCATTGAGGAGAGGGAGGAGTATGAGCCGCACATAGACAATGGAACGGTTGTGTTTGCAGGTGTTGACTACGAGAAGATTCTGAGGCAGGCTGAGAAGGAGGCGGATGTCATAGTGTGGGACGGGGGAAACAACGACACCAGCTTCATAAAGCCTGATTTGAGCATAGTTGTGGCAGACCCCCACAGGGCTGGGCACGAGCTGCTTTATTACCCTGGGGAAACAAACATCCGGCTTGCGGATATTGTTGTGATAAACAAGGTTGACAGCGCTGAGCCGAAGAATATTGAGCTTGTGAAAAACAACGTTAAGATGCTCAACTCCCATGCGAAAATCATAGAGGCGGATTCTGAGATAACCGTGGACAACGTCAACATGGTGAAGGGCAAGCGAGTTTTAATTATTGAGGATGGACCGACCGTGACTCACGGGGAGATGAAGTACGGCGCAGGCTTTGTTGTAGCCAAGAGGCTCGGGGCGAAGGAGATAGTTGACCCGCGGCCCTATGCTGTCGGTTCAATAAAGAAGACATTCCAGAAATACTCCCACCTCAGCCAGGTGCTTCCCGCGATGGGGTACGGGAAGCAGCAGATTAAGGAGCTTGAGACGACAATAAACTCTTCAGACTGCGATACTGTCCTTTCGGCAACCCCGATTGATTTGAGAAGGGTGCTGGTTGTGGACAAGCCAATGGTGCGGGCAAGATATGAATTGAAGGAGAAGGGCAGCTACGGAATAGAGCAGGTGATTTCAGAGTTTCTGACCAAGCACTCTATCAAAAAGTGAGTATGCCTTCAATGCGTCCTTCTTTGCCAGCACGAATACCGTGTCTGTGTAGCAGGAGTAATACTCTCTTATGTTTATTCCATTCCTTGCCAGTATCTCTGAGAAGAAGGCTACAAAACCGGGGGCAGTTTCAATTCCTTCAGGGCTTTGTAAGGTGAGTAGGTAGTGATTCTTTAGGAATCTGATTATGTTCTGCTTTCCGATGAGTTTCAGTAGCTGCTCTGAGTGCTCCTGACCGGATATAATAGTGATTGCATTCGTGGAGCGGACTATTGAGAAGTCCTTTCCTATCTTCTTAGTTATCTTATCCAGATCCAATGAGGTGTCTGGAAAGAGCAGCAGCACGCATACGTCGCTTTTCAGAACTATTCTTGTCCCGTGCAGAATTTCCTTCAAGTCTCGTATGTAGTCAAAGGACTCCTCCCCTATGGAGTATCTTCTCACTGCCGCCTTCACTGCTTCAAGGCTGGCTTTCTGGAGATGCTCCTTTCTCAGCTTCTTGGCTATGGCGGAGTAGTTGGCAACTCCCAGCTTCAGCGACTGCTTTATGTACGGGTCTGCGTCAAGCAACCTTGCAACCTGCTTTGCTATGGATTTCATATTTGTCCCATTTGGTGCATTTTTTGTCTTATTTGTTACATTTACGCCACAGAGTATTTAAATTCATTTCTCATAGTCTTTGCCCGGTGAAAGAATGAACCTTGTAGAAAAAATAAAGAAAAGTATTGATGTCTCGCAGTACAATGGGGTGGAGAAAGTAGTCCTAGCCTACTCAGGCGGGGTTGACACATCGGTCCTGGTAAGGCTCATCCAGGAGGTCTGCGATGCAGATGTGATAACGCTTACCCTGGACTTGGGGCAGAAGGAGTACAAGAAAAAGGATTTGAAAGCGATGGAGGAGAAGGCACACGCTTTGGGGGCGAAGAAGCATTTTTTCATAGATGCAAAGAGTGAGTTTGTTGATGGTTACATCTCAAAGGCCGTCAAGGCAAATTCGCTCTACCAGGGGCAGTACCCAAATTCCACTGCATTGGGAAGACCGCTCATAGCTAAGCATCTTGTGGAAACCGCAGAGAAGGAAGGCGCGCAGGCAGTGGCACATGGTTGCACTGGCAAAGGCAACGACCAGGTTCGTTTTGACATATCTGTGCTTTCCCTCAAGCCGGATCTGAAGATAATTGCCCCTGTGAGGGACTGGGATTTGAAGAGGGATGAGGAGATGGAGTACGCAAAAGAGGGGAACATACCTGTTCCGGTTAGCGAGGGCTCCCCGTATTCTGTGGATGCAAATATGTGGGGCAGATCTGTCGAATGCGGGGTATTGGAAAAGCCGCATGAAGAGGCACCGGAAGATGTGTTTGAGTGGTGCGTGCTTCCTGAGAAGGCTCCAGATGAAGCGAAGAAGGTGAAGCTGCATTTTAAACAGGGTGAGCTCTGCTCTGTTGAGGCTGACGACAGCTCGGTGAATGATAAAGTTGGCATGGTTGCACTGCTCAATCAAGTTGCCGGGGAGAACGGAGTCGGCATGATAGACCACATGGAAGACAGAACAATTGGACTCAAGTCAAGAGAGATTTACGAATGCCCTGCTGCAACCGTAATCCTGAAAGCCCATGCAGACTTGGAGAAATACATACATACAAAGGAGGAGAATGAGTTCAAGCCTGTAGTGGACAAGCTGTGGAGCGAGTGCGTATACAAAGGTTTGTGGTATTCTCCTCTCATGAATTCCCTGAATGCATTTGTAGAGGAGAGCCAGAAGCACGTTACCGGCTGGGTGAAGCTAAAGCTCTACAAGGGCAACGCCCAGGTGATTGCCAGAAGCTCGGATTATGCTCTGTATGACTATGGACTTGCAACATACAACAGGGGGACAACTTTCAACCAGAAGGATTCTCTGGGCTTCATAAAACTGTGGGGCTTGAATACGGTCATTGCAAATAAGGTGAGAAAATGAAGGTGTGGGGAGGTGAGCTCTCCAAAGAAGCGGAGGAGTTCACCGCAGGGAAGGACATAGCGCTTGACGCGAAGCTGGTGTACTGGGATGCTGTTGCATCGCTAGCCCATGCACTCATGCTGAATAAAATTGGGATTCTCAACAAAAAGGAGTTTAATTGCATAAAGAGAGGGCTGCTTGAAGTCATAGAGCTTGACAAGAAGAAAAAGTTTAAACTCAAGCAAGAGCTTGAGGATGTGCACTCAAATATTGAGTTTTTTCTCAGTAAAAAATGCGGAAAAGCAGGGAAGAAGCTCCATACTGCACGTTCCAGAAACGACCAGGTTGCAACAGACATGCTGCTCTACATGAAGAGTGAAATTCTGAATACTGTGGAGAGCACTCTGGAGCTGTGCAAGGCAATTGGGAAGAAAGCATCCGATACCAACACGCCGATGCCCGGATACACGCATACCAGAAAGGCAATGCCTACGACAATGGCACATTACTTTGCGGCATATTATGAAATGTTGCTTGGCGACGCCGAGGCTTTGCTTGAGGTATATGGGGTTATAGACAAGTGCCCTCTGGGAGCAGGTGCAGGCTTCGGGAGCATAATTGAGATTGACAGAAAGTTTACAAGCGAGTTGCTTGGGTTTGAGGAGCCTTATGTGAATACTCTCTGCGCAATAAACTCCAGGGGCAAGAATGAGTACATTGCAGTGGGCTCTCTTTCCGCAATGATGATAGATTTGAGCAGAATTGCAAGCGACCTCATAATGTTCTCATCAGAGGAGTTTGGCTTCTTGGAATTGCCTCAAGAACTCTGCAGCGGAAGCAGCATAATGCCCCAGAAAAGCAATCCGGATGTCCTGGAGCTGATAAGGGCGAACTCCGCCCATCTGATTGGGCTGCAGTGCGAGCTTGCATGCCTAATGAAGGGGCTTGTGAGCGGTTACAACAGGGATGTGCAGTTGAGCAAAGGAGCTGTGATGGATGCAGTTGAAACTAGCAAGAGCTCTCTTAAAATTCTGACAAGGTTGGTTGGCGGATTGAAGTTCAACAAAGAGAAGATGAACTCTGCATGCTCAGGAGATATTTTCTGGGCGGACATAAGCTCGATGCTTGTGAAGAAAGGCATACCCTTGAGGGATGCGTATATGCTTGTGAAAAGTGGTGAGGGGCTGAAGCACCTGGAGATGAATGAAATTGAGGAGGTGACAGACCCGCAAAAGAATATTGAAATGAAGAAGCACCTGGGCGCTCCAGGGGATGAGAGTATGCTGGCAGCACTGGCTTCAAAATGGAAGAGTATGAAGAAACAATACATGCATAAGAAGCTCAAATTCAAAGGACGTATTGAAAGCCTTACTGGGAAGGTTTAAAAAGAGTAGCATACAAAGTTGTGGTGGGTTTTTTGCAGGTAGGAGAAACACGGCTGCTTCTGAAACGCGGATGTTATTTGATTTGCATGCTAGCTTCAGTGCTGCCCAAGGGTGGATAGATGCCAAAGAGAAAAGAGCTGAAAAAGGTGCTGGTGATAGGCAGCGGACCCATCATCATAGGGCAGGCGGCTGAGTTTGATTACTCAGGCTCACAGGCATGCACCTCCCTAAGGGAGGAGGGAGTTAAGGTTGTTTTAGTAAATTCCAACCCCGCAACAATACAGACGGACCATGAAACTGCGGATGTTGTTTACATCGAGCCTCTTAGGCCGGGCATTCTTGCAAAGATTGTAGAGAGGGAGAAGCCTGATGGAATTATAGGCACGATGGGAGGGCAGACCGGGCTTAACCTGACAATGCAGCTCTATGAGAGGGGCTTCCTGAAGCAATTCGGAGTTGAGGTGCTTGGAACTGGAGTGGATGCCATTGAAACTGCTTCCGAGCGGGGGAAATTTGCAGAGCTGATGCATAATATAGGTGAGCCTGTGCTTGACAGCGTTGCGGCAAACAGTATTGAGGATGCAGTTGAGTTCGCAAAGAACCACAGCTACTCCCTCATACTTAGACCTGCTTACACATTGGGGGGAAGCGGGGGAGGGGTTGCGCATAATGAGAGTGAGCTTGTCGAGAAGATGAAGTTTGGGATGAGGTTAAGCAGGATTGGCCAGGTTCTTATTGAGGAGAGCGTGATTGGCTGGGGTGAGTTCGAGTATGAAGTGATGAGGGACGGGAAGGGGAACTGCATAACTGTATGCAATATGGAGAACATAGACCCGATGGGCATCCATACTGGAGAAAGCATAGTGGTTGCCCCTTCCCAGACCCTTTCAAATGACGACCACCAAATGCTGAGGAGCGCAGCGTTGAAAATAATCAATGCGCTGAACATCAAAGGAGGCTGCAACATACAGTTTGCCCTTAACCAGCAGACTGGAGAATACTATGTCATTGAGGTAAACCCAAGGCTTTCAAGGAGCTCTGCTCTGGCAAGCAAGGCCACGGGCTACCCAATTGCCAGGGTTGCTGCGAAAATTGCCCTTGGTTATTCACTGGATGAAATTCCCAACGCGATAACAAAGAAGACTCCTGCAAGCTTTGAGCCTGCCCTGGATTATGTCGTGGTGAAGATACCGCGCTGGCCCTTTGACAAGATGCCAGAGGCAGACAGGAGGATAGGCACGCAGATGAAGAGCACCGGGGAGGTAATGGCTATAGGGAGGAATTTTGAGGAAGCTTTGCAGAAGGCAGTGAGGAGCTGGGAGATAAAGAGGAAAAGCCTGTCGGAAAGCAACTTCAAGAGCATGGAGGAAATCCTTGGGAACATAAGGGATGCAACCGACATGAGGATATTCGCAATATACGATGCCTTAAGGAGGGGCGTGAAGCCTGATGAGATTGCCGGGCTTTCCGGTATAAATATGTGGTTCATAGAAAAGATGAAGAATATTTTTGGGGTTGAGAAGGAAATTGAAAATTCTGGGAAGAAAATCTACAGGGATGGCGAGCTTCTCGCAAAAGCAAAGAAATTCGGGTTCTCTGACAGGCAGATTGCATGCCTGATAGGCTCCCAGGAGATAGAGGTGAGGAGAAGGAGGAAAGCAGCTGGGGTAAAGCCGGTCTACAAGATTGTTGACACGTGCGCCGCAGAGTTTGAGGCATCCACTCCTTACTACTACTCAACGTATGAGGAGGAGGATGAAGCAAACCCGAAGGGAATTAGGAAGGTAATCATCCTAGGAGGCGGGCCGATAAGGATAGGGCAAGGCATTGAATTTGACTACTGCTGCTGCCATGCCTCCTTTGCATTGAGGGAGGAGGGAGTCCAGTCAATCATAATAAACAACAACCCGGAGACTGTCAGCACTGATTTTGATGCAAGCGACAAGCTGTATTTTGAGCCGCTGGCTTTTGAGGATGTGATGAATGTAATTGAGAGAGAGGAGCCTGACGGAGTCATAGTTCAGTTTGGAGGGCAGACCAGCATCAATCTTGCAATGCCGCTTGCTGAGGAAGGTGCAAAAATACTTGGAACCGGGGTTGAGGGCATCGACCTGGCAGAGGATAGGGAGCGGTTCAGGAAGCTTTTGAATGAGCTCGGCATACCCCAGCCAAAGAATGGGACTGCAAGAAGCTTTGAGGATGCATTTGAAGTTGCTGAAAGAATAGGGTATCCTGTTGTTGTGAGGCCCAGCTATGTCATTGCAGGAAGGGGGATGCAGATTGTTTACAACTCAGAGGAGCTGAACAGATACATCCATGAGGCGGTTGATGTTTCTGAGAAAAGACCTGTGCTGATTGACAAGTATGTTGAAGATGCTACTGAGTGTGAGATTGACGGAGTTTCTGACAGGAAAAGGTTGTTCATTGGCGGGATAATGGAGCATATTGAGAAGGCAGGCGTGCATTCAGGTGATGCAAGCTGCGTGACTCCTCCAATAAATCTTAGCAAAGGAATCCAGAAGAAGCTGGTGGATTATTCAAGGAAAATTACTTTTGCATTGAAGAATATTGGAGCAATAAACATCCAGTTTGCAGTGCAGAATGACAGAATATTTGTGATTGAGGCAAATCCAAGGGCAAGCAGGACTATTCCTTACCTGAGCAAGGCAACGGGCATCCCGCTTGCAAAGATTGCCACTAAAATTGCTCTGGGGCATGAGCTTGACGAATATGTTGGAGACATGCCAAAGCTGCCATACTTTGCAGTGAAGAGTGTTGTTTTCCCATTCCTGAAGCTGCAGGGCACTGACTTTGTCCTGGGGCCTGAGATGAAGAGCACCGGTGAGAGCATGGGTATAGACAAGGATTTTGGGAGGGCATACTACAAGGCCCTGCTTGGAGCCAACCTTGACATTCATACCGGCGGGAGGGTTGCCATAAGCCTGAGGTCTGATGACAAGAAGCATGCCAGAAGCCTGGCAAAGGAGTTCAGGGAGCTTGGTTTTGAGATACTTGCAACGGAAGGGACATCAAAGGCAATTGGAGGAGGCATTCCTGTTTCAATGGTGAAGAAAGTCAGCGAGGGAGAGCCAAACATAAGGACGAAGATTCTTGGAGGGGAGATTGACTTGGTGATAAACACCCCAAAAAAGGGAAAGGATGCGTTGAGCGACGGGTTCAAGATAAGGAGGTCTGCCCTGGAGGCGAATGTTCCCTGCATAACAAGCATAGAGGCGGCATTCGGCATAGCAGAGGCAATAAAAAAAGTCAAGGAAAGCGACCTCACAATTGAACCGCTGGGGTATTATATGAAGATTTTGAAAGGTGGCAAGCGTGGGTAAGAGAGCTTTACTTGTATTGCGCGACGGTTCTGTCTTTTCAGGCAGGGGTTTCGGAGCTGAAGCCACATCTGTTGGGGAGCTTGTCTTCAACACAAACTTCTGCGGATACCAGGAATCCTTGACAGACCCATCCTATGCAGGGCAGATTCTGACAGCAACATACCCATTGGTTGGAAACTACGGAGTGAATGAAGAGGACTCTGAATCTGACAAAGTTCAGGTGAGCGGGTTTGTTGTCAGGGAAATTTGCGACAGACCCTCCCATATGAAATCAAAGGAAACACTAGATGAATTCATGAAGAGGTTTGATGTGCCGGGAATCTATGATGTTGACACGAGGGCAATTGTAAGAAAAATCAGGAATTTCGGAGTTATGCCTGCATGCCTCTCAGTTTACTCTGGCAAAGAACCTGACAGGGACGAACTGCTGAGCAAGGCTGAAAAGCTGGATTACTCGAAAATTGACTTTGTTGAGCTTGTTACAACAAAAAAGAGGAAGGAGTATTTGGTGGATGGAAAAAGAAGGGTGGTTTTGATTGACTGCGGAGTCAAGATGAGCATAATACGCGAGCTGCTTAAGAGGAATATTTCGGTTGTGAGTGTTCCTGCAAAAACCAGCGCTCAGGAAATTCTTTCCCTTGAGCCTGCTGGAGTTTTGATTTCCAACGGCCCTGGAGACCCTGAATTGCTGACCTATGTGGCAAAAACTGTGAGAGAACTCCTGCACAAGCTTCCTATATTTGGAATCTGCCTGGGGCACCAGGTAATCGCGCATGCGGTTGGCGGGAAAACATTCAAGCTGAAGTTCGGGCACAGGGGGGGCAACCACCCTGTGAAGGATTTAGAAAGCGGCAAAGTTTACATAACCAGCCAGAATCACGGTTATGCCGTGGATGAGAAGAGTCTGCCGAAGGGGTTCGTAGTCACTCGCAGGAATTTGAACGACATGACGGTTGAGGGCATGAAACACAAGGAGTTGCCGGTATTCTCCGTGCAGTACCACCCAGAGGCAAACCCAGGCCCTCTAGATTCTAGGTATCTGTTTGATGAGTTTGCAAAAATACTTGGCTAGAATTCCCTGTTTATGAAGAAGTCCGCCAGCTCCAACAGTCTCTGCCTTGCCTCAGTCTGGGGCAGCTTCTCCAGTCCTTTCTTTGCTTTCACAACAAGCTTTTCTGCCTGCTTCTGGGCATATTCTGTGGAGTTATATTTCTTGAGTATATCTATTGCCTCGTTAATCTTCTGTTTATCTTTTGTCTTCTCATCAAGAATTGAAACGAGCCTTTTTTTGTCCTCGGGGGATGCTTTTTCCAGACTATGTATGACCATGAGAGTCCTCTTTCCCTCGCTGATGTCCCCGCCGATTTCCTTGCCGTATTTCTCCTCCTTCCCTATTATGTTGAGGATGTCATCCTGAATCTGGAATGCTATTCCGACAGCATTGCCGAACTCACTCAGAATCCTTCTCTGCCTCTTCTTCCCTCCCCCCAGTAATGCGCCAACCTCGCAGGAAGCGGCTATCAGTGCACCGGTCTTCCCGGCAACCATGTCACAGTAGTTCTGCTCGTTGATTCGCCACTCGTTATCTCTGTACCACTCCAGCTCTATGCCCTGCCCTTCCATAACTCTTCGGAATGCATCCGCGAGAATTCTCTGCGCCTCAACTATCTTTTTGGGCGGCATGTCAAGCATGAGGGAGGTTTCCCACACCGTTGCAAAGAGACCATCTCCAGCATTTATGGCAAGCGGTATTCCGTATATCTTGTGCAGGCAGGGCTTCCCCCTCCTCATCTCGGAGTTGTCCTCAATGTCGTCATGGGATAATGTAAAATTGTGGAACATCTCTATGGAGGCGGCAATGAGCAGCAGCTTCTTCGAGTCCCCTCCCACAGTCTCGCAGGAGAGCATGCACATCACTGGCCTGAACCTCTTCCCCTTCCTGTCAAGCAAATCCCATATCACTCCATAAACCGCGTGGGGCTCCTTGTTTTTGGGGATGACTCTCTCCATTTCCCTTGCCACTTCCGAACCGCGCAATGCAATGTATTCCATTATGTCCATTCACATACCCTGTAAAGTTTCCCTCACTTTACTTACTCCGACAGCCTCTATAAGCTTACCCATTCTCGGACCTTTCTCCTTGTTCAGTAAAGATTTGTAAAGCTGAGTAAACAGCTCCTCGGGCTTCATGTTGTTGTCTCTGGCAAACTCAAAAACCAAATTGTGTATCTCAATTGCATTCATCCCATCCTTAAGCCTGCCAGCAAACCCCTTGAGCAGCTCCATATCTGCCTGTTTTGTCGGCTGGAATGAGAAGCTGTACTCCTCTGGTGCGAATTCCTCTGCAATCCACTTCTCAACATACGGCTTCAGGTACATGACACCTTCCGGGTCGTGGAGCGTCTCTCCCACTTTATTCCAGTCTCCATACAACTGTTTGTACATGAGTATGTCTGCAAATGATGCTTTCCACCTCATCCTGTCTGCAGAGAGCGAGAATGCAATTCCCTTCTTTCTGTCTGCCCTGCTGAGCTCCCTGCTTGACAGATCTACTGTTGAGGCATGGGCGTAATCGTCAAACAGCCTCATGAGGTTGTATCCCGTTGGGTCAATATCCTTGTTCTCCTGTATATCTGGCCTGAAAATGGAGTATTTTATCAATTCTGGAGGGATGAGCTGGAGTATGTCTGTCACCCCCAGGCCTATTCCTTTTGATTTGGAGTATTTCTTGCCTTTGAGGAGAATGAAGCCGAATTTATACCCGATTGGAGGCTCCTTCTGGAAGAGCTGCTTGTATACGGCAAGCACGGTATCCCACGAGCCTCCCCTTGTGTGGTGGTCAACTCCCGCACCTTCAACAGATGTGCGGAACACTTCCATCCAGGAAGGCCAGTGCAGCCTCCAAGTAAGCTTGTAATGATGGTCGGAAAGCTTGTTCTCCCCTTCATACCCGCATCCTTTCGTATATTTGACATCCTTAACATCCTTGTATGAATATGAGCTCTCATCAAACTCTGTGACAAGCGTAGTTGCAATCCTCCCGCAGTTCTGGCATACCGGCATAAGGGCATTCCATTCAGAAGGAAGCTCCTGCTTCAAGGAAGATTCAGAAACAACCTTTTTTGCCCCCTCGTGGTTTTTCAGGAAGAATCTCGTTATTGAATCAAACTTTCCTTCTGAGTAAAGCACATTTGCCCTCTCAAGCTTCGGATGAACCTCAAGCATCTCCATCACGTCAATTGCTTCGGAAAAGAAGTGCTCGCCGTAGGAGGAGTGGCATCCAACAGGGTCAGGCACATCGCAGAGGGGTTTCCCAAGATGCGGAGTGAGCTCCTTCTCATATTTCATTAAATTGACAGGCACTGCATCGAAGGCATCAAATATGTCTGCTATGAAGTGGAAGTCTGTCCTGTATCCCTTGCTTCTCAGGTATTTCTCAATGGCAGAGGAAAAAAGAAACTCGCACAACGTCCCGACATGCAAGCTTCCGCTTGTGGTTATCCCCGAGGTTATAATATAAGGCTCTTCCTTCTCTGCGATAATCCTGTCGCTAAGCGTTTCAACCCAATGTCTAGGCTCTTTCTCCATATAATCACAACTTTACCCTCATGAATTCTTTTGAGGCAAAGGTATTCTTAAAAATTCCCTTGGCAGCTTCCACCATGCCTGAAATTGTCTTGTCGTCATACTCCGGGTTGAAGTGGAAGAGGAAGAGTCCCTTTGCACCTGCCTCCTTTGCAATTCTGGCAGCCCCTTTCGGAGAGGAATGACCCGTGTTTATCTTCACTCCTTTCAAATCCTCATCCGAGAAATACGTCTCATGCACGAGCACGTCGCAGTTCCTTGCGAGCTGCACTGTTGCCTTGCAGGGCAAGGTGTCCGTGGCATAAACGAAGCTCCTCCCCCCATTCTCAATCCTTATGCCGAGCACAGGGTCTGCATGCTCAAGATGCGCAGTCTTCACAACCGAGTCGAATATCCTCTGCTCTCTCTTCAGCTCCTTGAACCCGACTTTCACATTGAAGAGGGGAGAGTCAAAGTAATAGGGATAAATCGGCTTCCTCATTATCCTGTCCACGGCTTTCTTGACACCCTTCTCTCCGTATATTGTGAGCTCCTTTCCCTTTATGATTTTCTGAAAAGCGGTTATGCCGAGTATATGGTCAAGGTGGAAATGGGAGAGCAGAACGCATGTCGGTTTTCTGAAATTGGCATACTCGTCCAGCCAGTATATTCCAGTTCCCGCGTCTAGGAGGTAGTTGCCTCCCCTTGTCTCAACAAGCACGCAGGCAGTCTGCCCTTTTTTTGGATACCAGCCCCTTGTTCCAAGAAAAGTTATTTCCATATAATCACAAGAAGCGGGCCCGGCGCGATTTGAACGCGCGACCTATTGGTTAAGAGCTTCGGCCGATAGTCAACCGCTCTGGCCAAGCTGAGCTACGGGCCCGCAGGATGATATTTATAGCCAATAGAATATAAAAGTTTGACTATATGATTGCTGTTTTGAGACTGGGGCACAGAATTGGGAGAGATGTCAGGATAACAACACACATATGCCTTGCAGCGAGAGCGTTGGGTGCAGATAAAGTATTCCTTTCTGGCGAGAAGGATGAAGCCGTCATAAAGAGCATTGACGGGGTTGTCAAAAGATGGGGCGGGAAGTTTGAGGTTGAGTACAGGAAGGACTGGCGTGCCGTCATGAAGGGCTGGAAGGGCAAAACCGTGCATCTCACAATGTATGGCGAGCGTTTGAATGACAAGCTAGGGGTTCTGAGAAAAGAGAGGGATCTGCTTGTTATTGTTGGTGCTGAGAAGGTGCCGTCCGAAGTATACAGGAATGCTGATTTCAACATATCTGTTTCCGGGCAGCCCCATTCGGAAGTGGCTGCTTTGGCCGTCTTCCTGGACAGGCTTTTTGAGGGAAAAGAGCTTGAAAAGGGGTTTCCAGGAGCAAAATTGAGGGTGGTGCCCCAGGCGCACGGCAAGCTTACTGAAGAGAAGGACTGATTTCAGCAAAAACAGCGTTAAGGATATATATTCTCTCGTCCATAATTATACCATGAAGATGAGGAGGCGCAAGGTGCGCTCCAGAGCCAGGAAGCCAGCTTCAAGGAAAAAGGTGGCTGTTGCAAGGAAACACGGGATAAGAGTTGTCAAGAGAATTGCAAGAAAAGCTGCCAGAAAAGTGCTGAGAGAGGCGAGACCGGTTAGAAAGAAAAAAGTCGGGAGAAGTGCTATTTCGGGAAAGCTTGCCGAGGAGCATGTGAGGAATCTGATTATGGAGATTGCCGGCGAGAAGGCCCTTTCTGTTGCAGAAGCTTTGGAGGAGCCGCTCAGTGATGAGGATTTGGCAAGCTCCTGCAAGATAAAAGTGAGCGAGGTGAGGGCAGTCCTGAACAAGCTGCATTCCTATGGGTTAACTTCCTACGAGAGGAGCAGGGACAAGGAGAGCGGCTGGTATTCCTACGTATGGAGGCTTTCACTGGGTGATATTAACAAGATTCTTGAGAAAAAGAAGGAGGTTGTTGCTGTCAGCGGCTTGGATGAGAGCTTTGATTTCTACACCTGCTCTGCCTGCAAGAAAGGCGAGGGAGTTATGATTCCTTTCGAAGTTGCATTTGAGAACAGGTTCAAGTGCCTGGACTGCGGGGCTCCTCTTATTTTTGTTGAGAAGAGAGTAATGCCTAAATAAGTTTTGTTCCATAATTCTACTATGAATCTGCTTTTGAAGTACAAGCTCCCGAAGAATGTTGTTGCCCATTCCAAGAAAGTTGCAAAGATTGCTGTTGAGGTTGCATGCGAGCTGAAAAGGAATGGGTTTGGGGTTGATTTGGAGCTTGTTGAGAGGGGGGCTTTGCTTCATGATATCGGGAGGAGCGTCACCCACGGGCTTGACCATGGCTACTTCGGCGGTAAAATATTGAGGAAAGAAGATGGAGGGGGGGAGGTTGCGAGAATTGCAGAGAGGCATGTACTCGGGGGGATAAGCAAGGAAGAAGCAGAGCTGATGGGTTTGCCTGCAAAGGATTTCATTCCCAAAACAATTGAGGAGAAGATTGTTTGCTACGCCGATAAACTGTCAGATAGGAATAAAATAGAGAGGATTGAAAAGAAGCTTGGAAGGAACGCTGCTTTTGACAGGATGATTAAACTGATTCAAGAGGTTGATTCCATGAGGGGAAGAGTGCAGGAGCTTAACGTTTATGCGGTTGTGAGGGATTCCAAGGGGAGGATTCTTGTCATGAAGAGAAGGGAGCCAAAAATATGGGAGTTTCCAGGTGGCGGGGTGGAGTGGGGCGAGTCTCCCGAAAAGGCTGTGAGGAGAGAGGTGAAAGAGGAGACGGACTTGAAAATCAAGAGGATGAAGCTGCTCTGCACAAGCTCCAAGGTTTACAAGAAGGGGAGAATTACAAAGCATTCTGTTTACATTGCTTTTGAGGGGAGAGGGGAGGGGAAAGTCAAGTTTGGCGTGGAGCACAGCATTGCAATGTGGGCTGATTTGAAGAGGATAAGAAAATTGAAGCTGGGTTTGAACGTCGAGCCAATCGTCGGATTTTTAAATGTTGATAGGTAGAATATACTCTGAAGCGGGGTAGGGTAGTATGGAGTGCCCGCTGGGCTCATAACTCTTTAGTGTGAAACCCAGAGATCCGTGGTTCAAATCCACGCCCCGCTACTTCTTACATAAAGTTATAAATACTCTCACCCTCTAATCTCTCTCATTAATGAGGTGGGGAAATGGCGTTCAAAAGAGTTGCAACTGGGATTGAGGAGCTGGACAAGATAGTTGAGGGCGGGTTCCCTGAGGGTTCCGCAATACTTGTGAAAGGTTCCCCCGGTACTTTGAAGACAATCTTGGGCTTGCAATTCCTTTACAACGGGGCAAAGCAGTACAAGGAGAAGGGAACGTACGTCAGCTTCACGCAGAGTGAGGAGAGCCTTATACAGCAGGCGGAGATGTTTGGGTGGGATTTCAAGAATCTTCCAGTAGAGTTCAAAAACTATGATATAACGCGGGAGCCTGATTTGGAGGGAATGGTTGTTTCCGATATAAAGACGTTCAAGCCCGCCAGAGTTGTGGTCGATTCTCTTACATCATTCCTGAGCAAGCTTCCCCTGAGCAGGGAGGAGTTTGTGAATGACCAGATATTCGAGGCATTGAAGAAAGTGGGCGGCATACCCATATCCGAAGACATGCTGCTGAGGGCATTGACAACGAGGTTCATAAGGAGGATGAGGGAGGCAGACGCGAGCACAGTGATGTATATTTACGAGGAGAGAACGTTTGAGAGCGCCAAGGAAACCTGTGAGTACCTTGTGGATGGAGTTGTGAAGATGTCGAAGATAGAGGCGCTTGGCAAAAGAACGATGGTAGTGGAGAAGATGAGGCTGACCAAGCACGACTTCCTCGCAAGGACGATAAGTGTGGGGCCGAAGGGAATTGTAGTGGAGAAGTAATTACAAATTAAAAATCCTGCTCTTTTTTTTCATATAATCTTGTAAGTTATCTATATTTTTGTATATTGCAATTAGGGATTCATAATCCTGATTTGTCATTTTTTGTATCATTGATCTGGCTTTTAAACCTTCTTTCAGCTCTTGTAAAAATGAATTTTTCCACAATTGGTCATAGTCGTATTTCTCAAGAATGGAATTTGCTGCGAAATAGCCTGAGAGCAGAGCATATCTAAATCCGAATCCCTTTGAGGCTTCGCCAAAACCCGCTGCTTCGCCTATGTAATACTTGCCTTTTATGATTGCTGTCTTTGGTAGAAAATAGTCGGATATATAAGAGAAATGACTTAGTTCTGTTGCACCATCTATAATTTCGGAAAGTATTTTGTTTTCTTTTAATGCCTTTCCGAAAATTTTAGGCATTTCTTTAAATTTGGAGACATCAAATCCTACAGAGGCTATTGTAACGCTCTCTTTGAAAGGAGCGACATATAGGTAACCTTGAGGTGCATAGTTCATATCATAGAAAATGTATATTGTATTGTTTTCAATGCTTGCGTCTACAAAGTTAGCACCATATCCAAACTTACAAGGATAATCCCCCGCAGTACCTGACCCTACGCGGCTATAAGGCGCCTCGCCAAGCCCCGTAATCTTTACGTCTCTGGCACCAGTTGCTATTACGTCCACATCTTCAAAATCTGCTGCTTTACCGAATATGAATTCAACCCCATTATTTTTGCACCTTTCATATAAGTTTGCTTCAATACTTTCTGATGATTTCCCCCGCAGTACATTATAAAAAAGTGGTTTTTTGGATTTTAGAGTTTGGCAATTAAGCGACGGCGAGAATTTTTTACTTGTATAGATTGGGTAAAGGGAGACATTCTTAAACCCTATTTCTTTTAATTCTTCATTAAAATCCTTTTGAGTATTGTACGCTCTAACTGCAAAAACACTTTGCCCAAATTTAGCCCCTAAGTCTTTAGACTTCTCGAAGACTGTAACTTCCTGCGACTCCGATAATTTAGCTGCACATGAAAGACCAGAAATGCCTGCACCTGCTATTTTTGTCATAAAAATTCTTTGGATATCTATTCTTAACCTCTATATTTATTTATATGTTATTAAAGCCGGTACTATGTTAGAATTTTGGGTATTGCATTCAGTGAGCAAAAATAGTGTGATAGATCATTCGGATAGTATGAGTGTGAGGTACCCATTGCGTTCTTCTTTCTCTATCTTTTGCAGTTCTATCTTTTTGTTTTCAAAAGTGGTAAGAATACCAGAGAACATACCACGTATCGAAACAAAGTTTATGTTTCTTGCAAGAGGAAGCCATGGAAAATAGTTAATTATAACTTCGTATTTTCCTTTTGATTTGCTTGCCATTACGTCTCCGTACCCAAGCGCAGGGAAGAAATCCGTAATGAATTTGCAACCATCTTTCATATCTAGGGAAAGTTTGCCTAAATGCTCCCCGTACTCAAAGGATACATCCCATAGGACACTCAACCCATTTTGATTTTTTGAGTCATACTGACTCAATTCATTTTCGATTATATACAAAAGACTTGCTTCACAGATAAAAAAGCGTTCTTTTTTATACTCCATCTTTCCATGCTCAAAAGAAAAAAAACCTGAATCCCATAGATTTTTGAATGAGTTTTTCCCCCACTTAAGAGGGTGTAACATATTCATACGTTCGTATTCAGTCCCATAATCAGAATCCTTTTCTATCAAATCAGTTTTTATTTCGAGGTGCGGTAAAGGTTTCAGCCCCATTTTTTCTAACTGCTCCTTCGATGATACTACGAGAGAGCATTCGACGTCTCCTCTACCTTGACACTGTGTTTGAACTGCCTCAACGTCTATATCATCGAAAAGATATGAAAAAATACCCGCAGCACCTCCTTCGGTAATAAGGTGTCCGAGACCATTTTTACTGCAAACAATATAATCCTTCATTTTTAATGAGAAGATTCTATTTTGAGAATCCAATGAATGAGAGATTTCTGATGCGAATACTGACTCCATATAGCGTACCATAAAATACAGGAAACTTGTAAAAACCGTAGAGTTGGTTGAGGTAATTTGCGGTGAACCGAGAAGCTTTGTATAGGAATAGCCAAATTGCTTACCGATCTTGTAGGAGAGGGATGGATCAATTTTCTTTTCGAGATCAGAGATAAAGGTTTCTGGTAGTAGGATATTCCTAATTCTCAATTTTCGTCCCTTATCCGTAAACTCTTCTGTTATAAAACCGGGTACATCAAGTCTTACCTGATTTCTCATAAGAAGATTTCTTACAAGCCATTTGGCAATTTCATCTTTCATACGAACACCAAACGCAACAGCACACTAAAAAAACCTAAAAGGGCAAGGAAGGCATCGGCGTATAACTCCGTGACTATCTTTATGTCTTCAACATCAATTCGGGAGATTACCAATAGTGTATATAAGCTTGTTAAAGTAAATATCAGATATTCTTTTCCTAAATTTATGTATAGCGCGAGTGAAAAAAGAAGCAGTATAGCAGTCATAACGTTAAGCAGTCTTTTTGTATTTTTTTCACCAAAAATTACAGGAGCCGTCATTACATTATTCTTCTTATCACCTTGAACATCACGAAGATCAAAGATAATTGTATTTATGGCACAAAGTGATCCAACAAGTATAATGTAATAAATTGTTTTACTTGAAATCGTTGCCTGAAAAAAAATCTGCGGGAGAACAACTAATGAGGCAGACCAAACAATCCCCAGAAAAATGTTTTTTAAAAATAAAATATCTTTGAGTCTAAAATTACCGATGTGGAGTCCATAAATGGTCATTGAGAAGGTAGTTAGTAGTATAAAAATGAATGAATTTGTATTTTGAAGAAAGCTGAGGATAAGAGCTAGCGCATAGAAAAATAATGTTGCCAACATAAATAAATGCATTTTATTTTTGATAAAATTAGTCCTTATGGGGTAAGTTTCAAGATCTTGTTTAAGCTCCATATAACGATTCATGGAATAAAGAGATAGGGGAGCCGAAAATTCCATTATTGCAAATGGAAGTGTGAAGGGAAGACCAAACTGAAGTGTCATTCCATACGCACAAAAAAGCGCTGACAAAGCCATGTAGACATTCGAATATACAAAGTAATCAAAAAAAATATTTAGATATTTGGTCGCCATAATGACTCCTGATTTAGGATTTGGACCGGTTATGCTTGTATTGCTATGCCCGTGCCAGTAATCTCGTATGATCGGGGACCACCATGTATATTGGTTCGTCGCATCTTTCTTACTTCGATACTTCTATGTAGGTTATCACCCATCGATACGTGTTTCAATAGAATTACTCCGTCAGACAGGAACTCAGACATCGTGTCCCTGCTAAGGAAGGCAGTTTCTTCTGGCAGTTCGGATACTACCAACGAGGTTAATTTTAGATTTTTAATGCACTCGATCATGTCTATTATCGCGTGTCGGGTAGCTACTTCGGGAGTTGTGACGAATTGAAATTTATCTGCCTCAACTCCCATCATTTGCATTATTTCCATCTGTTTTAATGTTTCAGCATACAACCCGTAGGTGGATATGGAATCTAGCACTAGGCGAGACGGAGAGAAGTTTCTTACCGAATCCCCAATAATATTTGTCACGTTTATAAATTGGGTCTTGGAGGGCGCCAGCGCTAGGATTTTAAACATGTTTTTATTTTCCATCTCGACTAGATCCCAACCCAGCTGAGATGCCTGTGAGATTACATCCTCTCTACTCTCTTCGAATGTTATAAACAATCCTTTCTCGTTGTATAACTCCGCACCCTTGACTAGATACTGCAGAGCAAGAATGGTCTTCCCAGAACCTGTTAGACCCGAAAGTAGCACAACATTATTCTTTGGGATACCGCCATCCATTAATTCATCTAATCCCACTATTCCTGTTTTTACTCTGTCCATTTGGTCGCCTAGGAATAGGTAATGTAGGAGGTAGTATAAATAAATTTGCTTATTGTTTCTTTTTTGGCAGTTCTATTACGAATTCGCAGACTTATCCCCGAGCCCTGCTAGCGTGGGTATTTTGTCTTTCCTGTGTTGATGATAAGCATCTTCCTGTTACTCGGCAGCTGGTTTTTCATCTGCAGCATTAGTGCCAAGCCGGCAATTCCGGAGTATTCACAGGTTATCCCCTGCGATTCCGCAATATCCATTGCCTTATCAAGATAGTTTTCTTTTATTAGGTAAATATCTGACGTAGAATTGCAGAAACCAGAAGACCTGTAGAGTTTTATCCATTGTTCATCGACATGCAAAAATGGCAGATGGGGAGAGTAGAGCTTGTCAGCTTTCGTTGCAGGGTTGTTTGAAGTTGCAGCCATAAAAGCGCATCTTCGCAAAACTTCTATTTTACCCTTAAACCTCGGGTCATGGTTCTTTGTTGAAACTTCTTTTTTGTTGATATTGAGAATGTTTGCATACAGACTTCCACTTCCGAATGGGATGAAACAGTAGTTTGGGGAGCTGTTGAGTACTTCATAACTCATCCAGTCAAAATATCTTGTAGATGGGTCCAATGCTTCATTAGAGGTAATGTCAAATCCGTTATGGTTGTAGGTCATGATCAAAATTTCTTCCCAGCTGAGCGGTTTTTTCACTAGATCAGTATCATGAACCTCGCAACCTAATTTTTTCATTGATTCTATTGCTTTAGAATCGACCATGCTGGAGTCTATCAAGACTTTTAGTCTTGGCAACTTGTATTTTTTAAACTGAGTCTGGATTGCAATTGCTGCAGCACCAGAAGAGATTATCGACATATGAGGTAACGGCCCTTTGATCTGCCCTCTCTTTTTTGCAAGAAGGAAATCCCTGTAGGTCACAACCATCTCCCAGGCCATCCTGTCCTTGTGTGTTCCTGTGGGGTTTACGCTCTCATCCTTGAGCCATACGTTAGAAAACCCCGGAACCTCTATCTTGTAGGTGGGCGTAGCCGGGAACTTCGGCTTGTCTGGTGGAAACTCAGGTTTATGCGGGTCATTCTCTGAAGCCACTACTATGGACCTCAGTATTTTCTCCTCATTGCCTGAAAGTGCCATACTGCTGTTCTAACACTTACTAAATAAAAAGTTTTGGGTCGTCTATTAGATAAACTCAAGCCACTCGCAATACTTCTCATCCTTTCAGTATATCTAAGAATTTGTAAGGCTGTGGAAGGGTGAGGAAGTCGACAAGTTTACGAGGAACTCGGAGCTACTTTGATTTGGAAATAATGATTATAAGGGATATTTTGTTTTTCCAGTGTTGACGATAAGCATTTTCTTATTCTTCGGCAGCTGGTTTTTCATCTGCAGCATTAATGCCAAGCCGGCAATTCCGGAATATTCGCAATTTATTCCCTGCGATTTTGCGATATCCATTGCTTTGTCAAGGTAGTTTTCTTTTATTAGGTAAATATCCGAGAGAGGACCGCAGAAACCTGCGGACCTGTAAACTCTTATCCACTGCTCACTGAAGTGTATGAACGGTAGATATGGAGAATAGAGTTTATCTGCTTTCGTTGTGGGGTTATCCGAAGTCACGCCCATGAAGTTACATCTTCGCAGAACTTCTATTTTACCCTTAAACCTCGGGTCATGGTTCTTTGTTGAAACTTCTTTTTTGTTGATATTGAGAATATTTTCATACAAGTTTCCAGTTCCAAATGGGATAAAGCAATAATTTGGAGAACTATTTAGTATTTCATAACTAAGCCAGTCATAAAATCTGGTAGTTGGGTCCAATGCTTCATTGGAGGTAATATCAAATCCATTATGGTTGTGGGTTAGTGTCAGAATTTCCTCCCAAGTTTGATTAAGTGGCTTTTTCGCTAGGTTGGCCTGGTAGATCTCACAGTCTAATTTTTTCATTGATTCTATTGCTTTAGAATCGACCATGCTGGAGTCTATCAAGACTTTTAGTCTTGGCAGATTATATTTTTTTAGCTGTGTTTGAATTGCAACTGCTGCCGGACCGAATGATATTATAGATAGCTGAGGTAGAGGCTTCTTGATTTGACCACTCTTCTTAGCAAGAAGGAAATCCCTGTAGGTCACAACCATCTCCCAGGCCATCCTGTCCTTGTGTGTTCCAGTCGGGTTCTTACTCTCATCTTTAAGCCACACATCGGAGAAGTCTGGAACTTTGATTTTATAAGTCGGCGTGGCAGGAAATTTAGGATTGTCAGCTGGGAACTCTGGTTTGTTTGGATTATTCTCAGAAGCTACCACTATGGATTTAAGTATTTTTTCTTCTTTTTCCGAAAGAACCATAGGTATCACCCTCCGTCCTTCTATTTTTTTCTTATATCATTATATCCTGAAGAAATGTCATGAAGCTCGGCGGTATTAGGACTGACCTCTGCCCTGCAACGACCACAAGGCTCTTTTCAATCGATACCATTGCTTTCAAACCCATCTACCTCATGGATATATTCTCAGCCAGCTTATCCGCCTCATTCAGCATCCTCACCAGCTCGGAGACATCCTCATCCAATGTATAACCAAGTATGTCTGTAAGCGTCTTCCTCCTCTTCCCCTTGTCCTCTATTATCTTCGGAATCAATATTTTCTTCATCACAAGCTCCCTCATTGCTATGTATAGGGTTGCCTTGGGGAAC
>JACCLG010000051.1 GCA_013425335.1 Microcaldota archaeon
TGACTGTGTTGAGAGCGGGCGTGAGCCGATGGCAAATGGCGAATCCGCACTTCATGCTCTTAAGGTTGCTCTGGCCGCAGTCGAGTCCCACAATGATGCCGAAGCTGTACAGGTGCTTTAATGAAGGTTTATAGCAGGAAGAAGACCGAGATTGTAAAAGCCCTCAGGAGAGGAGATATAACATTTTCAGTCTACGGGATAGGCAAGATGGGCCTTCCGCTTGCTGTCATACTTGCAGACAAGGGAGCCAGAGTTATAGGTGTCGGCAGGAATATGGAGATAATAAACAAACTGAATAGAGGAATATGCGACATAGACGAACCCGGTCTTTCAGAGCTTGTTAAAAAAACTGTTAAAGCCGGAAGGTTTAGCGCAACAAATGATGCGATTGGAGCTTCAAGGCAGTCAGATGTCAAAATAATACTTGTCCCTACACTGCTTGACGAGGAGAACAACCCTGATTTAGAGGCTGTCAAGTCTGTCTCAAAATCCATTGCAGCAGGACTGCATAAAGGTGATTTGGTCATTCTTGAAAGCACAGCTCCTCCGGGAACTACCGAAAATGTGATTAAGCCTATTCTTGAGAAATCAGGCTTGAGAGCAGGCAGGGATTTCGGCCTTGCCCACTGCCCGGAGAGAACTTCTTCAGGCAGGGCGATAATTGACATACTCGGCGCATACCCAAAAATAGTTGGCGGAATAGACCGAAAAAGCTCCGAGGCATGCGAGGCCATATACTCTGTTGTCAATAAGAAGGGAGTTATCGTTGTAAAGAACCTGAAAACTGCCGAAGCAGTCAAGGTTGTAGAGGGCATATACCGGGATGTCAATATAGCTCTGGCGAATCAGCTTGCTGTAATCTTTGACGAGCTTGGCGTTGACTCTTATGAGGCTTTCCTCACGGCAAACACGCAGCCGTATTCAAACATGCATATGCCTGGAACTGGCGTTGGGGGACACTGCATTCCCGTTTATCCTTACTTCATAACGAAAATAACAAATGGAGACGCCTCCCTGCTCAAGCTTGCGAGAGAGGTAAATGACTCTATGGCAAACTACACTGTGAGTCTTGCTGAGAGTGCCCTCACAGAGGCTGGGAGAAGCATAAAAGTGGCAAAAATAATGGTGCTCGGCATAGCTTTCAGGGGAGGCGTGAAAGAGACGAGATATTCTCCCTCTTTCAGGATAATAAAACTGCTCAGGGAGAAAGGTGCCGATGTTCATGCGTATGACCCGCTTTTTACAAAACAGGAAATTGAAAAGATGGGCTTTTCATACTCCGATAAATTCAACGGAATGGACTGCATAATCATAGTGAGCGATCACAAGGAATTCAGAAAATACAACTGGAGGAAGGTAGGAAAGGAGATGAGAAACAAGGTTCTTATTGATGGCAGAAATGTCGTGGAACCCTCAAGAATAATAAAACTGGGGTTCATTTATAAGGGAATCGGGCATGCTTGAAATAGGTGTTTTTAATGTATCCGGAAATTCTGGCAACGTTTGTGTTAAGTTTCTTTATAGTCTTTTTTTCCACACCCGCCTTCATAAAAAAGATGTTTTCGAAAGGCTACACCGTAGTTGATCAGTACAAGTCTGACAAGCCGCGCGTTGCCAATATTGGAGGTATTGTTATACTCGCTGGAGTAATTGTCTCGGTTATCCTAGCCCAGCTTGTTCTGGGTTACTCCAAAGAGCTTATCATCATCTATTCAATTGTAATTCTATTCTTTGCATTTGGTCTTACTGACGACCTTATAAATATAAACAGGGCACTCAAGATTTTCATACCTTTCTTCCTTGCCCTCCCGATATCACTTGTAGCAAGGGATACTGCGGTCTGGCTTGGATTTTTTTCAATAAATCTTGGGGCGTTTTACCTCTACATCATTGCACCGGTTTACGTCATGGTTGTTTCCAACCTCATCAATATGCATTCTGGTTACAACGGCCTTGCAATAGGACTTTCCTCAATCCTGCTCTTCTTCTCGGCTATAAAAGCATATCTTGTCAAAGGTCCCGAGAGCCTTCTGCTGGCAGCCCCAATGCTCGGAGCGATGATTGCATTCTGGTATTACGACAGGTATCCATCGAAGATTTTCCTGGGGAATTCCGGCAGCCTGCCGATGGGTGCAGCCTTGGGTGTGTTTCTTATAGCAAATAAACTGGAGTTGTTTGGCGTCATAGCCCTCTTCCCCCATATTATAAACTTCCTTATGTACGTTGTCTGGAAGATAAAGAAAATTGGCGAGGTGAAGTTTGGCAAGCTGAGAAGCGATGGAACTCTAATAGTGCCGAATAACCTCACCCTGAAATGGTTCTTCCCGTATTACTTTCGGCTTACAGAGATTCAGGCAACCAGCATATGCTACCTGGTAA
>JACCLG010000021.1 GCA_013425335.1 Microcaldota archaeon
GGTTTGAAAGGCCGAACCCGCTTTTCGTGGGCTTCCTGAAGGCGTGCATCCATTAAACCTTAACACTCTGGGTTGCAGGGAGTTTTGCCATCCTTCGGATGGAGTCTTTCCAATCCTCCGCAATTCTTACAGTGCCTCTACTAGGGAAAAAATTAGCCGTAACCAACTCCGAGCGAAAAAGCTCATAATAAAATGGGTCAAAATAAAAACGGATATTTTCAGATTTCCCGAGGTGTTGGTATCCCACCTTTAAAGTAGAACCAACAAATCGTCCCCAAATGACACAAACATCCTTAATCTCGGTTAGTGGAATTTCAAACTCTTTAGTAAATACCCATGGGTGATATCTCAAAATAAGTCTTTGGTTTGTAAGATAGAGCGTGCCACCCCAGCGCATCAGAATTGGGATTGAATCAACCATCCTGGTGTCATAGGAAACTACCTCATTCTTAATTACTTTTTCACCTTTTCTCAGTTCCATAATCCCACTCTAAGACTACTTCTCCTTCTTCTTTATCACGCAGATTTCCCCCAGATCAACCCTTCCATCCTCATTCTTCTTCATGAAAGGCTTAATTTCCTTCAGCTTTTCTTCCTCAACATTCCTCTTAAGCTCAAGAAGCTTGCTCTCCTTCCTTGACTTGTGCTCTGCGCTATGCTTCTCGTAAACCTGCGCCCTCAGCTCATTCATCCTTGTTTCGAGCTCCTTAACCTGCTGCTCAGCCCTCTTTATGTCATCATTTATGAAAACAAGCCTTCTTTCCATCCTTTCAGTTTCTATGGCGCCACCGAGCTTCTTCTCCCACTTCCTGACCTCCTTTACAAGCTCCCTTTCCTGCTTTAAGGTTCGTGCTTCTGTTGAAATTATAAACTCCAGTCTATGGATATTTTTTCTTATCTCTCTCACCGGTGGAAGTGGGTCCTCTTTTTTCCTTTTCTCCAGCATCTCGCTTAGCGCCTTCGCCTCAAAAATTTTATACCTATACCTCCTGTCAGCTTCCTTCAGCCTCTCAAGTAGGCTTGCTTTCTCCTTTTCAAGCGCTTCTACATCCACGGCAGGCTTCTTTTCTTCCATGTAAGTCCTCCTGAACGAAAGCTTTATATTAAGGTCCTAATATAATAAATTGTTCGTTTTTTGCGTCTTCTCTAATACTGCCGAAAGGCAGCAAAACTGGTCGCCTTGCCAGCGCATAACGCGCTGGCCTATTTTTAACAAACCACTAGTTCTCAAGCGTTCACCAGTTTTCAGTAATATGAAGGTAACTCCTGCCAAAGAGATTTCTCCCCTTGTTTATATTTATTTCCATGTTTAAATACTATTTGTATGATTCAGATAAAAGCAGATGAAATGGAGGGCGGGGGGCAGATTCTGCGCTCCTCTCTCTCCCTCTCCTCCGTGCTGCATACTCCTGTAAAGCTCTTCAACATAAGGGCAAAGAGGGCAAAGCCAGGAATGCAGGCGCAGCATCTCATGGGAGTGCAGGCTGCTGCAATGATGACCGATGCTCAGACTCAAGGGCTTGCAAAGGGGGCTACAGAGCTTGTTTTCTCACCCTCCTCAATACGCGGAGGGGATTTCAGGTTCAATGTCGGAACGGCAGGCTCGGCAATGCTTGTGCTGCAGACAATACTTCCTCTAGCTGCATTTGCCCCTTCAGATGTTAACATAAAGATAATTGGTGGCACGCATGTCGCCTGGTCGCCCAACTTCCACTTTGTGAAGGAGATGCTCCTACCTCTGCTGAAAAAGACAGGCTTCTTGCCATCATCATTTGAGCTTGAGAGGGCGGGCTGGTACCCGAGGGGAGGAGGGGCAATAACATTCTCGTCAAACCCAGTCGATTCTCTGCAGGCAATCCAACTGGAATCGCCAGGAAAGCTTCTGAGGATAAAAGGAGTCTCATGCTGCTCCAACCTTCCGGAAGTTGTTGTTGAGAGGCAGGCGGAATCAGCCAAGCAGCTCCTCGCGCAGAATGGATGCGATGAAGTGGAAATTGAAAAGCAGGTCCTCCCGTCCCCTTCAAAAGGCTCTGCCCTCACTCTGTATGCAATTTACGAGAACAGCGTGCTGGGAGCCTCCTCTCTAGGTGCTTTGGGAAAAAAATCTGAGAAGGTTGGGGAGGAGGCTGCAAAGGAGCTCCTTGCAGAAATGAAAAGCGGTGCTTCTCTTGACAGGCACACGGGAGACCAGGTTCTCATATACATGGCGCTGGCAAAAGGCGAGTCCTCTCTTACAGTGAGCGAGCTCACTCCGCACATAAAGACGAACATATGGGTGCTGGAGCAGTTCATAGACGCGCGCTTCAGGGTTGAGGAGCTTGGAAACCGCGCAAGAATTGCTGTGAAAGGAATTGGGCTGGAGAGGAATCAGTTGCGCCTAGCCGAGCATGCCCATGGGGTATAAATAGGCAAGGGGATTACCAAAAAGCAGTGCAACTGCAAGGGCTATGAACACGTAGGGCATGAAGACAGGCATCTCCTTATACACCGGGAATTTCTTCTTCTTACCAATCTTCTTTAGCTTCTCTATCTCCTTAAGTGTGAGCAGCTTGTCCAGCTTGTACCTGCTCACCAGTCTTGGATCCATCTTCTCGACTGCGAGTATATCCTCCTCGTCTATCTCGTCAATTCCAACCATTCTTATCATATACCTGTCGCTTATGTGGTCCTTGAACGCGAAGAGGCTCGTGGCGCACACAACTACAGCTGCAAAAACCACAATCTGCGTCTGCGGCAACTCCGCAATGCCGTTAAGGTAGTAGAGAAATGCTGCATAGAAAACCAGCGTGGCAGCTGCAAGCAAAACCTGCGACGGACTGATGCTGACTTTCTCGCCCCTTGCTATGTCGTAGATGGTTGCTGGCATGTATTGAAGGAATATGCCAAACACCGCAAGCATGCCGGAAAGCACGAATACCGACACAACAAACGGCAAGCCCAGCTGCGATTGCGCCTGGAGGAATATTGACTGCGGCGCTTCCGGAAGCAGCAGGGCTATGGAGACAAAAACGAGAACATCCGCACCGCCTATCTGCCCTGTCCTGTAAAGAATATACCCAAACACGAAAATGACAAGAGCCACGAGGCCGTTGCTGGCTATCACATTTATATTAAGGCTTGCAAGTGTGAACAGCGCTCCAAGCGCTACGAGTGAATAGGTCAGCCATGAGGGGACATTCCTCCTGTTGAACAGGTCATAGTATGTTGCGCCTGCGCATCCTATGAAGCATATGGCAAACCTCAGAACTGCAAACTCCATCCGCTCACCCCACAACCTTTATCCTGTTCTTGTTCTTATTCAACCCTCTCAAAAGATTCTCAGTTATCTGCGCCTCGGCCTGCCTCTTCTTCCTTGCCGCCACAAGGTAGCGAACGGCAACCCTTATGCTCCCGCCCCCCAGTGAAACGTATGTTATCGGCTCTTCTGCAATATCCTTTATCTTGAGCTTGTATTTCCTGAGGCTCAGGAACTTTGCCGCATCCTTCATTTTCTCTCCAGCAATTTTCTTCACCGCATCCTCGGCGAGCTTCTTGGCTAGCCTATAATCGCTTCCGTAAGCTATCCTGAAAGATATCTCATCCCATATGAACGGGCTTTCGGTGGTATAGTTTATAACTCCCTTATCCAGCACAAACTTGTTGGGCACGCTCACAAACCCCCCCGTCTCCTGCCAGCTCACCCTGTCGAGCTCGTTTATTCTGGTGAAGAAAAGGTTTATGTCCGAGACATCCCCCAAAGCCCCCCACATGCTGTCGCCTATGAAAACCCTGTCCCCTATCCTGTACAACCTTGAAGCCACAATCGACGCCCAGCCTACCACGTTGAGCAGCGTTGGCTGCACCGCTATGGCAACACCAGCGCCCACAAGCCCTGAGAAAAGCGTGAGGGATGAAATATCACTCAGGTATACAAAGCCGAGGAGGAGCAGGACAAGCCCTGCTGCGAGGTACTTCATAACTCCTGCGAAGTATCTCCTCTCATCCTCTGAAAGCTTGAAGTGGCTCTTCATCCACTCCTCAATGAAATTCAGCAAGCCGAATACGATAAGAATTATCAGTGCTGTCCTGATTACCTTGTCGGCAATATCTATCACCTCAGGAGACAGCTTACTTGCAGCCTCAAGGATATGCAGAGAATATATGACTATCAGAATAATCACCATGTAAACTATGAATGACGTCGCCTTCATTTCTTCACCTTCGCCAGTTCATCCCTGGAAGCCAGCATATATTGAAATCTACTAGTTCTTTTAAATATGCAGTTCGGCCACTCATCGGATCATCCCAAGCTTTCCGCCTCCTCCTTTCATGAACCTCTCAACCTGCCTCCTCAACCCCCTGTTCTTCTTGAAAGCGTCCATGAACTTCTTCATCTTCTCAAACTGGCTTATGAGCTCCCTGACATCCTCAACCTTTGTGCCCGAGCCCTTTGCTATCCTCTCAATCCTGCTCTTGCTCTTTCTTACTAGGTCAACATCCTTCCTCTCCTGCTTTGTCATCGAGTTTATCATAACCTCATACTTCTTCAGCTTCTCCTCGCTCTGCTCCATGAGCTCTTTCGGCAAATCAACCATGCCCATCATCTGAAAGACGCTTTTCAGAGGCCCCATCTTCTTTGTCGCCTTGAGCTGCTCGTAGAAACTCTCTATTGTAAGCTCCTCCTCAAGCAGCTTCTCCGCACCAGCCTCCTCAAGGCCTGCTTGCTTGACCTTCTCAAGAAGAGCCTCCAAATCCGGGAAGCCCAGCAGCCTTCCCACGAATTTCTTGGCGTCAAACACTTCAAAATCCTCAAGCTTCTCCCCTGTCCCTATGAAAGCAACCTTTGCTCCTGAAGCTGCAACCGAGCTGAG
>JACCLG010000023.1 GCA_013425335.1 Microcaldota archaeon
CCCTTATGTTCCTTAATGGAATATGCGCAAATGTCTTCATGAGCAAGGGCAAGATGAAAGAGCTTACCACAATAATGTTCGTAACCTACGTGTTCACCTGGCTTGCCGGTCTTTACCTTATCTCGCAGTACGGTCTGATTGGAACTTCCGTGACCTTCCTTCTCTGGCAGATATTCCAGATTGCATTACTGCTCGCCCCATCTCTGAAAATGCTCAAGTTGAAATTCAATTCAATGCACCTGATAAAACCAATCCTGGCTTCCCTCGTAATCGCCATACTGATAACTCTGCTCAATACGGCAGTAAGCAGCACGCTAGTGCTTTTCCTAATAGCAGGAGCACTTTTCTGCATAGTCTACCTGCCCCTTCTGGATGCGGATGACAAAAGGCTGATAAACGCGCTGCTCTCTTTCGTAAAATTAGGCCCTCTCTTTAGATAGTTTGAGGCAGACTTCCTCAAACCTCTTCAGGAACTGCTTCCATGAGAACTGCTTCTCAACATACTTCCTTGCAGCCTTGCCCATCCTCTCTGCTTCGGAGGCGTGCCCTGAGAGGTGCTCCATCTTGCTCACCATCCCTCCGACGTCATCAACAAGGTAGCCCACCCCCTCTTTCACAAGCTCCCTCGGCCCGCCCTGGTTTATTGCTATGCACGGCTTTGAGGATGCAAAGGCTTCAAGCGGTATGAGGCCGTAGTCCTCATTCACTGGAGTATACAAAACGCAGAAGCAGTTTGAGTACAGCTCCACGATCTTCTCAGTGGGCAAATCCAGCATTATCTTTCCGTCACTGCCAAGCATCTCCTTAATTCTGTTGTAGTATTCAATGTGCTCCGGCCTGTTCCTGTCCAGCGAGCCCGCGATGACAAATTTCCACTCCCTGTTCTTGCTTCTGAACTTCTTGAATGCCTCTATTGCCATCTCAAAATTCTTCTCAGGCGCAATCCTTGAGGGATAGAAGAAGTACTTCTCGTACTCGCCGGCATGGAACTTCTCATACTCCACTCCCGGCATGAGAATCTCGGATTCCCTACCAAGATATTCCTTTATCCTATTCTGAACATTCTTGCTTATTGCAAAAACATGCTCTATCTTTGGAACTACAGAAAGTTCTATTTTCCTGTAGGGTTGTATGAAAGACCAGTACAGAGCATTCTGAACAGGGTTTCTTCTTCTCATCCTCCACTCATACAGATCAAAAGCCTCCCTGTTCGGCGAGAAGCAGTACCACACCACAGGGCTGTTCTTGTTTCTTATCCATTCCGAAGGGGTGCCCTGGGCGTTTACCACATCATAATCATCAAGCTTCTTGAAATAGAACTGCTCTCCCGCAACAGCCGCGCTGCCGACTCTTGCGGGTAAGAGGGAGGCAAGAGGCCATAGTCTACTTTTAATCACCTCAATATCCACATCCTCGAACTCTGGGAATGTATTCTGTGGTTCGTATATCGAACAATACACCTTTGCATCAAAATGTTTTGCAATTTTGAGAACTACCCTCTCCGCGCCCCCCCTGAGCCTGAGGAATGGATGCGCAATGGCAAGCTTCATTCAAAACCACCGTAAACTCTTCTCAGCCCTTCCTCCAGCTTCACCTTCGGCTCCCAGCCCAGCTCCTTCTTCGCCTTGCCTATGCCCGCAACAAGAACCGGCACGC
>JACCLG010000036.1 GCA_013425335.1 Microcaldota archaeon
AATCGGAGGGCTTTTCGTAGGTGCAATGCTTCCCTATGTTTTCAGCTCCACCACGATGAGGGCAGTGGGCAGGGCTGCCGAGAGCATTGTTGGGGAGGTTAGGAAGCAGTGGAAGATACCGGGAGTGCAGGAGGGAAAGGTGAAGCCGAATTATGCAAGGGTTGTTGATATATGCACAAAAGCAGCGCTTGGGGAGCTCTTGAAGCCGGCAGTTATTGCAATAGTCGCCCCAATAGCGATAGGGCTGCTGATTGGGCCGAAGGGAACAATATCCCTGCTGCTCGGCACGCAGATTTCATCCTTCTCGATGGCAATCATGATGGCAAATGCAGGTGCGAGCTGGGACAATGCAAAGAAATACATTGAAGAAGGACATCATGGAGGAAAGGGTTCTGAACAGCACAAGGCGGCAGTTGTCGGAGACACGCTTGGTGACCCGTTCAAGGATACATCAGGCCCTTCGCTGGATGGACTTATAAAGCTCATGACTATGATTTCGCTGGCAATTGCCCCAGTTGTCGTGAGGTATGCTCTGCTGAAGTGATTGAATGGAAAAGAAGCCTCTTCTTGGGGTTGGAAGGAATATAGTTGCGCTGGGGGTAGTGAGCTTCTTCACAGATGTTTCCAGCGAGATGATTTTCCCGCTGCTGCCCATTTTTCTTACCTCAGTTCTCGGGGCCGGCAAAGAGCTGGTCGGCCTTATCGAGGGAATTGCGGACAGCATATCGAGCATCTTTGACATACTTGTCGGGTATTTCTCGGACAAGTTCGAAAGGAGGAAGGATTTTGTCGTTGCCGGCTACGGGCTTTCTTCAATTGTCAAGATTGGATTTGTATTGTCAACAAGCTGGTGGCATGTGCTCATAATGCGCGGCTTGGAAAGAGTGGGGAAAGGCCTGAGGACAGCGCCGCGGGATTCCATAATAGCCGCATCTGTGAACGAGAAGACAAGGGGAAGGGCATTCGGCCTGCACAGGGCGATGGACACTGCCGGTGCAGTGGTGGGACCCGTACTGGCGTACTTCATCCTGAAATTGTTTGGCGAGACTAACTCCGCGTATTATGATATTTTCAAATTAGCTCTAATTCCAGCATTCATAGCTGTTGCAGTGCTCATACTCTTCGTGAGGGAGCCAAGGAAGCCTGCGGAAATAAAGAGGAAGCATCCTTTCTGGGATTCATTGAAGCAGACTTCCGGCAAATACAAGAAATTCCTGGCGATTTCGGTACTTTTTTCAGTCGCATACTTCAGCTTTGCATTCTTCATTGTGAGGGCGACGGATATAGGTGTGAAGCCAGAGGACGTATTGCTGATGTATATACTGTATAACGCCATGTACCTGCTCTTCTCGGTCCCGGTTGGAACCCTTTCGGACAGGATTGGGAGGAAGCCTGTCATCGCAGGTGCATTTGCACTTTACGGGCTGGTGTGCCTCGGCTTTGCATTTGCAAGCTTATGGTGGCATGCCGCACTTCTCTTCGCAGTCTACGGAATATTCGTTGCAACAGACGACTCAGTAAACAAGGCGTATGTATCGGATTTGGAGCCTGATGAGATAAGGGGCATGGCTCTTGGAGCATATAACACTGCAACTGCTGCGGCATATCTTCCTGCCAGCCTGCTTGTTGGTATCCTCTGGAGCACTCAGGGGCCTGTTGTTGGGTTCGGGGTTGCTGCAGCAATAGCAATAATATCCGCAGTTGCTCTTATGGTATACGGCAAATGAGTTATTTTAGAGTTCAGCTAGAGATACTTCTTCATACCAGCCCATTCAAACCCATAGACAAGCTTGTCGCTCCTAAAAGTTGCAGCAAGATACATCTTTATGAACTCCTCATACTCATACCCGTTCTCCTTAAGGAATTTTGCTGCATTCTTGGAAGCTGGGACGGTTGTGATGCACGTTACGCCCATATTCTTAAGCTCTTCATCCATAACCTTCAGCATAGTCGTTCCGATGCCTCTCCTGCGAAAATCTTTCAGGACAGCAAAGCCCACTCCTGTTGCAATGCCATTCTCAGTATCGACAACCCTCTCAATTCCGCCTATTGGCTGGTTTGTTTCCTTGTCAATAACAACAAGAGCCACTTTCTTCCCAGGCAGGTTGTGGTGCTGGTCGACCCACTTGGCGGACATGTCTTTCTTGAACATTTTAAGAAGATTTTCCACTTCATCCGGGGCGGCTTCGCGTATTGAGTAGCTCTCTGCGTCTTGCAGCACCCTAAGCCCCATTTTGTAAGCCATGCTTATTTTTACGAATTTCAATAATTAAAAGGTATCGCAAATCTACAGACGCTTAACCAACGTTGCACCGTCCGTGTATGCAGTTTCATCAAGATTCCTGATCCTTAACTCTGCTTTCATTGCTGGGGGGTAATCATAGCCGTGGTCCCTGAGGATATTCCAAGATCTCTCAGTGGGTATTGTTTTGACTTTAGTTATCCCCATCTTCTTCAGCTCTGCACTCATTGTTCTGAGGAGGGTGGTTCCAACAAAAGCCTTCCCTTGAAACTCTGGAAGAACCGCAAAGCTCTTCATCTCGGCTGAGGCTAATTTGATATCAACTGCGCACTCAATCCCACCAATGACTGTGGGGTTCTCCTCTTTGCTCACGGCAACGAGGACGAACTTGCTGCTTGGCACTCCCTTCCACTTATCGGAGAATGCTTCCTTGAATAAGTGATACAACTCCCTCGTCTCGCGCCAGCCCGCTTCCTTTACATAGAACTCTTCCGAATCATAGAGAATCCCTTTCTTCTCCAGAAATTTGAAAACCATGCTTTATTTTGCGGACTCCATATATTAAAATCTTATAGAATGAGTGGGGCTGCTGGGAGTTTACTTTTCAGTTCAGTTTTTGGCAAATTCCCCCATAAGCTTGCTTTGGCTTGAGATAATTAAAGGTGAGGAATACGAAGCTACCACCTTATCGCTCAACTCTCAGATATCTAATGCAATTGTATCTAGAATTTGTATCGCTAATTTTATCACACACACTTACATTTTTTAGTTTTCTTGCTAAATTAGTGTAGCACTGTACCTTATACCCTTTGTTCTCAATTTTGTCACATAAATTGGAATCATTTAGTTCTAGTGCCACTTCTTCATAACAATAATCGACAGTAGCCTTATAGAGTTCACATATGCTGGAATTTTTCGTTCTCTTCGCCACACCAATGTAACAATCCCCTTTAAAACCTATTTCCGTGATTTTGTAGCACATGTTAACATCTTTTAATTTATACGCTAGGGAGGTGTATACCTGGGAGTAGCATTCTGATTTTGGATAGAGTTCACTAGTCAGTTTATCGCACAGACTCAGATTATCTAACTTAATCGCTAAATCGCGGTAACAGGTATCTGGGTCTCCTGGCCAAAGTCTCTCGCAATCCCCTACTGATTTCACATCGCCGAGAGTAGAATATGTGCACCGGTTCTTTTTACAAACTGCCGGCTGTACGCAATCCCTCCCAGAGTATGAAATTGACCTGTAACTGAAAGCGGAACTTGTATGGCAAACAAGACCACAATCAGAATCGGAATCGCAAGAGTTACCATATGTCTCGTTGTAGGCATAAATTGCCAGACCCATTCCTGATGAAACAATTGTGAACGCAATTAGATAGATTACGATTCCTTTCGCCCATCTCTTATTTTCACTCATGTAGCAGGCAACTGGGTATGCTACTAGAGCAAAGTTAATAGCCATGACGAGAATTGGGAGCACGAGATATAGGGGCGTATTTAACAGTACTTTTAGCCGTAAGATGCTCATTGTCAGTGCGACGTATACAGGAAAAGAGATAAGCAGAGGGTAGAAAAGGATGATTAAACCTGATGCCATCTCAAGTTTACCCGGATTGATTAAAATATGGTTAATTAGGAGACTTAAAGCATAAGGAACCAAGAAACTTAAAACTATGGTTCCGATAAATAGTAGAATAGAAATCAATATTTTCTTTTTGTTTGGCTCTAGGAACCTTTTCCAATCCATTTTACCACCATATCAGACATCTGCTATTCTGGAGTATATTAAGATTGCTTAGGTTTGAGAACTGGACTCACCATTTTCAGAAGTGAGACTCACAGTGGGGCTGCTGAGATTTGAACTCAGGTCACGGAGTCCCGAACCCCGGAGCATACCAGACTAGCCCACAGCCCCATGCTTTAAATATACCAAGACAAATAATTAAAGCTTGCAGGTGAATTTGTTTGAAGGATCCTTTTGCTGACGCGAGAGAAAACGTAATTCAGCTTATATGCGGGAGCTGCAGGAAGCTCAAGCTCTCTGTTACTGAGGATGAGGTTGAGAAGAGCCTGGAATATCCAAAGGAGCAGTTCGGTGATTTGGCCAGCGCAATCTCCTTTGAGCTTGCAAAAAGAGAGAAGAAGTCGCCAAGAAGCATTGCGGAGAGCATAAGGGGAAGCATAAAGCCCTCCGGGCTTGTTGAGAAGGTGGAAGTTGCAGGCGGCGGATACCTTAACTTTTACTTCAATTTCGGAAGATTTGCAGAGCTCACAATAGAAGCAGTTGAGGACAGCAAGAATTACGGCGAGGTTGATTTAGGTGAAGGAAAGAAGGCTCTGGTTGAATTCCCTTCGGTAAACCCTAACAAACCCTGGCATATCGGGCATTTGAGAAATGCCCTGCTCGGCGACTCAATTTCAAGGATTTTGGAGTTTGCAGGCTACAAGGTGGAGAGGGAGAATTACATAGATGATTTAGGCTTGCAGGTTGCGCAGAGCATGTGGGGCTACATGAAGCTCAGCAATAAGATTAACGGCAAAGTCGACCACTGGATCGGGAAGCAGTATGTGGAAGTTGCAAGAAGAGCTGGTGAGAAGGGAGTTGACGAGGAAGTGAGAAACATAATGAAGAAGCTGGAGGAAGGCGATAATGAGGTTTCGAAGCTTGGGAGGGAGCTTGGTGAGAAGTGCGTGAAGGCGCAGTATGAGACTGCTTTCAAGCTGAATATTTACCAGGATGTGTTGATTTGGGAGAGCAACATTGTGCAGACAAAGATGCTTGAAAGCGCAATCGACATGCTTCTTAAGAAAGGTGCTGCCGTGAAGGAGTCTGAAGGTGCAAATGCAGGTTGCATCGTTGCGAAGCTTGAAGGAATAAAGGAGTTTGCAGACATGGAGAGCCCTGACAAGATTCTTGTTAGGTCAAACGGCACGGCAACTTACACAGGAAAGGATATCGCGTTCCAGCTCTGGAAGTTCGGAATTCTGCCGAACAGGTTCATGTTCAGCATTTTCATGAAACAGCCGAATGGGAAGAGCCTTTTCACGACAAACAAAAGAGGGAAGAGAATGAAGTTTGGCAATGCGGATTTGGTTGTGAATGTCATAGGGGTTGAGCAGAAATATCCCCAGAAGGTGCTAATAAGCCTCTTGAGGAGCATGGGGTATGAGAAAGAAGCAGGAAACTCGGTGCATCTCTCCTACGAGCATGCCTGGCTGCCTGACGAGAAGTTTTCAGGAAGGGAAGGGACGTGGATTGGCTATACCGCCGATGAATTGATTGAGAAGGCGGTTGACTACACAAAAGGTGAGATAAAGAACAGATTCAGGGAAATGGGGGAAGAGGAGAAGGAAGCAATTGCGCATGCGGTCGGTGTTGGCGGCATCAGGTTTGACTTCCTGAAGACAACTCCTGAAAAGAAGATAATATTCCGCTGGGAGGATGCCCTGAATTTCGAGGGCGACAGCGCTCCGTATATACAATACTCGCATGCCCGTGCTGCGCGCATCATTGAGAAGTCGCCAGGCAAGTGCAAGGGAGTGGACTACTCAATTCTGAATTCACCTGATGAGAAGAGGCTTGTGAAGCTCGTTGCGAAGTTTCCTTCAGTTGTGAGGAGTTCTGCGAAGGACTGCAGGCCTCACTACATTGCCGATTACCTTATTGATTTGGCAACTGCTTTCAGCAAGTTTTACACTACTTCTCCAGTGCTGACTGCCCCTGAGAAGGAGAGGAAGGCGAGGCTTGCCCTTGTGAGATGCACCAAGAGGGTTCTGAAGAACGGGCTGGAGCTGCTGGGGATAGAGGCGCCGGAGAGAATGTAGCTCTGGTTTGGGCAAAGGAGCTTCAGACCCTGAGCTTATCTATCTGCTCCCTATTTATTGGCTTTACAACTATCTTTCTTGAGGGTTTTGCAGAGCCGTATTTCACCAGGACTCTTTTCTGCTTTGCATCGGAGTAGGCTGCAGTGAGCTGTGCCGCAAGCTTCACTGCCTCGTCTGTTTTCCTGTCCTGGAGGATTGTTATTGGACTGCCTACATTGGGGACGTCAAATACATAGTCTGATTTGCCCTTCAGGGTGAGCAGCATATTGTTTTCGCTTTCATTCCTGCCGACAATTATCTTGTTTTTCCCGAAGCGGAAATGCCTCCCCACCTTGAGGAGCTGCATGTCTTTCATTGTCACCCTCTTCTCGTGCTTGAACAGGTCCCTTACCTTTTTTGCAAATTCCTTGTCTGTCAGGAGGCATCCGCCACCTGAAGAGGGGTAGTCAGTTATCTTGAACTTCTTTGCAAGGGCAATCTGCGGTTTTCTGGTCCTCCCCTCTATGGCAAGAAGTTTATTCCTGTCCACCCATCCTTTTTTCTCAGCCTCTGTTTGGGGCAGCAGTTTTGCAGAGAGTGGCCTGAGCAGCTTCCCCTCAAGCCCTGCCTCCTTCTCTATGAGCTTCAGCGCCCGCATGTGCTGGCTCATGGGCCTCTGGTTCAATACCTCTCCTGTGAAGATGAATTTTGCACCGAGCTTCTTGGAATATGCCTTTGCCTTCTTCAACGTGTATATCCTGCAGTCTATGCACGGATTCATGCCGGAGCCGTAGCCGAATTTGGGCTTTCTTAAAAGCAGGAGGTACTCCTCCCCTTTCGCCATAACCTTCAACGGGATTTTGAATTTCTTTGAGACTTCGGCTGCGTAGCATCTGCCTTTCTGGTCGCACATGCAGAAGGGAGAGGTGAACTTCACTGCAGCCACGTCTACGCCCTGGTCCAGGATGAGCTTCACTGCAAGGGTGGAATCCAGCCCGCCTGAAAGCAGCGCGACTGCCTTGATTTTCTTTGCTCTCCAAGTCTTTGCCATAAGCTCACTGATTAAATCATGCATTTTGGATATTTAAAGCAACGCTCCGAAGCTTGAAAACACATTAATAAATATTGCTTGCATAAAGATAGTGCGCTAGGAGGTAGCGTATTAAAGCAAAATATCTACGAGAGGGCCCGTGGCGCAGCCTGGATAGCGCGGCAGCCTTCTAAGCTGAAGGTCGTGGGTTCAAATCCCACCGGGCCCGCTTTACATTTTAGAAAAGAGGTGGCAGTATGGAAAAAAGGAAGCTAATCTCACAAATTTTGGCATTTCTGGTAACTGCCGTCATGGCATTTTCGCCTCTCTCCGTGGATAGCGTTATAGGGCTTTTCCTTGGCTGCTTCTGCGGTGGTTGCTGCCTGGCTTGCCCCGGCAATTGCAATGTAATTGGAATGCCGTTTGCATGGTACTACTGGGGCTGGAACTCTTTCCGCGGGCCTGTAGGTGAAATATCCTGGGTCGGTTTGGTTATAGACATCGTTGTATGGTTCGTTGTTATGTTACTGATTCACAAATATGTTTACAAAAAAGGAAGCAAGAAGGAAAAGAGGAAGTGATTTTATGGCAACGACAAAGGTGGAGCAGATTATCTCCTTGATGGAAGTGGTGATGAACGACACTTCCATACCGAGGAACGTGAGGAAAGCGGTGAGCGACGCGAAGGAGAAGCTCCAGAACGGCGAAGGGGAATTGAGGACCAGAGCCAGTTCAGCAATATACATGCTGGATGAGGTGAGCAACGACATAAACATGCCAATGCACGCCCGCACGCAAATCTGGACTCTGATGAGCGCCCTGGAAACCGTGAAAAGCTGAGCATAATGAATGACGAGGAAATTGTAAAATTCTTCGAGAAGGAGGAGGTCCTGCTTAGCCCGGACGCTGTTGAACTCCTGAAGGAAAAGAGTGACGAGTCTCTTTTGAAAAAGATTCTTGAGAAGAGGGGGGAGGAGGTTTTCATAAGCAGGGAATTTATTGAACAGCTCATTGAGGAGGAGAAGAAGATTCCCCTTCCCGTGGTTGAGGTGAAGCGAGCCAGTGATTTCAAGCCTATTTCAAAGGAGTATTCGCCGGAGCTGAAATTTCTCAAGGAGTATGATGTGAGCGGGAAATGCAACTGCGGGGGAAGCGTTGACGATTTTGTAAATTTATTCAGGGACAGGCTGAAGAAGACAAGGAAGATGCTGGAGATGAGGGTCGGGGCAACGGGTATAACAGACATAGGCGCAACAGGAGGGTTCACCAAAGGGAGGGAAGTGAGAATTGTCGGCATGGTGAACAACAAGATGATTACAAAGAACGGGCACGTAATGGTTGAACTGGAGAGTGAGGAGGGAGTTGCCAAAGTCCTCGCTTTGAAGTCAAACCGAGAACCTGAAAGGAGCTGCTTTGAGAAGGCGAACACCCTCCTGCTTGATGAGGTTGTAGCCATAGACGGTAGGGTTTCTGACCCGTTCATCATTGCGAGCGATGTAATCTGGCCTGATTTGCCTATAAGGACTCAGAAAGTCATAGACAGGGACTTGTGCATTGCGTTCATGTCTGATTTGCATGTGGGAAGCAGGAATTTCATGCAGGAGCAGTTCCAGAAGATGCTGGGCTGGCTCAACGGGGAGATGGGCGATGAGAACGGCAAGGAGCTGGTTGGGAGGATAAAGTACATAATAATTGCGGGGGATTTGGTTGACGGAATCGGTGTTTACCCAGAGCAGGAGAAGGAGCTTGTAATTAAAGATATATACGAGCAGTATGAGCTTTTCCTGAAGTTCGTAAGCTCAATTCCCGATTACATTGAAGTTATTATAGCGCCGGGCAACCACGATGCCGTGAGAAGGGCGGAGCCACAGCCTGAAATCACAAAGGATTTGCTCAAGGCCGGCAACGGCAGGATGCATGTTGTCGGGAATCCATCACTTGTTGATATTGAGGGGTTCAGGACTCTTGTCTATCATGGAACTTCTCTTGATTCGATCATTGCAGGCATACGGGGCATGAGCTACCAGTACCCTGAAAAGCCTATGGTGGAGCTTCTTAAGAGGAGGAACCTCAGCCCGATATACGGGGAGAACCCTGTTGTTCCTGAAAGTAAGGATTACATGCTGATTGAGGAGGTTCCAGATATTGTGCATATGGGGCATGTCCACAAGAACGGCTATGACAACTACAAAGGAACTGTTATTGTCAACTCGGGCACATGGCAGAGCCAGACGGACTTCCAGGTGAGGCAAGGTCATACTCCGAGCCCGTGCATCCTGCCTGTGCTTGACCTGAGGAGCGGCAGGATGAACGTGATAAATTTCATGAAGAGGGAAGTTGCATGAAAGAGTATTTTGAGGGATTGCAGAAGGGATTTGCAGATGCTTATTCTGTGGCAGAGAAAGCAAGAGCCAAGAACTTTGATCCGGATGACAAGCCTGAGATACTGCCTGCCGAGGACATTGCAGCCAGAGTAGAGGGTATTGTCGGCCCGCCCGGCATTGCCGCGAGGATAAGGGAAATTGGGATGGACAAGAAGAGGGAGACGCTGGCTTTTGACATTGTCAAGGAGATAATTGAGAGGAACCAGGGGGACAGGGAGAAGGTGATTGAGCAGGCAGTGAGGACTGGCGTTGCGATTCTCACCGAGGGGGTGCTGGTTGCCCCAACAGAGGGAATTTCTGCAATTAGGATAAGGAGCAATCCTGATGGTAGCGACTACCTTTCGATGTATTTCTCAGGCCCGATAAGGAGTGCAGGGGGCACTGTTGCAGCTTTGAGCGTTGTGCTTGCTGACTTTGCCAGGAAAAAGTTCAAAATTGCAGATTACAGGCCAACAGACACGGAAGTAGAGAGGTATGTGGAAGAAATTGCATTGTATGATGTACGTGCTGCAAGGCTTCAGTACAGGCCGACGGATGATGAGATAAGGGTTATAGTTAAGAACTGCCCGGTCTGCATTGACGGGGAGCCAACCGAGGATTTTGAGGTTTCTGTTCACAAGGATTTGCCCAGGATTGAGACAGACAAAGTCAGGGGAGGCATGTGCCTTGTCATTGGGGAGGGCATAGCGCAGAAGGCGAGCAAGGTTCTGAGATACACAAAATCAATAGGACTGAACTGGAGCTGGCTTGAGGCATGCGTGAAAGTTCCAAAAAAGGAGGGGGGAGCGGGAATAAAGCCGAACAGCTTATACCTTGACGATATCGTGGCGGGAAGGCCCATCTTCAGCTATCCTTCAGAGAAAGGCGGCTTCAGGCTCAGATACGGAAGAACAAGGATGAGCGGCATTGCCGCAAAGGCAGTCCATCCGGCAACAATGGTCCTGCTCGGTGGATTCCTGACAATCGGGACGCAGATGAAGTTGGAGAGGCCTGGCAAGGGATGTATTGTAACCCCCTGCAGCACTATTGAGGCACCGTTTGTGAAGCTGAAGGACGGGAGCGTTCTGCAGGTGAAAACAGCAGAGGAAGCGGAGAGGCTGAAGAACGACGTCGAGGTTATTCTCTCATTAGGTGACATACTCATTTCCTACGGGGATTTTTACAAGTCCAACCATCCCCTTATCCCAAGCGGCTACTGCGAAGAGTTCTGGCTCAAGGAGCTGGAGAAAGCTGCAAAGGAGAAGGGTGCTGACCCGAAAACAGCAGCTCCCCCTGAGCTGAGCGGGGAGGATGCATTCAAAGTTTCAGAGAAGTTCGGAGTGCCGCTACATCCAAATTATACATATCTCTGGCATGACATCACTGCGGATGAGCTGAGGGAGCTGGCAGACTGGCTTGCGAACGGCAAGCTGATATATGAATGGTTCAAGCTGAAGGAGCTGAGGGTGGAGAAGGGGAATGGAAAGGCAGTGCTGGAAAAGCTGTGCGTGCCCCACAAGGTTGAGGGAAATGAAATTGTTGTTAGGGAGCATGCCATCACGCTTCTCATGAGTTTAGGTATGCTGCAGAACAGGAAGATAGGTATTGAGAAGTTCAATTCTGTTTTCTCAAAGGAGAAGAGGGCAATTGACATTGTGAGGGAGCTGGCAGGCGTTCAGGTGAGGGAGAAGGCGCCCGTCTATATAGGCGCGAGGATGGGAAGGCCTGAGAAGGCAAGGGAGAGGAAGATGAAGCCCGCTCCAAATGTGCTTTTCCCAATAGGCAACTGGGGAGGCAGCACAAGGGATGTTGTGAAAGCATACAGGAAGGCAAAGGACAGCGAGAGGTTCGAGGGGAAAGGAGTTATTGTGGAGGTTGCAAGGATGACATGCCCATCCTGCAAGAGGGTTATGACAAGCAACAAATGCCCGATGTGCGATGTGAGGACTGTGCCTGCAAAGGTATGCCTGAAATGCGGCAAGGAAATCTATAGTGATTTCTGCGAGAAGTGCAAGAGTCGGGCTTCCGAATCTGATTCAAGAGGTGTTAACCTTGTTGATTTGGTCGACCAGGCAGTCAAGAGATGCGGCCAGCTTCCTGATGAGATTAAGGGAGTCAGGGGCATGACGAGTAGGAGCAAGATTCCAGAGCCGCTGGAGAAAGGCATCCTCAGGGCGAAGCACGGAGTCTTCGTCTTCAAGGACGGGACAGCCCGGTTTGATTCAACAAATGTGCTGCTCACACACTTCAGGCCAAATGAGATCGGAGTGGGTATTGATAAGCTGAAGGAGCTCGGCTACACGAAGGATTATGAGGGGAAGGAGCTGAAGGAAGGGAGCCAGCTTGTTGAGATGAAGCCTCAGGATATCATAATTGCGGACAGGGGAGCGGAATACATGGTGAAGGTTGCAAATTTCATTGACGACTCCCTTATCTACCTCTACGGGCTTCCTCCGTTCTACAACGTGAAAAACAGGGAGGAGCTCCTTGGCAAGCTTGTTGTGACACTCTCTCCCCATACATCGTGCGGGGTTCTCGGAAGAATTATCGGATTCACACGATTTCATATTGGTTACGCGCACCCCTATATGATCTCCGCCCGACGCCGTAATTGTGATGGGGACGAGGATTCCATGATGCTGCTGCTTGATGCATTGATAAACTTCTCCAAGAAGTTCCTGCCTGACAGCAGGGGAGGGACTATGGATGCCTCGCTTGTTCTCACAACGGTAGTCAACCCAAAGGAGGTTGATGATGAAGTGCATGCAATGGAGATATGCAGCGAGTATCCTCTTGAGCTGTATGAGGCAAGCCTGAGGTTTGAGAACGCAGGAGAGGTGAAGATAGAGAAAGTTTCAGAGAGGCTGGGCAAGCCTGAGCAGTACTATGGGCTGGGCTTCACTCATAAGACCGGCACGCTGGATGGAATCCCAGTCATGACGAAATATGTTGAGCTGAAAAGCATGAAGGAAAAGATAGACGCGCAGTTCAGCCTCTGCGAGAAGATAAGGGCCGTGAAGGTGAGGGATGCAACGGAGAGGCTGATATTGAGCCACTTCCTCCCGGACTTGTACGGGAACCTGCGCTCCTTCTCAAGGCAGATTTTTCGGTGCGTGAGCTGCAACAGCAAGTACAGGAGAGTCCCTCTTTCAGGCAAGTGCAGGAGGTGCGGGGGAAAGCTGGTCCTCACAATTTCAAAAGGCGGGATTGAGAAATACCTGAAAATCTCCCAGGAGCTTGCCGAAAAATACCAGCTGCCCGCATACCTGAAGCAGAGGCTGGTTCTGCTTGAGAGCGACATCTCCTCTGTTTTTGGGGATGAGGACAAGAAGCAGTTCAGCCTTGCAGAGTTCATGTGAACCGTACAATAAAGAAAGTATTAAATTGGATATTCACTCTATTTCTAGCGGTGGTTTCTCATGAAAAAAATTGCTCTTCTGGCTATTGCGCTTGTGCTTGTCTCAGGCTGCATATTATTCCCGCAGGCGGACAGGTACGCCTTGTTCTCATACCTTCCATCAGAAGGCGCCAAGGGGGCTGTTTTCGTAGACTTGAAGGAATCTGCTTTTACGGAGATAACCTCATTGCTAGGAACTGTGCTGAGCGGGAAGGCCAAGGACATTAAGGGAATGCAAATTGCAGTTCTCTCATACGACGACGGAAGCAGCGCCGGCATTGTCCAGATGAAGACAGACCTTGGCATTGGGGATGTAATAGCGGGAATTCCTAGCTATTACCTGGGTGTCAGTTCCTTAGGATCCCAGTTCACAAACGAGACAAAACAGATTGGAGACAAGTATGTTACGCTTCTCTACTCAAGGTATGATACGACAAAGGATAACCCTATATGCGCCTGGAGGGAAGGTAGCTTTCTGAATGTGCTTTACTACCAGAAGAGATATTCAGGGACATACTCGCAGTGCACGTTCCCGGCGGGATTCACCTGCGTGTCTTACAGTCTCAATGAGAGCGGAAAGCTGAACCTGAAGATGGGGCAGGGCACAGGGCATTCGATAAGGATAAACTCCATTCTATGCACGGCGTACAACGATTACAAGGCATATTCCAATGTTTATGTTCCGCTGGCGAATCCAGTCAGCATTAATTCAGGCAGTTCGGCAGATGTAGCCGGAGGGAGCAGCGGCAATACCGTCTTGTGCAATGTCAGCGGCGAGGTGCAATTCTCTGGTAATGTGTACGTAAACTATACTGAAACCGACACAGGACTCAGCAGAATCGCGGTAGGCTCGCTTTACCTGCCTGTCAAGAGTAATGCGACGGAGGAAAAAAGGTGCGACACCATTCTTGGGAATACTTATGACACAAGCAAGGCTGCAGAGCTGCTTGCTGAAAGTGCTGGTATGGAGGGCATGTTCCAACCACCAAGCAACATGTTCGGAGAAGCGATGTTGAATACTGATAATCAAAGCGTTTACGTTGCAGTTTTAGGAGATAATGACGGCGATTACGGCGTTGCAATAAGTAAAGGAGGCAGTTCAAGCGGCAACCTGTGCTACAGCGCAGCATCCACGAGTGGGAGCAAGGCGGAAGTTGTCACGCGCGGTGCTAGGGAGGCCTGCTTCATGGATTACGGAACTGGTGCATCTTCGCTCTACCTTCCGCTGGGACCAACTGGGCAACTCATAACCGCCCAGAGGAAAGCCGGAGATTACTCAGTAATGCTCGTGGCATATGCAAAGGACAATAAGGAAACTGTCAGGAGCAACGCAGAGGACATAATCTTCGGTATCAACCTGCCTGGGGAGGAGCAGAGCTGGACCGACAAGATGAACCTCAAGGTGAAAGTTTATGAGAGAGCCGCAGGAAGCCTGGAGCAGCAGCCGGTTGCCGATGCAAAGGTGGAGCTGTACAACCAAAGCTCTGATTATCCCCCGTATACTTCATACGGCGGGGTCAGCAGTATGGAGCCTGTAAAAACTGCATACACGGACGACAACGGAATTGTCAATTTTGATAACCTTGATGTAGGAGATTATACCATTGCGGCCAGCAAGCCAGGTTATTCAAAAGATACAGGGTATGTGTACCCTGGCGGAAGCAATAACATCAGCATTATGCTGCAGCCAATCCAACCGCTAAGAGTGACTGTGAGGGAATCTGCGTACACAAAAGGAGGAAGTTACTACGGAAGTGTCATAGCCGGGGCGAAGGTTGACCTGTATAACAACACTGGAGGGGGGTATTCATCCTACAGTTCGGGATACACCTGGGTAAAGACTGTTTACACCAACGACAGCGGAGTTGCGGACTTCGGAAAGATGGATGTTGATGATGGAAAAGTTGAAGTGACAAAGGAAGGGTATTACAGCGATACAAAGTATGTATCATCATACTCAAGGAACATCACCGCCTATCTCTCAAAGGTAGTGAGCGAGGGTGAGCTGAAAGTCGATGTGAGCGAGAGCGGTCCCGATTCAAACTACCCGGCTGTAGAAGATGCAAAAATTGAGCTCTACAACAGGAGCAGAGGCAACTACACGCTGTTAAAGACGCTCTACACAGACTCAAGCGGAATTGCAGATTTTGGAAATGTGAGTATAACTGAGGGAAAAATCGAGGGAAGTAAGGAGGGCTACTACAACAGCATGGAAGTGATTACACCAATCAATGCTCCTCGCTTCGTTACCACTTTCGCCATGACTCTTGTGAAAGTTGCAGGAAATGCAAGCGCTGACTACCCTCTCACCCAAGCCGGTGGAAGCGGCTGCGTCAACCCGAATAAAGCGGGTGCGCCGCCCGAGTGGGTAATTGGCTCTACTGATGGGAAAGGTGCATGCTTCTGGGAGGCAGAACCGCTATTCGGCACATTTGGCAAGACTATTACATTCTCCAAGCTCAACCTGACAGTATCCCCAAACCCAATCAGCGTTGACAAGCCCCTTGAGGTTTTTACTTCTAATAATACCAACTGCTACGAGGAGGCTTTGGCGAGCAATTTCTCATCCTACATCGAATACGCAATATTCACTCCTGATGTTGAAAACAAATTCGAAGGATATGCTGTTAGCAACGGGGCAGTGAGCGCAAGGTGTATCTCAGTGAGTGATACGACTTCTGATGGGTATGGTTACTATATAGATTCAGTGAGAATCTACCAGTGATGTAACGCATCACCTGTTTCTCCCATACCAGAAGATGTACTGTTGGGCATAGCCCGCATAGCCGTCCCAGTAGTCCCTGGCGAACTTCTGTATTTCCGCGTCATTTACCTTTTTGCTTTTGAAGTAAATTTTCTGCATTGTTCTCCTCACCCACACGTCTACCGGGAAGGACTCCATCTTGCCGTAGGAGAAGAGCATCACGCAGTCCGTTATTTTCTCTCCAACCCCCTTTATCCTCATGAGCTCCATCCTTCCCTCGTGGTAGCTCATGCCGGCTATTTTCTCTAGGTCAATCCTCCCT
>JACCLG010000038.1 GCA_013425335.1 Microcaldota archaeon
AGCGTTCCAGCATCCATAACCTATGTGGTATTAGCCTCAGTTTCCCGAGGTTATCCCCCTCCTTAGGGCAGATTGACTACTCGCTACTCAGCCGTATGCCACCCCTCCTAGCAGAAGGGGTAGACTTGCATGGCTTAGTCGAATTCTGATAGCAGTACCCTCCAGCAGGATCAACTGGAGTTATATAGCACACGTTGTCTTCCGCAAAGTATAGGCGAAAAAAACACCACTATCGCTCACTTGTCTTGTTCTTGAAGCCCGAGTCAAATCCAAAAATACTTGGATTTCCATCGAGATTATATGCTGTAGAGGAAGGGTACATCTCACAGCACGAAATAGAATTCGCGCTCCATTTACGCCGAAGTCTACAGCGTCCGCACGGCGAAGGAAGATTATACCCTCTGGTATTTAAATACCTTACGGTACAACTTCCGTCGAGAGATTCTCGGAACCTCCGCATGAATTATGCCTTTTGCCCTTTATAAGGATGCCTGTTTTATGCGGGTGAAATTTGCGCAATTCTCCTCAGAGAGAATAGGGAAGAAATTACAGGCTTCCAATTATCAGATAATCAAAGTCTGCCCCTCTGCTACATCTGTAAGCACCGTAGAGCGCATATATTGTCAGAATGGCGTAGACTGCAAGCTCGACAACATTCACCAAAACATCGTCAACCTTCGGCACCCTCCCATCCGAAAGGGGCTGGAGGAGCATGAGAAACTCTGCCCCGAATTGTATGACAAGAAGAATCAGCAATACGAATACCTGGTAGTAGGTTGCCTGCCTTGCCTGTCTCTCCGAGTATTTTGAATGTTTCAGTGTCTTCCAGATAAGGAGCGGAAAAATGAATGAGTAGCGGAAGAAGAAGCCGATAAGTATACTCGCGTGAGCAAGCACGGAAATCTGAATCGAGCGCCTGTCAACCATCCTCTCAGCTACAGGTAATCCTTGAGTATCTCAACAGCTTTTTCGGGTTTTGTGACCTTGACGGCAAAGAGCCCCTTGTTGTCCTCTTTCCTCATGAAGAGGACGCTCCTTATGTTTATCCCCGACTCTGCAAGCGTCAATGCAACCTTGGCGAGCTCTCCTGGCTGGTCATCTATTTTGAGCACTATCACATCAGATGCGGACACCTTGAATCCTGCATCCTCCAGCAGTTTCATTGCCTCCTTCTCCCGTGATGCGACAAGGCGGATCATCGCCTCCTTTCCTTCTGTTTCAACTGAAACTGAATCGATGTTTATGTCCCTGTCTCCAAGAATCTTTGATACTCTGGCAAGAAGACCCACCTGGTCCTTTGCGACGATTATGAGTTCTCTCATTGTTTCACCAAGAGCAGATTTGCTAGGGGGAGTTTATAAAATATGCGGAGAGAAAGCCCCAGGCGAGGATTGAACTCGCGGCCTTTTGCTTACCATGCAAACGCTCTACCACTGAGCTACTGGGGCATGCAGTTTATTTTGCGAAGACATCCTTTAAAATTATAGTTTCTTCCCTGCCAGGTCCTATGGATATGAGGTAGGCTGGAGCGCCGGACAGCTTAGAAACTTCCGCAACATAATCTTTAAGCTCCTTGGGCAGGGCATCGAAGCCTTTCCTCGCAATCTCCTCAGCTTTGCCTGCTTCAAACTCCTGCCAGCCCTTCAGCTCCTTGTAGACGGGCCTGCATTGTTCCATAAGCTCGCAGGATGACGGAACTTCGCTGGTGGTTTTTTTGCCAATTGAGTATGAGGTGCACATCTTCACTTTTTCCAAGCCCGCGAGGACATCAAGCTTAGTTATTGCCAGCCCGCTTATGCCGTTTATTCTGCACGCGTATCTCAGAGCAGGAATGTCGAGCCAGCCCACTCTGCGCGGCCTTCCTGTTGTTGTGCCGAACTCAGCACCCTTCTTCCGTATGTATTCTCCAGTTTCATCCTTGAGTTCTGTGGGGAGCGGCCCCTCGCCGACGCGTGTGACGTATGC
>JACCLG010000046.1 GCA_013425335.1 Microcaldota archaeon
TTCCGCTGCTTTGTGGTGCGCCAGAAGCTGAAGTTATACGATATAGATGGTAGATTGCGTGAGAGTGAAAGCTAGAGACGTAGAAAAATTCGTTGGGAAGTTTCCGATTTGGGTAGAGTACCACATAGAGAGGGTAGTGGATACGCTGGGCGGGATGGATGAGCAGAAACGCGACAGGCTGCTTCTGGAGGAAACTGTCAAGCTTGACAAGTTCTGTGAAATACTCTGCACCACCAACAAGAACCATATTGAAGCGGAAAATGAGGTTTACGGCGACACTAAGCAGTTCTACGCGCTGATGAAAAGGAAGAAAGAGGTACGCAGGAAATTCTTGGCCAGAATGGAGGAGAAGCGGGAGAAAGAACGGCTTAAGGAAGAAAAAATGCGGGAAGAGCAGGAAAAGCTGAGGAAAGAGATGGAGGAGCCGGATGAGAATTTCCCAGATGAACGTTTTTACCTTGAAAATGACCTGACATACAAGATGAGGGAGAGGCTGATCCAGATTGGCTACAAACGGCTTAAGATCAGCCCATTTGGGACTTCCGGAGCCTCTTATTACTGGGTGCAGACAAGATACAACGAAAGCAAGGAGCACGCGTTCTTCTGCTACCTGATTCAATCAGAGGTTAAAGAAAAAGCCGATAGCACCAGACTGTACGTGAATTACGGGCCAGATGTGGAGTTTGAATACAACGAGAGAATATACTGCTTTGACGTTGAGACTGGGAAGAACCTTGCAAGAAACAAAGCAATGATTGAACGCAAGTTTTTGAAGTATAAAGAGAGGTATTTCAAATCGTTCATTTTTATTACAAACAAGAGGCTGAAGTACAGGTACTCAAAATACGGAACTGTAGTTACCCGCGCCACTCTGAAGAAGACTTTGGAAGCTATTTTCAGGTAATCCCAGCACAAATAGATTAACATATATATTATATGGAGTGCTGTAGGAGGCAGTGAAACAGCTATTTTTCGATGATTCCCTGAATGAGCGCAAAACCTGCGCAAAGAGGAATTAAGGGTGAGAAAACAAGGTTTGAGAATGCATGAAAAAGGCGAATTTTCCGCTTAATTCTACGCTTAAATTTTTCGCAGATTCAATTTTCAGGCCAATTCCCTGAACTTTTTCCTGTCCGCCTTGATTTGCGAACGCAATGCAAATCTTCCATAAGGGGTCTGCCTTGTCTTGGCGCCAGCTATGTTTCCCCGGTGAAATATTATCTCATTGCCGAAAAAGGAGAGGATCCTTGCGATTTTCCTTGCACGCCAAGTCCCCCTTGCAATGTTCTTCTCAGTGCGCCGTTTTAGGCTTATTTTTCTTGAGATTTTTGGATTTACTATGTGCACGCTTCCGGAAGGCTGCCAATTCAGGCCTAACGCTTCCTCTGCTGTCCTGCAGCTGAAATAGAACTCATTGCTTTCCAAGAAAAGCGCGACAGCCTGGAACAGGACCTTGAGCGGCTTTTCGATGAACGCGGCCTTCCTTTCCTCCTCCAGAGGGACGTAGTAAATTCCCTTAAAAGGTGTTGGGAAGAGCTTGAGGGACGAGCACAGCGCCAGAATTTCCTTCTTGCTCAGCCCTTCTGAGCGAAGCTGCGCAAAACTGACTGCCTGCTTAGGAAGCATCAGAAACCACCTTTTGGAAAGCTGCTGCATCCTCCTGGTTTAGCGCCATAGCGCCTATATCCTCTATGCCCTTTGGAGGGCCGCTTTTCGTTATCAGCTTTTTCACCATCGCAGAACCGCCTTTCCCCTTCAAAATGCAGAATATGTCAAACAGGTCCCTTGCTTCCTTCCTGTCAGAGTATGCATCCTGCTTCATCTCTAAAATGTCGCTAAGCGATGCAACCTTTATGCTTATGCCGCTGAACACGTGTTCCTCAATGCACTTGATTTTCCACCCTGGTTCAAAAACCTCAACCTTTATGCTTGTGTCCTCGAACTGGATGACGAACTGGTTCTTGAAAGCGCCTGGCATGGTGCGGTAGCCCTTCTTGGAAAGGCAGCCTTTGAGCTCTTCTTTTAGCTTTATTTCATCGCCAGAGACTGGCACAAAATCCAAATCAACGCTTACGCGGTGTTTCAGGTAGAAAAGGGCAAGCGCTGTCCCGCCAACAAGGATTAATTTTCCCTGGGCGCATTCGGCAACATCCGGGAGTATCTCCAGCACCTTCTTGTATTTCCTGTTGAATGACTCATTCATGGTTGTTTATTGATGCACAAACTATATAAACCTTGTTATTACTAGATTAAATTAAGTTTAATCTAGATAAACTTTAGTCGACTGTAAGAAATTCTAGAGTTTTCCGCTCAAGCCGAGCTCGCCTATCCTTCTTACAAGGAAGCCGAGCGTTTCCCGGTCTTTCACGAGCTCGTTAAGAAGCTCATCGCCTTTTCTCCTCTCGTCCTCAACCTGCATAACGGTTTCAACGTTCAAAACCGCGCCGCACTTGTTGCAGAATTTCGAGGTGGGGGAGTTGGGCTGCTTGCAGCGGTGGCAGTTTCTGATTTGGATTTTCATTTCCTCCTCCTTCTTTTCTGCCATGTGGTGCATTTTCAGCAAAGTGTCATCCAGATCCCTCCCTGACATGTGCACATAGACCGAAGCCATTTCCGAAGACTGCGTCCAGCCAAAATATTCCTTCATCTGGGCCTCTGTCAATTTTGATGCCATGAAAGTCGCTCTTGAATGCCTGAAGAGATGCGGGTAAACCTTCTTTTTTATGCCTGCCCTTGCCGCAAGATTGCGGATCAAAACATAGACCGAGCGGTATTCCGCTGCCGTATCCTTGTTGTAGATATTGTGGGAACGCGGCGGCCATAAAGACGAGTCCGGCTTTGCGTTTCCGTAGTTGTCCAGCCAGGTGGAAAGCGCAGGCGCAGATGTAATTGCCCTTACTCTCCTGTCGCCAGTCTTGCCGGTAACTATCAGAATTGCCCCGTACTGGTCAAACGAGACATTCTTAACCTTCAGGGAGAGAAGCTCGCCAATCCGGCAGCCAGTTTCATACAACAGCAAAACCAGCGCCTTGTCGCGCGGATTGTTTGTTGCCTGGGCCATTTTCAGGACTTCCTCCTCAGTAATGAGCTCTTCCGGCAGTTTGTGCGCATTGTTTCTCAGCTTCGGTTTCAGCCAGCTTATCTCAGGCGGGAAGGTTTCGTCGTTGCCCTTCATCCACTTGTAGAGTAGCTTCAGGACGATCTTGAAGTCGTATTTGGTATACTCCGCGTATTCCTGCCTCTCCAGCTCTCCAACCAGCGCAATGAGATCGTTTTTACTTGCCTGGGCAAAAGGCTTCTTCAACCAGTGAGCAAGGAACCGCAGGCAATATGCGCACTTCACTACCCGGAGCCTGCTGGAGCCCCTTGCCAGCCTTGCCCTGCAAAAGTCGAGAATGGCCTGCTTGTTCTCTGGGCAGACCTGCTTATCCTGCTCGACCCGTCTGCAGGCGGCATCGAAGTCCTTCATACTCCTGTGTTGTCTGTCGTCCATATGCCTCTCCTCCTAGGCAAAGGACTTATTATTGCTTAGTGTCTAATCAGACACTATTGTGCTGCTAGTGCGGTTCTGCACTCAGGTTCGCTCTGGGCTTACACCCCCTGCACCAAGTCTTTTACTAGAGTCTTGCTTTTCTCCTCGTCAAATGTTTCAGACCCACGCATCCTCCGTGCCTTGCTCCCCCTATATTCTATTTTTCTAACTTTTTTGCGCTAGGCTAGGGGGATGAATCTTAGAAACGGCATTCTACGGTTTCGCAAACGCTTTTAGACTTTTTTTACGCTCTTTGCACGCGGCCCACGTTCGCCTGATTCAACATCGTACTCTACAACATCGCCGACCGCGAGCACGGCACCGCCTTGGATCTCCGAGACGTTCACGTACACGTCACTGCCGTCGTCGCCCGTGATAAATCCAAAACCACGCGCGGTATTAAACATCTTTACTTTTCCTTTCATTAGATCACCATCACTTCATACTGCTTTTGAAGCGCATAGCTTATAAAATTATCCAATTACTTCAATGTCTTCCCCAACTACGCGTACTTTATATTGTTTTGCTGGTCTATTCGCAGGTCCTCCTACGACTGTGCCAGTTCTGACATTGATTTATGTCTTTTATAATCATAGGATTCTAGATTGATGTAAGAGTTTGTTAGTAAAGAAACCCAAGAGCGGGGAATTTATTAACTACGGCAGGAGTCAAGACGAACTCGAGGCTTCAGACTCAAGCTTCACTCTTGCTTTGCACCCCCTGCATTATACTTTTTCTTGAGTGCAGTACAGCAAGATTCTTTCAGGCAGCCGCAAGCATTCTCTTCACTTCCTGCACTCCGAGAGCTGCAGCCCCGCCGCAAAGCGCTGTTGCAAGTTGGATTATCCCAAATGCGGCAATGAATTGCGCAGGAACAAGGCCAAGAAAGAAAAGCGCGAATGCCGATGCAGAGAGAAGCGCAGTCTTCGCCAATGAGCCAGCAGTGAGAGCCGCCAGGCGGTTCTTTCTCTCTGAGAACACCAGCTCCTTAACTGCAAATACAAGGATTGCGTTGCCCAGCCAGATGAACGGCAACATGTAAACCAGAGATACTGACAGCGGGCCGAACACCATCCCAGCCAGCAGTGCCCCGACGCTGGGAAGGAGTATGACCGGCAGCAGGCGCGCACCGCGAAGGTTGAGTGCTGCAAGCACGAGGGCGCAGTTCACCACCGAGCCAACGAGAAGCTGCTCGTGCCCCAGGATGAATGGAAGTGAGAATGCCACAGCTGCGTAAAGAATCATCTCAGCATATTCCTGCGCTTGAGAAAGCGTATACTCCTGCTTGAAAAATGAATCTGAAATGTAAGAATATTCCCTCTTCATATTCTCGCCTCACTAATTCTATTGTAGGTTAAATATATAAGGATTTTGCGCAAATTATACTGATGGAATGGAAAGGAAAAAAGGCACCAGCTTGCTTATGAATATCCTGCATGAGGAGCAGGACAAGCACGGCTACATCTCCGAGCAGACTCTCAAGAAAATTTCAGTAGACGAAGGCATACCAATTTCACGGCTTTTCGGGGTTGTCAAGTTCTACACAATGTTCCATACAGAGCCACAGGGAAAGTATGTTGTTGAAATTTGCGGCTCCCCGTCATGCGTCCTGAATAACGGAGTGCAGCTCGAAAAGTTCCTTGAGAAGGAGATAGGCGTGAGAATAGGAGAGACTTCCAAAGACGGGATGTTCTCCCTCTACAAAACTTCCTGCATCGGCTGCTGCAACGAGGCTCCGGCAATGCTCATAAACGGCATGCCATACACCAAGATGACTGTGGGGAGGCTGCAGCTGCTCCTGAAGAAGCTACGTGCAGCTTCAAAAAAGAAAAAGAAGTGAGTTCATGCAGATACTCTGCCAGACAAACCTTGATGCGCTTGAGAAGGCGCGCATGCTCGGCTCAAATGGAGTGCTCTCCCTTCTGGAGAAGAAGGGGCTTGAGGGGAGAGGGGGTGCGGCTTTTTCCACTGCCAAGAAATGGCAAACCTGCCGCGATACGCCAGCAGATGAGAGGTTCGTGGTGTGCAACGCAGATGAAGGCGAGCCCGGCAGCTTCAAGGACAAGTTTATCATCAGGTGCAATGCCGAAACTCTTATTGAGGGAATCCTCATTGCGGCTTATACCATCGGGGCTAAGAGGTGCTTCATCTACCTGCGCGGAGAGTATGACTACCTGCGCCCAAGGCTTCAGGAGCAGATTGAGGATGTCATTTCACGTGCAAAGATGAAAGGGGTGACCATTGAGATTGTGCGTGGCGCAGGTGCATACATATGTGGCGAGTCCACAGCGCTTGTGCAGTCCATCATGGGCTTCCGCGGGGCTGCAATGTACAAGCCCCCGAACCCGACCAGGCAGGGGCTCTGGGGCAAGCCGACGCTCATAAACAACGTTGAGACGCTCACATGCGCTGCCCAGGCCGTTCTGTTCGACGACTGGGATGCCAACCTGAGGCTGTTCTCGCTTTCAGGCAACATCAAAAACCCCGGAGTGTATGAGTTTCCGCTCGGTGTGAAGATGTCCACCGTGCTGGACGTTGCCCGCCCTGAGAAAAAGCTCAAGGCAATGTCCTTCGGCTGCTTCGGGGGCATAATGCCTGTTGACAAGAGTATGAGCATCACACCAGAAGCAATTTGCAAGGGGGACTGCCAGCAGGGCAACTATAGCATAATTTTCATAGATGAAACACACAACATTGTGGACATTGTCTACTCAATTGCGAAATTTTACACCTACGAGTCGTGCGGCAAGTGCACTCCCTGCAGGGAGGGAACGGTCAGGATGCTCAACCTGCTCAAGAAAATCAGGAGCGGCGAGGGCGAGAAAAAGGATTTGCAGCTCCTGCGCGAGCTTGCAATGCACATACAAGAAACTTCGCTGTGCGGTTTGGGTGAGAGCTGCGGGAACCACATACTCACAAGCCTGGAGCATTTCTCCAAAGATTACGAGACATACCTTGCGAAGAAGTGAGAATATGAAAATAACGCTCAATGGAAAGTCAGTTGAAGTTGACGGGGGCAAGTCGCTCCTTGACATATGCAGGGAGAACGGCATCACCGTGCCGACCCTCTGCTACCACGCAAGCATTTTCCCAGAGGCGCGCTGCCGCGTCTGTCTTGTGGAGATGGACGGCAAGCTTGTCACTGCATGCTCAACAAAGCCTAGGGATGGCGCCTCCATTGTAACAAACTCTGAGAGAATTGTGAAGGCGAGAAAGCTGAACATGGAGCTCATGATGCCAGAGCCTTCCTGCAAGCGCGTGGATGACCTGGAAGTTTGCGAAATTTACAGCGAGGTCGGGATGAGGAAAGCCAGATTCCCGCAGATAAAGGGGTACAAGCCTGACCTAGGGGCTGCGGTAGTGCGAGACGACAACAAATGCATAAACTGCGGAAGGTGCGTGCGCGTGTGCGCAGATGTGCAGGGAGTTTTTGCGATAGACTTTGCGAGCCGCGCTCACAACGAGCACATCACGCCTTACTGGGAGCACCCCCTTGCTGATGTCGCCTGCATACGCTGCGGACAGTGCATACTCAACTGCCCTGTTGGTGCCATTACTGAATGCTCACATATAGAGGGGGTTGTTGCTGCTCTTAACGACAAGGACAAGTATGTGGTGGCTCAGGTTGCCCCTTCAATCCGCGCTGCGCTTGGCGAGCTTTTCGGCATGCCTGCAGGCACGCTTGTCACAGGCAAAACTGTTGCCGCTCTTCGCAGGTGCGGGTTTGAGAAGGTGTTTGATGTTGATTTGGGGGCGGACATAACCATAATGGAGGAGGCATCCGAACTTCTGAGGAGGGTTGAGAAGGGCGGAGTGCTGCCCATGATAACAACATGCTGCCCCGGCTGGATACTCATGATGGAGTTCTTCTACCATGACCTCATAAGGAACATGTCAACCTGCAAGTCGCCCCATGAGATGCTGGGCATGCTCATCAAGACTTACTATGCGAAAAAGGCGGGAATTGACCCGAAGAAAATTGTGGTGGTTTCAATCATGCCCTGCACAGCTAAGAAGTCCGAGTCCACCCGCCCTGAGATGAAAAGCGGGGTGGATTACGTGCTCACCACGCGGGAGCTCGGCAAGCTCATAAAGATGAAGAATATTGACTTTGCCTCCCTGCCTGATGAGGAGTTTGACCCTGCTCTGGGAGTCTCAACCGGCGCTGGGGTGATTTTCGGCGCGACAGGCGGGGTGATGGAAGCAGCTCTCAGAACTGCGCACAAGTTCGCAACAGGCAGGGAGCTGAAGAACATAGAGTTTTCAGAAATACGCGGAATGAAAGGCGTGAAGGAAGGCTCCATAACCCTGAAAGGAAAGAAGATAAGGTTCGCCTGTGCCCATGGAGGAGCAAACGCGCGCAGGCTCATAGAGCAGAAGGACAAATACCACTTCATAGAGATAATGGCATGCCCGGGCGGTTGCATTGGCGGAGGCGGGCAGCCCATCTACCGCGACCCGGACACCCTCAGAAAGAGGACTGAAGCAATTTACACTGCAGACCGCAGCTCCAAGCTCCGCAGGTCTCATGAGAACCCAGTTGTGGAGAGGATTTACGAGGAAATGCTGGGCAAGCCGCTTTCCAAAAAGGCTGAGGAGCTGCTGCACACGCGCTACATGAAAAGGAGCAGATTCTGAGGCAAACTGCCCGGATGCACTCCTGCGCCTTCTACATAAATTTTTATACCCCATGAATTAATTATATACCATGAGAGCCCGCAGAGCATTCATCTTCACTGCAGATGCTGTACTCGCCTTCTATCTCATAACCATCATACTCTCAATCCTCATGCTTCTCAGCTACACCCCTAAGTTATACACCCAGCAGTTCCAGTCCGTTGCAAGGGATACAGTGGTTGCATTAAGCACCATCAGGTTGAGGGACGTGTGGGGCAGTCCACAGTACAACTATACCAACAGCCTTCTGTCCGTGCGAAACAACACCTTGACATTATGGCCCATGTTCCTGAGGACGATTGACCACAGTACTTCAATAGTTTCTGCATACCCCAAATCCAACTATGTATGGTTAACCTATCTAGTTAGCCCCGTGGGGGCAACAACCGGAGTTCACTCCACACCCGTGTTGTATAACGGCAAGATTATCGCAACGTCCGAAAACGGCATATACGCCTTTGATGAGAATAATGGGACGAGGCTCTGGTTTTTACCTATATGCTCTGATTCCACCCCTCTTCTATACAACGGTCGCATCTTTGTAGGGTCTCTCAACAGCAGCTTCTACTCGCTTGATGAGATGGGCAATGTGGTTTGGAATGCCACTCTCGACGGCAGCGTCATATCCTCGCCAATTGCACACAACGGGAAAGTGTTCATGGGTACCGCCAACGGGTCCCTCGTGTCTTTTGATGTAGAATCCGGATTCAAGAGCTGGTCTTTCAGCACTCCAGGAAACATAACATCGTCACCAATCTTCTATAACGGAAACATAATTATATTCTCCAATGATACTTCCAACATGGGTCACCTCTACGCCCTTGACGAATACAGCGGAGCCTTGATGTGGTCATATAACCAGGGGCTCTCTCAACCGATTGACATATTCACCCATCCATCTCCAATAGTCTCAAACGACGTCATCTACTACAGCGATGAATGGAAAATCCATGCATTAATCACAACAACGCTATCTGAGCTGAATGGATGGCCCGTCAATCAAGTTGGCCTCTCATTCACCTCATCTCCAGCGCTTGACAACAATATGCTGTATATCGGCTGCAGCAATGTGAGTAACCTCAAAAAGGGGGTATGCATCATTAATACGACCTCATCCCAGCCGTTATTATCATTAGTTCTGGCTGATCTTGGCTCTTCTGTGTACTCCACCCCGCTGGTTGTAAATGATTCGGTAATAACAGCAACTTACGATGGCACTTTGAGGGTGGTGAATAAGTCCGCTCTGCTTTCTGGCACTGTCCAACCCCTCTGGAGCTATACTGCAACGAAACCAATATACTCCTCTCCTGCAGTTGTAAATGGCAGGATATACGTAGGAGCGGATGACGGCAATATCTATTCATTCGGGAACTGTTCTCTATGGGATGACAATATGTCAGTAATCGACTCCATCGCCGCATTCTGGAGCATAAACAGGACGGACTGCGCGCGGGCAATTGCAAAGGAATTCCTTGACTCGGCAGTGCCGCAGAACTACGGTTTTGAGCTTGTGATAAAACCTCCTGAGGGGACAGGCCTGCAATGCAGTAGAATCTTTGGGAATTCATGCTACTACTGCAACGGAACAAACTCAACAAAGTGGGATTCTATATACACAAATGACTGCGATCAGACCAAGTACCAAAGGCTTTTAATACGAGACAGCAGATATATATCCGGTTTGTTGCGGAAGAATAGTGGAATATATTACGCCCAAAGCCCAATAGAAGTTGAGCTAAGAGTCTGGAACTGAGGTATGCCATGAAGAAAAAAGCATTCTTCTTCACTCTTCTCGTATTCATCTTCTCCTTCCTTGTCCTGATTTCAGTCACGGCCTGGATACGGACCATGGAATCGCTTGAGAAGCAGGATGTTTCTTCAGTAAGGATAACGAAGATGAATGAGTTCTCCAACAGGGTCAAGGATGATGCAGTTAGAAGCACACAGCTGACCGGGTTCAACGCCCTGAGGACTGCAGCCACCTACGTTGCCTCAAACAACCAGAGCAAATTCCTGAATAACTTGAACTGCATTAACAATTTCTGCATTTATGAGCTCATGCACAATGTAACTATAGAGGGAAATTCCAATTACACAAACTGGAACGGTGTTAATATCAGCTTCTCAGCGCCTGACCAGATGGGCAACTTCACCCTCCTGACGTGGGATCAGAAGATTACACGGCTTGCAAACGCGTCTGATTTCAACATAAGCATCGCAAGAATGGATGTTGCTGTATTCCAGTCCGACCCCTGGAATGTGAAGATAGGCTATAACCTATATTTCAACATAAGCGACAGGACGCTGGACTCTGTATTCAGGACGGATATGGTGCCTGTGCTTGTAACAATCCCGATAACCAATTATACATATTCAGGCGGTTGATATGGGGGATGAAAGAACTAAAATGAAGAATAGGCATATCCTCGGAGCAGTCCTCTCTCTCATTATGGAACATGCGGGCCCTCTTGGCAGAATGACTTCAGCATTGTTCTTGATGGTTTTCGTGCTTCTACCCTCCTTACTCTTTGCTCCTTCTTATTCACTGAACTCGACCAGTTCAACTCTTGCGGGAACCCCAGGGGTACATAACCTCTACTGGCAGGATAGTGCGGGTTTAAGTGGCTACATCTTCCAGTTCTGCAACGGAACCTGGAATGGAACAGGTTGCGGAGGAGGAGGGGCATCAAACTGGGCAGACAGCAGCTGCAGCTACAAGAGACAGCTTAACTTCAGCACAGGATTTGGAACGCAGAACCTCACAAACTTCCCAGTTCTTGTTGTGCTGAGCTCCTCAAGGATAAACTACTCAAGCACCTCTTCTTCAGACATACGCTTCTATGACTCAGACAACTCCACCCTGCTTTATAAGGAGACAGAGCTGTGGAACTCCTCAGGCAAAAGCTACATCTGGGTCAAAAAGCTGTCTTTGAACAACAATACTAAGGACTACATCTGGGCGTACTACAACTGCTCCAACACAAATTCAGATAGTAAAACTCAGGTATGGGATAGCAATTATACGGCAGTCTACCACAGCAATTCATCCAGTGGTGGAACTCTTGTCGATTCGACAAATAAGTATAACGGTACTCAAACAAATACTCCCACAGCAACAACCGGGCAGATAGATGGCGCGATGAATTATGCAGTCAGTTCTCAGCAGTACTATTCAACAAGTATAACACCAGGAAAAACTTTCACCTGGGAAGTGTGGGCAAATATCTCATCCTATACCACATACCACACCATGATATGCACCTCCAGTACCAACTACCAGCTGTTTGACCAGAACGGCAGTGCTCTTTCAATATGGACTCCAGAGTCTGGGATGGGCGGCGTTAACGCAGGGGTCACCGGTTTGTCCGCGGGTACCTCGTATTACTTTGTTGAGGTGCGTGATGGGGACTCCATAACGAACGGATACAAATTCTATAAAAATGGTGCGTTGACAAGCACCCAGTATACCACGGGCACCTGGAGCCCGTCAAATACCATAATGATAGCCGATAGGGCGGACTCATTAACTCAAGCTTTTAACGGTGCGCTAGATGAAATACGAATCTCCAGCACAAACCGTTCAGCCTCTTGGCTAAATGCCACATACCTCACAGGAATGGACCAGCTCATAACTTACGGCTCAGAACAGGCAAAGGGAAGCAGCGGGTGGGTCAACGATTCCTGGGTTGCATTCAGCTCCGGTATGTGCTCCACACCGTATACCGCATGCTGGAGCAATGTGACGAAGGTCATCAACTCCACAGGAAATGCGGTAATCGCATGGTGCGTTTCTACCAACAACACGTTAAACGTCTCGAATGGAACCTCCTGCAGCCCACCTTTCACCTATCTGACTGTCGCACAAACACCAACTCAGCTCAACCAGTCCGCTTCACCTTCACAACCGCAGCTTTATGGAACTGTCGTCAATTTCATTTGCAACTATTCCAATGCCAGCAATAATGCGCCAATTACGGGCGCAACAGTATACGTGAATCTAAACAGCTTTAATTACACAGCAACCTACAACGCAACCACTGGCAATTATACCTACACAAACAGCACTCTCCCGCTGGGAAGTAACACTTGGTACTGCATTGCAAATGAAACCGGCTACCAGTCCCAGACTGGCTCCACCCAGACCTACACAATAACGCTCTCATCGAATACCACTATTGTCTCACTAAGCCCGGCGGATGGATCGGCTGTTACACAGAGAACGGTCAAATTCACCTACAACGTTACATGGGTTGCGTATACGCCAATCAACTGCTCCCTCTGGGATAGTTCGAGCGGCACATTTAGTTTTGCGTTGTTAAACAGCAGCCGCTTGGTAAATGCCTCTCAGAACAATATCACCAAAACCTACTCGCGGGATTATGATTCAATTACGTGGGCTATTCAGTGCTGCGATTCAAGCGGGGCATGCCCCATGTCGTCCCAGCAGATAGTTGCAGTGCACACCTCGAATATTGGCATTTCTGCTTCACCCCCAAGCCCCCAGTGCATCAATTCACTAGTGTATTTCTACTGCAACTACACTGATGGCAATGGGATTCCGATTCAGAATGCGCTTGTCAATATGAGCTTTGGTTCAAAAATATACAGCAACGATCCAGCCCTTTTGTTACTTGGATATCCTCCTGTCTACTACAACAGCAGCTTAGGGGAGTACTACTTTTATACCATCATCATAAACAGCCAAGGTGATTATCCCTACAACTGCAGCGCATCGCAGAACGGCTATCCTTACAACAGCACGAGCAGCACTTATACGATTAAAGACCTGCTAAACTCTTCTCTAAGTGTCAACTCCACTCCGGCAACTCCATCGGTTTACGGCACAAGTGTATACTTCAACGGCACCTACACAAATACAAGCGGTGCACAGCCGATAATCCTAACCAATGCATTGTGCAGCCTGACTATACCCGGTCCGATCACCTACAACAACTTGATTTTTAATACTACAACAAACAGCTATGGGGTTCTAGTGGACGCGCTTGCGCCCTATGACAACAACTATGTGTTCCAGTGCAGCCAAACATGTTTCCAAACGGCATCCTACCACGGATATTTTTACATGTCCTATAGCGGTCTTCCGTTATCCCCAGCTCTCACATTTGAGGATCCTCTCTACTCCACAAAAACCAATGGAACTTCTCATAAACTCATAAGCGCTGCCTCCAGCAATGACAGTTTTGTCGCAAACATCAGCTATAGCATGAGCGGCTCTGGCTGGGTTTATACAATGGTAACAAAGCCTATAAAAGATAATCCGCAATGCAACGAACTCCCCCCTCCCGACTCTTCCAAGATTCTGCTTGTAAAAAACTCAACATACATAGCGGATACATCCCCAACCGGGTGCCCCCAGGTGAACAGCAGCTACGCTGGAGTCATATTTGAGGATGATTACTGCGGCAGGATTTCTAACTGCAACCTAGCTTCGCTGCCATACGCATACAACTTCACCTCTCCCATATACAACAGCATATCCAATGCTTCCTACGTTCTGCTGAATGGCGATTACCATGTGGTGCAGAACATCTCAAAACTCAGGGAATTCTATCTAAACGGCTACTACCGAGCCAGCAATTATGCGCCAAGCTTCCTTATGAGGCTGAGCGGGCAATTTACTCAATCCCCGTATGGTATGGAGTCATTTGTTAAAATTAATCAATTTGTAAGCCCAACGTCTGCCGTTGATTATTACTACTTCAACAGCAGCCTGAATCCATTGACTGTATACAAAATAAAGGGAATGCCAAACTGCGAGAACAAAGCTGCATGCAGTCAACCCCCACCTCACTTCTATCTTGACAACGAGATAGCTGTTGCCAACTCAAGCGGAACATACACCCACCTGCAGATATACACCGGTGGTATGAGTCTTGTTACGCCCTAGATTTACGGCATCATCTTGAGAACAGGGACGCAAACACGAGGCCGAATAGCAAAGTTACTGCAAAAAACACCGCCAGCCCAAGCCCCACAAAAAATGGAGCATACTTGAAGCCGTTTATCCAAGAGCCGGTATTGATTACCGCAATAATCATTGATGCTGAAAATGTGACAAGTATTGTCGCAATAATCGCGAACTTGTAGAAGTCATCTGTCGATACCTTTGGCGGTCTCGGCTGGAGTATTGACGACATCGCCCCAATCTTCGGGAAGCCCTCGGGATTCTGCTTGTTGATATCGCTCCATATCTTATTTGTGGAGCCTATCAGCTGATAGGAAAGCCCGTATAGCATAGGAGCTCCTATGCAGGATGCAAAAACGATGAATATGACGTACATGAGCATCATCTCAGAAATTTCCTTGTGCAGTATCTGCACCTGCCTCGCATCTGAAGAGCACTTCTCAAGTAGTGTTGCAATCTCACCTCCGCTGGAACTCTCCTCAATAATCAGGTTGACGGTCCTGTTAAGCTGCCTTGAGTTGAACTTCTTCGCAAGCTTCCTCAGAGCCTGAGTGAATGGCTCCCCTCCAAATGTCCGCCTTGTCGTATTTGCAACCTCCTCAGAGAGAAGGCCGAACTCGGGCCTTGCGGCAAACCATAAAGCCCTTTCAATTGACATGCCCGCCCTGACGTTTGCTGCGCATATCTGCAGGAAATCAGGAAGCACTTCTTCTATCTGCTTCTTCCTGTTGTCTATCCTCATCCTCAGCCATACGTAAATTACCAGAGCATCGAATATCATAACTCCCACTGACACAATCAGAGCAATGTCCGGGAAGGCTCTAACCATGAAAATGAAGGTGGGAATGGGGATTCCCAGCACGGCGAGTATGACCATTCCCATAAATACCTCTGGCGATATGTCCACCCCGGCCATTGCCAGGACGTCCTCCACCTGCAGTATCCATTCTCTTCTCAGCAACCTTCCCAATACACCGTATACTTCAGCCATGCTTCTTACCTCATATATCAAAGTTCGGTCTTGAAGACCTCAGTATTGTCATGAAGGCATACTGCATCAATGCAAGGAACACCAGCACGATAGTGAGAGTCCCGAAATCAACATCAAAGCTTACGAACGAGCTCAGTATCACTCCAATTGCAACCCCGAGCGAAGGCAGGATTATCGCAAACAGCATGTAGAACATGGCAATCGGGTTGAGCTTCTGCCCGTACCTCTTTATCTCTATTATCTGCTCCTGGGAAATCTGGTTCAGGGCGCTCTCCAGCCCAGTCCCTATATCAGAGCCGGACCTCAGGGACATGAGCACCTGCAGTATTATTCTCCTGAACGAAGGCGCCTTGTTCGACTCGTAGGCCTGCTGCAGCGCTATTTCCGCAGGAATCCCGCTGTCCACCCTCTCCACTATCTTCTGGAATTCCTTGCTTGTAGCCCCGTAATCCTTCCTGACTCCTACAAGCGCATTGAAGAGCGGGGCTCCTGACTTCAGCGCTATGAGCATATCCCTGCCTGCAAACAGTGAATCCCTATCAACCTCTCTTGCCTTCTGGCTTATCTTGACATCAATCGCCCCAATCCCCATGATGAAGAAAACGAAGAACAGCACTGGCGATATGAGCACAACCAGCAGCCATGGGAACTGGAAAACGGATGCAAGCATTGCGAGCACTATGGTGAATATTATCATCATGACGAAGGCATTTAAAAGCGTCCTTGTGGCGAAGTCCCTAGGGTCGATATCCATGTCCGCCATCTCAAGCTTCCTCGGCAAATCCGGGAATTGCTTGACAACAACGCCAATGATTCTCTTGTCCCATCCAACACGAGCCCTGCGCCCCTCGGCTCTAGTTGCCGGCAGTTGCGGCTCCTTTTTCTGCGCGATAATCTTTTCCAGCGCCTGCTTCACTTCCTCCTTTTTTTCTGACTCGCCCATTCTCAACTCACCCGCTTTCAAGTAAATCTTCAATGTCCTTCTTCATCTTCCTTATCCTCTCCTGCTTCTCCCTCTCCTCCTTCTTCATGGTTATCTTCTTGAAATTCTCGCTGAGCTCCTTTATCTCCTCAGCTTTAGCCTCATCAATCACAGGCTTCTCTTCACCCGTGGCTATATTCATCTCAGCTGCCTGCCTTGGCCTCTCAGGCTCGGCTTTTGGCTTACCAAGGACGAACTGCTTCTCTCTCGGCGCCTCTGGGGCCTGCCTTGCATCATTTGAGACTTCTATGACGCGTTTCTTCTCTGGAATGTTCAACATGAGGTTGGCAAACTTCTCTTTCATGCTCTCCAGTTTCCTTTCCTCCTCCTCTATCTCTTGCTCGCTCCTTTCCAGAACCTCAACCTTCTCCTGCGGTATCCTCTCAAGCTCCTTCTCGCTGAGAATCCTCCGCCCGGCCATCTTCTCAGCCTTCTCCTCCTTCTCAATTCTCGCAGCCTTCCTTCCCACGCTTTCTATTTCCTCAGCACTCTTGAGGGCAGATTCGTATGAATCTATAGAAACATTCTCAACATCAGAATACTCAAAAACAGCACCGCCTGGAAATACCTTCGCTCCAGTTGGTATTGCCTCTCTCTCAAGCCTCCTTGCCTCGCTGGATGCTTTCAGGAAAGCCGCATCCACATTCTCTGTCACACCCTTGTCATCCGTCTCACTTGCCATACAACCCCAGCTCCTCGCTCCAAGGCTCGTCCCTGTTTACAATTTCCATCATCTCTCCAGAATTCCTGTAGTACCGCGATACAACCAAACCCACATTATCCACGTCTCTTATCTGGTTCTTCAGAATCCACTTCAGCACCTTGGTTTTCTCTGCTATGTCATCAACTATCTCCTTCCTAGTCATACCTGCGTAGAGGGAGAGCGTGTCCGCAAGCACGCTCAGCTCGTTTATCTCCTTTATTGCGTCAGTCTTCAAATCCCACCTTGCTATGATGTTGATGTCCCCTCCTTTTAATATTTCAGCAAACTCCAGCATCCTCCTTATGCCAAGCCTCCTGTGCCTGAACTGAACAATAATCCCGGCAAGTGCATCCAGCATGCTCTTTGGAATGTTGATTGGCGGGTTGGTCAGCCTTGTCACCGTGTCGCCTGCATTGTCCGCGTGCAGTGTTGCGTAAACAGAATGGCCGGTGTGCATTGCCTCAAAAAGAACCTCGGCCTCCTTCTGCCTCCTTATCTCCCCCACTATTATCCTGTCGGGCCTCTGCCTCAGGGCGTTCACCAGCAAATCCAGCATTGTCACCTCTCCCTTGCCCTCGGGGTTTGGCTGCCTTGTGAGCATGGGCACCCACTGCATGTGCTTCGGCAGCGTCAGCTCCGATGTATCCTCTATGGTGATTATCCTGTGGTTGGGTGGTATAAAGCATGAGATTGAGTTCAGAAAGGATGTCTTTCCGGAAGCGGTTCCTCCCGAGACGAGCAGGGACAACTCATTCTGCATGCACATCCATATGAGGGAAGCAGCCTCTGGGCTTATGGAATTCCTCTCAAGCACCGCAGTGATTGTCCAGGGGTTCTTTGAGAACTTTCTTATGGTTATGGTATTGCCGCACACTGAAATGGGGTGCAGCGTTGCATTTACCCTTGACCCGTCCGTAAGCGTTGCGTCCATGAGTGGGTTGAGAACTGTTATCTGCTTGCCTATCCTTCTGCCTATGCTGGCTGCGTATTCATATATTGTCTCCTCATCCTTGAGGTTGAGGTTTGTCTTGCACCACCCGTGCTTCTTGTGGAACACCCATACAGGCTCGGATGCCCCGTTGACTACTACCTCCTCAAGGTTCTCATCATGAATCGGAGTCTCCAAATCCCCCAAGCCGAGCATATTCTGGACAAGGTATGCCGCAAGCAGCTTCTTGGCATCATCGGAAATCGTCAGGAAATGCTTGTCCAGCAGCTTCATGGCCTTCTCTTCGAACTTCTTCCTTACCTGGTCTATGAGCTTCGGGTTCATGAGCTCGTCAGCGTCAAGCTTCACATCGGTTATGAGCTCCCCTCGCAGTGTATTAAGCACTATCTTTGTCCCTTCCCCCAGGCCTCGCACTCCAATTTCGTAAAAGGGGACAAAATCCTTCTTTGTCTGGCTTATCTTCACTGTAACTGGTATATCGCCTGCCAAAAAGCTGTACTCCTCAATGGTCCCCTCACTAGCTTCCTGGTCGCTCAACTAATCACCACATAATAATCTTTTGCGGGGAATATAAACTTATCCACTGATCTTTCCCAACATGCTGAGGAACTTGATATACTCCCTCTCAAAATCCAGTATGTCCTCCTCGCTTCTCTTTACCTCCTCCTCGCACTCCTTGGCCTCAGCAAATAGCTTTACTAGGTCAGACCTTGGCCGGACTTTAAACCTTTGAATCCTTCGTGAGATGTTCCTAAGCTTATCCCACAGCAGCATTTTCACTTCCTCAAGGGACTGCAGCTCGCCCTCGGCCTCATCCTTGTACCTAACCCTCTCCTCGTACTTCTGTATTATTTTGTGCAGCTCATCCAGCCCAACCCTGGCCTCTTTCCTGCTATTCTCAAGCTTGCCGTAGAGCTCCCTTTCAACCTTCTCTGAAACCGTGGTATCTGCCGAGTAAGTTTTATCCTTTATCCTTCTAAGCTCTTTACAGTTCCTCTCAATGGAACGAGTGAAATCCCCCCAAAGCTTGTTGATTTCCGAGCATTTGCCCCTTATTTCGTCACTCATCACGCCAGCCTGCTTTACAACCTCTTCGCTCGGCTCCTTCTGAGCGACTTCAACAGTGACTTTCGGCTCAGCAACTTTCTCTGGTTCCTCTTTTTTGACCAGAGGTTTCTCTACAACTTCCTCCTTCCTGCCGAAGCTCTCTTCAATAATTTCCTTCTCTCTTGCAACATGAGGCTCAGCAACTTTCTCTGGTTCCTCTTTTTTGACCAGAGGTTTCTCTGCAACTTCCTCCTTCCTGCCCGGAGTTTTTGGGATAGCTATCTTTATCTTTCCAAGCCCCTTCAAACTTTCTTCAACAGACTTTGTAAAATCCCCAAACAGCTTATTAACTTCCAGGCGTTTCTTTGTTTCATCACTCACTCCACCAATCTGCTTCCTAAGCCCCTCAGCAACCTTCTCTACTTCCTCTTTTTTGATAAGTCCCTCAATTTCCTCCCTGCTGACCCTAAGTTCCGCAATTTTCTTCTCTAATTTCTCTTTTTTACTAGGAGCCTTCTTAGCAGCCGCTTCCTTCTTCACTGTATGCGTTTCCTCCTCCTTTTCCATATGCATAGCTTCCTTCTTCTCAGCAACTTTCTCCTCTTTTTTACTGGGAATTTTTTGTGTAACATCATCTTTCTTGCTAAGGACTTTCTGAACAAGCTCCTCTTTCTTACTTAATTTTTTCTGCCCAACCTCCTCACTTTTGCTCTGGCGTTTTTCAGCTTCCTCCTTACTGCCTAGCTTTTTCTTGGTCATTTCTTTCCACTCTTTGCAGCTTCACCCTTCTGGACTTCTGAGCAGATTTTTATGCTGTTCTGCAGTTCCTCGCCCATCTTCTGCAGTTTTTCGAGCTTCTTCTCGCTCTCCTCGACTCCTTTTTTAAGAGCATCAACATCCGAGACAAACTTCTCATTGCTGGACCTGCACCTGAAACACATCTCTTCATACTGCCTCTCAAGCTCATCCAGCTCCCTCACTCTCTGCCTCGCGGCTGCCATCTTGTTCTCAAAGAGCTTTGATACGCCCACGAATTCATCCCTCATATCGTCAAGTTCCTTCCCAACCCTCTCAAGTCTCTTTACCTGCGTTTCAACCTCCCTGGACATGGTCACCTGCATATCCGCTATGTCCTTCGCCCTCTTCTGCAATTCAACCTTCTCTGTGCCCTGCGATGTGATGTAGACTTTGGTAAACTGGTAATCTATCTTGACAATGCCCTCCTTCTCCAGCACCTTCGCCCACTCCTCCAAAATGCCCTGTGAAATTCCCAGCTCAACGGCCGCATCCCTCAGCTCAATTCTTCCCCTGTCGCGCACCAGCTTCATGAGACCGTCAACACCGGTGCTTAGGATTACGTCGTCATTAACCATGTATGGATTTTCACTGTTAATTATTAATAAAGGTTTAGGTATAATACCTCTAATATACGTCTAATGGGTAGCAGGTGGGAAAATGGGAGAAGAGCTATTGGGAATTATACCGGTAAAGGAGGACCTTGGCGTAGTTGAAAGGTTCAAAATTGAGAAGATACTGTACGAGAAGTTCAAGGATGATGCAATCAAGGTCTACCTGTCTATAGACTCAAAGAAGAATGCAGAGGAGATAAAAACCGAGACTGAAATTCCGGAAGCGAAGTTTTTGGAGATGCTGGACTTCATGGAGAAGTCGAAGTTGATCCAGCTCAAAACAATCTTTGAAATTGAGGTTAATAAAAAAGACAAGCGCTGATTTACCTTTTAGAAGTGGTTTGGGATGGATAAGGATTCTCTCAAAAAGATACTTGAAAAGAAGCCCGAGGGGCCAATTGACAGGTACATGCATGAGAAGGACCTGTCGGATAAGTACGGGAACGAGGGAATTAGGATATACCTGCTTATGGACGGCCAGACCAGCGCTGAGGAGATAATGAAAAAAGTCGGCGTGGAGGAGAACAGGTTCATAGAAATCATCAATTATATTGAGAGCAATGGCATGCTAGAGACTGGAGAGCCGGTTTCCAAGCCTGCCGAGGTGCCAGCCCCCCCTCCCAAACCGCGCGAGGAGCCTGTCAAGCCTGTGGAGGAGTTCCCTCTCGCGAAGCCAAAGTTAGAGGTTCCATCAATTCCGCTGGTGAAGACAGAAGATGTTAATTTTAAAGAGGAGGAAACTCCGAAAGTGAATGAGCTGCCACTTGAGAAACCAAAAGAGGAGATACCCTCCATCCCTCTGCTGAAGACTGAAGGAATTGTCGAGGCAGAGGAGAAGAGTTCAGCGCTCAAGGCGCTTGTCACTAGTGAAAAGCCCACGGAAGAGCCAGCCCAGCCCGCTCCAAGACAGAAAGCATACGGCAAGCCGCGCATCCCAAAAACCCCGCTTGAGAAGAAGCTCTATGCCAAATTCGGGGATGACGGGCTTTATGCGTATTCACTCATTGACGAGTTCAAAACTCCAAGGGAGATAGTGAAGCAGAGTGGGATGAGCGAGGAGCGGCTTAAGGAGATAATTGGATTCATGAAGGATGAGGGCATAATAAAGCTTGAGAGGCCTCTCATTGCTCCGGTTGAGGCAATTCTTGCCGAGGAGAAGCCCACCCCTGAAAAACCCCAGGTGCAGCCTCCCAAGCAGGTCACTCCTTACCGCGCTCCGACTATTATAATCCCTCTGCAGCCGAAGTCGGCGCCTGCTCAAGCAAAGCCTGCTGAAACTTCCGCACCGTCAAAGCCTGTTGTAGCCCAGCCAGTAAAACAAGTTGAGAAACCCGAGCCAAAAGCGTTGAAACCGCTTCCACTCAACAGGGAAGAGATATGCGTGCCGACTGCAGTTCCCATGAAACTTGTCAACAAGCTGAGGCTTGAGGGAGAGCTGCTCAGAAGATACGGAAACGAGGGCTCCAAGGTGCTCTCTCACATGAACGGGAAGAAAGTCAATGTAAAAATTATGAAAGAGCTTAGGATGAGCCCGGCGAAGTTTGACGAAATAGCGTCATTCCTGCTCGATGGTGGAGCAATAAAGATTCAGTGCCTTACTCCTGACAACGTGAGGGAGCTTTACGGGGAGGAGGGGCTCTCCATATACAACAAATACGGAAGGGACGGCATTCTGCTCTACGAGTTCATAGACAAGAAATCAAGCCTGAAGGATATAGTAAAGATGAGCGGCATAGAGCCCAGGCTCGCAGTTGAGATATTCGCCTTCATACACAAGGTGCTGGGCCTTGACATACCCATAGACACGGAATTGCTCTACAAGCAGCTTGGAATAAAGCCGTAGGATTGACGGAAACCTACCCCTCCCCAACCTTTATAAGTATTGGAAGCAAAAAAATAGTGGCGATCAGGCAGAGGATGAAAAAACAGCAAAACATTCTGGGGAGCCCATGGTTTACATAGAGAGAATCAAACTGAAGAGATTCAAGTCGTTCAAGTTCGCAGACATACCTCTCTCAAAGGGTTTTGTGTGCCTAGTCGGGCCCAACGGCTCTGGCAAGTCCAACGTATGCGACGCGATACGCTTTGCTCTGGGCGAGAACAGCTTCAAGTCCCTCAGGGCGAAGAAAGTTGCGGATTTGATAACCCGCGGCTCTGAGAAGGCTGAGATATACCTGCAGTTTGACGGTGAGAAGAAGCACGAGCTGAAGAGGGCGATAAGGAATGACGGTAAAACCCTCTACAAGCTTGACGGGAAGAGGCTGACGCGAACAGATGTCCTTGACGAGCTCTCCCGCATGGGCATAAGCGCAGGAGAACACAATGTGATAGCCCAGGGTGAAGTTGAGAGGATTGTGGACATCAACCCCAAGGAGAGGAGGGAGATAATTGACGGCGTTGCAGGCATCTCCGAGTTCGAGGAGAAGAAGAAGGAGGCGCTTGCAGAGCTTGCCAAGGTTGAGCAGAAGATAAACGACGCCACGATTGTTCTGAAGGAGAGGGAGGGCTTCCTCACAGAGCTGGAGAAGGACAAGAATGACGCCTTGAGATACAATGAGATAAACGCGGGCTTGAGGAAGTACCAGGGTTCCCTGCTTTTCATTGAGCTGAAGAAAGTTGAAAAGGAGTTCACACGGGCAACAAACAAGTATCTGGAGCTGAAGGGCCAGGAGGAGGAAGTCAACAAGAAGGTTGTTGAAATTGATGCTAAGATAAAGGAGCTTGAGAACCAGAAGAACGGCATAACCCAGCAGATAAATGAAAAAGCAGAGAGGGAGAAGAACTCCCTTTTCAGCGAGGTTGAGCAGCTAAAAACTTCAATAAATTTGGCCTTGGGCAGCAAGGAGCAGAAGGAAAGGGAAGTTGAGAGGATAAAGCAGAGGATAGGCTCTTTGGAGAACGAGAAAATATCGCTCAACGCGAAAATGATTCAGCTCGCGCAGGACTCAGCTGGGGTGAAAGAGAGAATATCCGATGTTGAGGGGCAGATTCTTGCATTCCTGAATGAGAGGGACAGGGCTTCCAAGGAGTCGGCTTTGGGCAGCAAATTCTACGAGGCAAAGCTGAAATCAAACAATTTACTTAAACAGCTTGAGGAGAGAAGGGAGAGGGTAAGAAAGCTTGAACTCGATGTTGAGAAGCTCGCCAGCAAGAAGAGTTTCGCCGAGATGGAGCTCAAGAGACTGGAATCCCAGGCTCCTGCAGAGAAAACTGAGAGGGAGAGCGAGATATCCCAGGATGCGGAGGAGCTGAGGAAAGCCAGCAAGGAAATAGATTCGCAGCTCAGCTCTCTTTTCGAGAAGGAGAAGGAGCTCAACCAGAAGCTCCCCACAACCGAGAAGATGCTGCTTGAGGTGAAGGAGAAGCATGTCAGCATAGCGAGCAAGCTGCAATTCCTGAAAGAGCTTCCCGAGAACCAGGGAGTGAGAGCCCTGCTCGACCTTAAGAAGAACGGCATGCTCCCAGGAGTATACGGAACTGTTGGAGAGCTGTGCAAATTTGATGACGAGTATGCAACTGCAATAGAGGCTGCGGCGGGCCACAGGATGAACTACCTTATTGTGGAGGATGTGGATACTGCGGCAAAAGCAATAGAATACCTGAAGAAAACGAAGGCAGGCAGGTGCACATTCATACCTCTTGACATCAATGCCCGCTTCATAACTGATGAGCAGAGGGCTTTGAGCAAGAAAGAGGGTTCCCGTGGCTTCCTGCTCGAGGTTGTGAGCTTCGACTCCAAATACTCCAATGTCTTCCAGTTTGTTTTCGGTGACACGCTTCTCATTGACAGTATAGAGCGCGGAAAGAGGGTTGGAATTGGAAAAGCCCGCATGGTTACATTGGAGGGAGATTTGCTTGAGTCTTCCGGAGCCATAACTGGAGGGATTTTGAAAAGGGTCTCCTCTCATGCAAAGGAGAGGGCAGAGGTTGAAAGACTTAACTCGGAGCTAGAAGCCCTCAAAGCTGAGAGGGATGGAATTGTGAACTCTCTCTACTCCCTGAGGGAGGATATGAGCAAGAAGAGAAGGGAGAAGAGCGAGCTTGAGGTTAAGCTGAAGGGGTTTGAGCTGGAGCTTGCGCACATTGCAGAGACAAGGAGCAAGGAGAGGAAGGGCAAGGAGACCTATGAGGCGAATCTTGCTTTACTAAGGCAGGAGATAGAAAGAAGCTCCAAAGAACTCTCAGAGAGGCAGGCGGACATTGAGAAGCTGAACTCAGAGATTGCAGAGCTCCAAAAAGCAAATGAGGATTCTCTGAAGCAGATAGACGCGGAGAAGGAGGAGCAGTTCAACAGGAAGATGCAGGAGTTCGAGAAGCAGCTCAACGGCTTCAACTCGACAAAGGCATCCCACGAAGCTGAACTGGCAAAATGCACAGCGGAGCTTGACGTGATGAGGAAGAGAGCGCAGAGCATTGACGATGAATGCGAGCCGCTCAGGAAGGATTTGAACGCCCTGAAGAGCGATGTGAAGGAGCTGGAGTCATCCTTGGCTTCAAACAACAAGCTGTACGAAGAGAAAAGCGCGAAGATAAAGCACATCAGCAGCGAGCTGGAGAGATTGTTTGAAGAGAGGAACGTGATGGACAGGCAGATTGAGGCGCTTGCTCTTGAGAAGGGCAAGAGCAGCTTCAACTACGAAAAATTCTTCAAGGATTTGACAAGGTACGAGATTATGAAATCCAACCTTGAGACAAGGCTGGCGGACTTGAAGACTGAAAGCGCCTCTTACAATGATATAGAGCAGGTTGAAGGCGCAAAGGAGGATATTGAGGCAAAGATATCTGAGGGTGAGCAGCAGCTTGCAGCCCTCGGTAATGTCAACCTGAAAGCTCCTCAGGAGTATGATGAGAGAGTAAAGGAGATGAAGGAAGTCAAGGAGAAGAGCGAGAAGCTTGCCGAGGAGAGGAAGGCTGTGCAGAGCATGATTGATGAGATTGAGACGAAGAAGTCGGCAATATTCATGGAAACATTTGAAGTTGTGAGGGAGAACTTCGTGAAGCTCTATGGCTATGCCTTCAAGACAGGGGAGGGCGACCTTGTGCTGCAGAACCCCGAAGCACCTCTGGAGAGCGGTCTGCAGATTCAGCTGAAGACGGAGAAGGGGGAGCTGCAGTTCATTGAGTCCAAGTCAGGAGGGGAAAAGTCTCTGTTAACTCTGATGTTCATATTCGCAATCCAGATGTACAAGCCTGCTCCATTCTACCTCCTGGATGAAGCGGATGCATCCCTCGACAAGGAGAACAGCCTGAAGCTCTCCCAGCTCCTCAAGGAGCTTTCCAAGAATACGCAGTTCATTGTTGTGACCCATAATGATGCAGTTTTAACATCTGCGGATACGGCAATTGGAGTTACAAGGACAAAGGAAGGCTCAAAGATTGTGGGAGTGCAGTTCAACACGTAACTAATTATAAAATTTAGTAAGCAGCTTGTTAATTTCATAGAATTAGATTTGGGGTGATGGCAACATGTGGGGCAAAACCCCACATGTTGGAGGTGAACTTATGGCCGAACCACCCCTTTTTATACAAAGAGATTTATATGGTCGTCTTGCCAGCATCACTTCGCAAAGTAATAAACCCTCCTCCCAGCCTGCTTCTTCTCCAGCAGTCCCTGGGAATGCAGTCTGTTCAGCCTTGCGCTTGCAGCATTCTTCCCCCTGTAGTTGAATGCCCTCTGCAAATCCTCAGCGCATGCCTTTCCGTTCTTCTTCACAAACTCAATTATCCTCTCGTCAACATCACCAAGTATATCATCGGAAACTTCCTTGCCCAGCTCCCTCTCAATCCCATCAAGCCTTTTCTCAATAGTGCCAAGCCTCTCGGAAATCTGTCCCAGGAGCTCCATCTCGGTTGTTTCCTTGATTTTTCTAAGTATTGTGGTTGTTTCCACGCTCCTTTTGTCAAGCTCCTTTACCTCCACGTCTGACATTGGCAACTCCCTCCTGAGAGTATCATGACTAAAGCTGGTTTAAATCATGACTGTGTCATGATTAGAAAAGAAGAGGTATATAAACCTTGTGTTCTATCGTAAGATTAGTTTTCATATTTCAAATTTCAAAATTTCTCCGAAGTAGAATAAAAGCATGCAAGATATTTAAATGGCTTCTGCCAAATCAAATCATGAGCTTAACTGTGACAGAGGCTTTGAAGGAGATGCTCGTTGCACTCATGACAAATGAGCTCTCCCAGCTCAAGAAGATAAGCGACAGGTGCATCAGCTCATTCGCTCTGGGGGATGAGTCCGACCTGCTAGATGTTGCAATAATCTCCTATGTGCTTGCAAAGGTTCTTGAGAAGCCGCGCTACTGGGACAGAAAAATAAAGAAGGAGTTTGTTGAGAAGGTTGAGGAGAGCCTGCATAACGCAGTTGCATCCATTGATGAGAACAGGCTTGAAGACATGAGGGCGTACCTCAAATCCATCAGTGATGACCTGAAAGGCTTCGACACTGAGGACAGGAGGTATGTGAGTAGCCTTTTCCACAAGGCAAAGCTCAGGTCCGCCTCCTATTTATACGCACAGGGGTTCTCCCTGAGCAATGCAATTGAGCTCACGGGCACGAACAAGAGCGATGTGCTCAACTACTCTGGGCAGACCCTGATGCACGACCGGGTTGGCAAAACAAAATCAATTGAGGAGAGGCTTAAAAATGTCAGGAAACTATTCCAGTGAAATACCGCAGGACTCAATAGTCTGCGACTCTAGCTCCCTGCTATCCTTGTCTGACTCCTGCCTTCTCTGGCTGCTCTCGGATATTGTGGAGAGTTTCAAAGGCCACTTCCTAATAACAAAAGCAGTGGAATATGAATCCGTGACGCACCCGCTTGAAATGAAATCCCACACCCTTGGCGCGGTGAGAGTTAAGAAGATGCTGCTTGATAGTGTGATAAAGGTTGTTGAAACTACAAACTCCAGAGCTCTCACCTCAGAGCTATCATCCCTGGGCAACAGCGTATTCTCCATCGGCGGAAGACCCCTGAAGCTCATCCATGAGGGTGAGACTGAAAGCCTTGCAGTGGCCATAGACCTCAACCTGCGTAACATACTCATAGACGAGAGAACAACAAGGATGCTCATTGAGGCTCCATTTGAGATGAAGGCTCACATGGAGGATGAATTTCAGAAGAAGATAGAAGTGAGCCAGAAGAACCTTGACAGGTTCCTTGAAATGACAGGGAAGCTCAACCTGTTCCGAAGCGCAGAGATAGCAATGATAGGATACGAGAAAGGTTTATTCAAGGACTACACGGGAATGGAGAAGCGTGCAATAGAAGCCGCCCTCTACGGGCTGAAGTTTGCAGGCTGCGGCATAAGCTTCAGCGAGATTGAGGAGTACTGCCGATCTATCTGAAGCAAGGTGATACCACGGAACAGAGTTCCCTTAATGAATTCTCCGAGAAGGAGAAGAGAAATTTCGTAGAGATACTTGTTGACGAGAAGGAGAGCAGGGGCGCCATTGCCGATATGCTGAAGGAGCTTGGGGCAGTTGTCAGGATAAAAACCCTCCCTGTTGGGGATTTCATAATATCCGATAGGGCTGTTATTGAGAGAAAGACTCGGAGCGATTTTGAGAGCTCAATAATCGACGGGAGGCTTTTCAAGCAGGCAGAAAACATGGTTGACAATTTTGAGAAATGCATAGTGATAATCGAGGGCGAGGGCTTTGAGGAGAGGGTGAACAGGAACGCACTGCTTGGCGCCATATCTTCTCTTATACTTGATTACGGAATTCCAGTCTTCTTCACCAAGAACCTGGAGGGAACCGCGGAAATGATATTCGCCCTTGCGAAGAGGGAGCAGCTTGGCAAGGAAGCTGTTGTGAGGCTAAAGGGAAACAAAAAAGTTCACACAATGGCGCAGCAGCAGAGGATGATTGTAGAATGCCTGCCGGGGGTGGGCCCAAAGCTCGCAGTTGCACTTCTTAAAAAATTCAAAACAATCGAGAACATTGCAAAGGCAAATGAAAAGGAGCTGACTGAAGTGGAGAAGATAGGAAAGAAGAAGGCGAAATTCATAAAAAGAGCTTTGAGCGAGGAGTTCTGCGAGTAGGCTCACTTTTCAAGAGCCAGCATTGCAATCTTCTCAAGAAGCAGCTCCTCAAGGGGGTAGCATCCGCAGGCATTTTCACTTATGCCGAAGCTGTGGGTTATCCTGCTTGCCTTTTCCCTGCTCATCCTAAGCAGCGTCATATCAGGCTCTGCCCCCAGGTCTCTGAGCACTTCCTTCTCCTTCCCTTTTTGTACAAGGAACACAACTCTCCTCGCATCTTTCACCCCAACCTTCTTCACAGCCTCCTCAATTCGCCTTGTCCCAGCAGCCCAGAGCAGGAGCTCGCTCTCAATCTTCTTTGCTATACCCCTCTTCTCAGCAAAAGCCTTAAAAGCATGGTGAGCTGAAAATATAAGATGGTTTTCGGAGAGAACCATGTCAGGGTCGAACGCCTGGATGACGGCTCTTCTCCTCTCAGAAACTTCCTTCATTCTGGAGAGAAGCTCCTCAACATCCTCAAACTTCGTCCTTGCCGGCACAACTCTGAATTCCATGGAGAAATATTCAACAAACTTATATAAAAAGGAGGTTTCATATGGAGCAGTTTCACGGAAAGCCAAAGAGAAAGACAAGCGGGAGCGGCAAGAAGCAGAGGAAGTTCAGGGACAAGCGCCTGCACGAGATGGGCGGGCCATTTGCCAGCACCAAGGTTGATGAGAAGGATGAGGTCAAGCTTGATAGAACCAGGGGCAGCAACATCAAGGTGAGGCTCATGCGGGCTGCATTTGCAAACATAACAACTCCGGAAGGGATGAAGAAGGCCAAGATTAAATCCGTTGCCGAATCTCCTGACAACAGGCACCACGCCAGGATGAACATAATAACCAAGGGGGCAGTAATAGAGACGGAAATTGGCAAGGCAAGAGTGACAAGCAGGCCAGGGCAGCACGGGGTTGTGAATGCCATTCTTCTGAAGTAGCTTCCTTTTTAAATTTTAAACTGCATAGAAATAGGCATGCATAAACTGGAAAAGGACTTCTGCCATTTCGGTGATGAGCAGCTCCGGCTGAAGGAGCATCTTGAAGGCCTCGGAAAGGAGAAAATTGTGTGGGAGAGCTTCAGGACTGTCGACACCATCTCACCAGTATTTAAGGGAAAAGCCCCTGCGCTTTCCGTTGAGCTTATGTTCAATGCAGATAAAACCCTAAAAGAGGTAAAAATAGTCGACAGGGTGAAATCAATGACTGCAAAGTATGACAGTTCCGGAAAGCTTATAATGGACGAATGGCTTCTGAAGCACCCGGAATGCGCTGAAACTGCAAAGGTTTACGAGCAGAGACTCAATGCCCTGCTGACATACACCCGTACAATCCAAAAGCTACCTGCGTCTGAACCCCAAAAACAGGTTCAAAAGCCTTCCATAGTTGAGTCTCCAAAGCAGGCATTCCAGCCGCATGCCATAAAGACAGAAATTCCCATTCCTGCCTCCCAGCAGGAGGTAACAAGGCGGGTCAGGCATTTTACCGGCAAGATGGGCAGACCCTTCTTCACTCCGGAGCAGATTGAGATAAGAAACAAGGAGATAGATGCTTTCTGCGAAGAGAAAGGCATTGATTTCGAGAACCATCCTTCTCTCCATAATCTAGCTCTGAAAAACCTTAAGAGAATAGTCGCATTATGTGAAGAGAAGCACATGCCATTCGCCCCCTACCGCAGCTTCCTTTCCTATCCATTCAACAGTTTCAGAGGCAACCTCCAAGCCCTTGAAGAACACGGAGTTGACCCAGTAAAATTTGCATATGCGCTTGTATTCCCCACGCAAAACCTCTCAGACAACTTGAAAACCTGCGCTGAGCAGGGGAGAGATGCTGTGGAAGAAGCCTTGGTTCCGCACCTCAGCATGAACTCTGAAAAATTCAGGGAGTTCCTAAATACCTACGTGCCTCCGGAACACCTGAACCCAGAAGAGAGGGAGAAAAAGGTCATTGCAATACTCGTGAAAAACGGCATGGAGGAGAAAGATATCAAGGACTACACAAAGAAAAAAGCCCCAGAAACAGTTGGGAGGATAATAGAAATATGCGACAGGCATCATTTTAACTGGAAAGCCCATCAGATTGTCTTTTCATATGCTCCCGGTACTCTCAACTCAAACCTCGATGCATGTGCATCCCATAATATAAGCCCTGTCCGCCTTAACGTGCTAAAATACCTCATGCTTCCAACTGAGAGGTTCAATAAAGCGCTGGATGACGCAATCTCGCAGGGTGTGTTGCCGAGGTATGCCCTCCCAGCAGATAGGGAGAATGCAATTGTCCAGATGATAGTGGAAAAAGGAATGGATGAAAAAGAAATAAAGGACTATGTCAAGAAAAGCCATCCTAAGACAGTTAAGAAGATAATAGAGGCATGTGAGGAAAATGGATTCGACTGGAAAAAGCACCAGATTGTTTTCACGTTTGCCCCGAATACACTGCTTCTGAATCTCCGCTCATGCACGTCCAACAATATTGACCCCGTAAAATTCGAGCTTATAACCGACCTTACTCTCCCCAATGAAAGATTCAACAGCAGGCTGAGGGAAATAATTGAGAAAGGCGTCCAACCGAAACTTCTGTCAGAGGAGGAGAAGAGGAGCAAAATCCTCGAGATAATGGCAAGGGAGGGCTTGAGCGAAAATGAGGTAAACAACTATACCAAGAAAAAACCCCCAGAAACAGTTGAGAGGATAATAGAAATATGCGACAGGCATCATTTTGACTGGAAAGCCCATCAGATTATTTTTGCATGTGGTCATAATATTTTGGAATCCAACCTGAGCTTGTGTGACTTCAACAATGTAGACCCGGTAAAGTTCGGCGTAATCTCAAGGCTGACCCTCTCGCGCGATGACTTCAAGGATTATCTGAAAGTTCTCATGGCTCAGAGAGGGCTGGAATTCAAAGAGCTCCCGCCTCAATCACAGTAAATTTTTATACCTAGATGCTGATACATACTCATGGAAGCAGTTGAGACATTTGAGCCTGCCGTTATTGAGAAAAAAACAAGGGAGAGGTGCGAGACAAACTTCTGGAAGGCTGCCTCCCAGAAGCTCCACTCTCTTGGCAATTCTCTCAAAAACTACTCCAGAGACGTTGTTGAGCCAAAAATAAGGAGCTGCGATGAGCTTCTCAAGAAGTCGTCTGACGAGCTCGAAATACTCAAAGACATCATAGCGAGGATAACCAAGCTCTTCAAAAGGGTGAGCCCCAAGGAAGATGAATGGATGCTCAAATCCTCATTTGAAATCAGGGACAGGCGCTCGGAGCTCACTGAGCTTAAAACAAACCTTGAGAAGACTGCGGAGAACATAGAGAGCGTCGCATACTGGTCCTCTGTTCGGGCAAATGACCGGTCAAACTCCCAGGCCGAGGTCTCCCTGAAGATGCTGCTTGACAAGAATGCAAATTTGCAGGAGTGGGTGGACTTCGGCATAGGATTGAAGACTCCGTCTGGGAAAATCGTGGGCAGCTCCTGGCAAGGCTTGAGCCTCGGCTATCCTGCAATAAGAACCTCATTTGAGAAAGCGGTTGGGGCAAAGAGAACTATAGCGTCAACATTGGTGGAGAGACTAACAAAGGGTATGCTATAGCAGTTGAAAAAGCAGAAAAAGAAAAAAATAAGAAAAAAAGAAAGTTGTCAATCTATTCTTCTAAACAATTGGAGCTTCGCCGGCTTCACCGACCTTCTCTGCAATTGCGCAGGTTCTCTTCACGTCGGTTATTTTCACCTTAATCTTCTCTCCAACCTTAGCGTTCGGGACAAATATAACAAATCCCTCAACCTTTGCAATTCCATCCCCTTTGGATGCAACTGCCTCTATTGTTATTTCCCTCTCTTCCCCAACCTGAACAGGTTTAGGGCCAAAATCGGGTCTTCTTCCAAATTCCATACTTTACACCTCTTCTTTTAAACGTCAGAAAGAGCTTTCCTTCCTCTCTGCTTTCAGCAGTCAGACAGTACAGCTTTCCTTCCGTTGATAAGCTATTATATGCATTGGTAAGTTTATAAATATATCAGTGGGAAGGCCCTTACCTCGGGGCGTCTCACCTGCGGGTCGCAGAATTCAGCAGCTCTATGTTCACCCTGCTTCCGTCCTTAAGCTTGAGCTTTTCCCTCAGGTTGTGTTGCGAGACAATCTCAATGATATCCGAGCTGTAGTGCGACCTTTCGGGGAGCACAAGAGCCCCCCTCACTTTGCCGTTTATCAGCACTGGGAAGCATTTAACTTTTCCCAAAACTCGATTGCCAATGCTGAACCCGTCAACAGTAATTCCTTTCATCCTGTTGAGCATCAGCTTCTTGTTCCTGTCCTCCATCACAACATTGAGGGTTCCCCTGTAAGGAGTGAAGCCCAGCTTTTTCCTGAACTGCCTCGCATAGTGAGGGAGCGAAAGGTAATACCTGCCGTCCTTCAGGCCGGACACCACAGTCCCAAAGAGCTTGACTGGAAACTCCTTTTCAAATGAGCTCTTCATCACAAAATAAACTCTCATTAGCTCATCCAGCGCCTTGCTCGTCAGCCAGATGCTGGAATGCCCCCTCTCCACAAACCCCGCCCTCTCAAGCTGTATAACCCACCTCGAGATGCTCTGCTGGGAGATGCCAAGCTCCCTCGCAATATCGTTTGTTGTAGCAAAAACTTTGTCAGTGCCCCCTCCTGCCCTTAACAGCAAAAGAAGCAAATCAAGATGTGTCTTCTTCATCATCTAAACTACCTCAATATGCTGGCGGAGGCAGTTCACTTGCCCGCGGTTACTTTTTTTGTTTATGGCTGAACCACATTGCGTATAGCGTGGTAATCTCAACTAGTATGAATAGGAGCGAGACGTTTATTGATACCAGAGAAACGAGCATGGCTCTCGATATGTCCACATCGCTTACCGCACCAGGCTTGAGCAGCACGAACGGGTTGGCAAGCGCCATAACATAGAGCGTTGTAGCCACCGGAAATAGCACGAAAAGTATCTGCATCCAGTATGCCTTTATGCTCCACGATAGAAACTTATATTCATCAGGCATCATATCACCCAAGATTAGTTGTATTCCGGTGTATATTAAGCTTGCTATGCAGGCCATCTCCAATGCTTTCCATGCGCAGATATTTATTCAACATACACAAAATTGAATCATGCGACTGGATGCTGCAATGAATCTTGAAATGGGGGAAACTTCCATCTCCCTTGACGGATGCGGAAGGGCAAACTGCTTTGTTTCGCATGCGCACTCAGACCATGTCGCAGCCCTCAGGGCAGGAGGGAAGAGCATACTTGCATCCGATGAGACGCTCGCCCTGGCCGGCTACTCGGATAAAGTCTCCCCTTTGAAACTGGACGGAGTGAGCATAAAACTTCTCAACTCAGGCCACATACTGGGCTCAAGGCAGCTCAGGGCTGAGCTGGACGGGGAAAGTTTTGTCTACACTGGCGACTTCAAGCTTCACGACTCGCTTACAACAAAGGGCGCTGAAGTTGAGAAATGCGACGTCCTTCTCATTGAGAGCACTTATGGATCACCGGAGATGGTTTTTCCCGAGAGGGATTTTGTATACTCCTGTATGGCGAAGTGGGTGAGGAGCAACCTTGAGAGAGGAGCCATAGTAATGCTTGGCGGCTACTCAATAGGAAAAGCGCAGGAGCTCGTGAAGCTCGCAAACCAATATCTTGGGATATCACCGGTTGTCGAGTCTAACATTGAAAAAGCATGCTCTGTTTATGAAAAATTCGGGGTCAAGCTTGACAGGATACCTGTGAGGACAGATGAGGCAGAGGAAGTACTGAAGCACGAGTTCCTTTCCATTGTAACCCCGTCTTCTGCCAGCAGGAGCTTCTGCGGCAAGCTCGAGGGGATATACAACAGGAAAGTTGTCTGCGCTGTTGCCAGCGGCTGGGCGCTGAGGTATGCCTATTCCGCGGACAGGGCGTTTCCGCTGAGCGACCATGCCGATTTCAACCAGCTGATTGAATATGTCGAGAGGAGCTCCCCTAGGAAAATATACTGCACCCACGGAGAGACTGTGAGGCTTGCCAGCGAGCTCAGGAGGAGAGGCTACGACGCAAAAACAATCAGCAAGGCGTCCCAGATGACGCTCGATGAATTCTCGGAGGGGGACTGATGCTGGCAATAATTTAATATACCTCATACTCAAATAGATTTGGGGGGGGGGATAAAATGAAGGAACTAACGATTTTCGCTGAAGACAGGGTTGGCCTTCTGGCCAAAATTTCGAATAGACTGAGTGAGAAGAAAATCAATATAGATTACATATCTGGTGAGAGCATAGGCGGCACAGCAGTTTTGCACATCGTTGTGAAGGACGGGGAAAAGGTGAAGAAGATACTGGAGGAGGCCGGCTTTCTCACGGCGCTTTCCGATGTGCTGGTTCTGAAGCTCAAGGACAGGCCTGGGGAGATGGGAACTGTTGCGGCAATACTAGCTTTCAAGGGAGTGAACATAAGAAGCGTGTACAGCCTTGAGAAGAAGGGCAATGAGGGAATATTCGCATTCAAGGTGGATGACATAAAGAAGGCAAAAGAAGCTGTAAAGAGCTATGTTTATACAAAGATGGGCTGAGCAATAATTCCTTGTTGTTTGTATTTCAGTTAGTTGTCAGACCAGGCTTCTTAATAGCCCCGGTCGGATTCGAACCGGCGTGTGGAGCTCCAGAGGCTCCCATCCTTGACCACTAGATGACGGGGCTGCGAGTAGGTTTAGTCCCCTCTTCCTTTAAACCTTTTTCCCCAAGCTCATAATCTTTTGGGAAGTAGATGAAGTTTGAGGCAAACAGCCCGCTCATCACATCCCCTCCTCCCTGCGGTATTCCAAAAGTGAGCTCCTCGCTTTGGGATACGGGCTCCTTCACGCATGGAAACTTCGAGCGGAAATGCATCTCAAGCAGGTCTGAATTCTCCCCATAACCTATGAATGTTACTCTGAATATTGCGTCGTTTGTGAGCCTGGCGTTGTCGCACATTGCAACTATGGTGCGCGCTATGTACTCCCTTTTCACGTCAAATTTTTTCGGCGGCACTGCAACTGTTGTCTCCTCATAGACTGCACCCTTGTCCAAATCCCTCACAGGAGTTGTTGTGAACTGACTGGAAAGTGCATTGCCCAGCAGCACCAGCAGCGAAACCTTCTTCTCCTTCTTCACAACCCCCCCGGTCCGCCCGTAGGTGATTTCCTTCTCGTAGAATGCGCGCTCCTTCTCAAGCTCTGCCTCGGATGCAGGAACGAAGGACACCAGCATTTTTGTCTTCTCTCCTTTCATTGCGTTGTAGATGTCCGCAAGCCTCTCCGGGTCGTAGTACATTCTTGCCTGGCTTGCCGGTGAGCGTTCTCCCGCTTCCCTGTAATCCATAATGTGCTCGGGAAGCGGAAATGCGATGTACTTCCACAGGGTTTTCGGGTCTATCTCCTCATCCAGGCACTCGCTGAGATACTCGAACCCCAACCCCCCAGCCCCCTCGAATATGCTCTCAACCACCCTTCTCCCAGCCCCGAGAGTCACCATGTAGATTTTCTCTTCTTCAAAATCATACAGTATTGAGAAGGGTGTGCCCTTGAGTTTCCTCGTGAAAATGGCAGGAACATTGAATTCACTCTTGACTTTGTGGAGCATGAAGAGATGGTATCCTGAAACAACATGGCTTGACTTGCCTCTCCTGAAAGTTATGTCAAACCCGTCCTTCCCCATTCTAATGCTGCTCTCGTTGTTGCTGGGCTTGTCTGTCCCAATAACCAAGCCGGACGGATCGAATTTCATGACTAATTTCTGCCTTTCACTATTTAAAAGACTTCAGATACTTATTTATATAACTGTGAAAAAATAACTTCATGAAAAAAATACTACTCGTATTTGCTCTCCTGCTCCTTGCAGGATGCCTATGCCCTTACTTGCTGGGTGGCAGCAAGGATGTGCTTGAACTGGTGCCAAAATCCGCGAACGTTGTACTAATAGTCAGACCCTCTGCAATTCTCAACGACTCGGACCTGTCCTCGCTATACAATTACGGGGGCACGGCATACAACAAACAGCGTATTGAGACGACCACAGGCATAGACCCAACAAAGATTGACAGGATTGTGCTCTTCACGGAGGTTAACTCCCTCAAATCTACAGACAACTCTTACGGGGCGTTCATCGCACGCGGCACAATGGACAAGAACACTGTTCTGGACAAAATGAGAGTGGATAATTACGTAACCCAGCTTAGCTACGGAGGCCAGGATCTCTACGAGATAAGCTCAAAGCAGTCGCCCGGCGATGTTTCATATTTCTCCTTCCTTGACAGCAGTACTCTTGTGGGGGGGACAAAAGAAGCTGTGGAGGATTCCATTGACACCAACGCCGGGAAGATGGACAGCGTGAAAACCAGGCAGAACCTCAGCCAAATCTACGATGCGCTTGACAAGAACTCACTCATCATCCTCCTCATGGATATACCTCAGCAGATGAAGAGGGAGATAAGCCAGAGCCTGAGCTCCCAGCCCAATTTCCAGGCACTTTCGCAAATTGACTGCATTGGGCTCTCGGCTGTTAAAAACAGCAAAAATATAAACATCAAAATGCTCGTCACTGCTGACGACGCTTCCTCGGCAACCGATGTATCCGATGCGTTCGACAAGGGTCTCTCGACTCTCAAAGGAGTTGCTCCGGCAGGGAGCACAATTGAGACTATTGCGAATAAATTGAGTGTTGATGCAAAGGGAGTCACCGTCACGGTAAACCTCCAAACAACATCTAACGAGCTGAACAGCCTAATTGGTGAGCTCTCTTCGCTCGGCGGGGCCAATTCCCAGGGAGGGACTGGAGCAGGCGATAATGGGTCAAGCATCCAAGGAATCATCCTGCCTGGGTAGCCAGCGTTATATATCCAGCAGCACCCTTATTGTGAGCTTGCCGTTTCCCTCAACCTTTATGAGGTGGTGGGTGACTGCCTTTATGTTCGTCTTAACCTTCCCGCTCTCCCACCTGCCTCCATGGACTTTTCCCCTTATGCTGAAAACTCCGTCTTTCTGAGCAAACCTCTCAACCTCAAACCTCTTTGGAAGCACTTCATTTATCTCGCTCTCCGAGAGGATTGTTGAAAGCGTGAAGACAGTGAGTTTCTCCAGGCTGTCTGCATGCTCCTCAACACTGAAGCTTTTCTCTTTCTTGAGTTTTTTGGTATCGCACATGACGCCGAACATTGCTTCTGCCGCATTCTGAAGAGCTTCCTCAAAGTTCTTCCCATAGGCCTCGAAAAGCACGTCTGCAGTATGCTCAAGAAAGCGGTATTTCATCAACTCATCTAGGAGCCGAAAATCTTTGACTTGCCTGTGTAGCTCAGTATGAGCGGCATCACATCCAAACCCCTTATATGCCCGAGCCCGCCTGCCATGCACGCTATCTCGTCAAACTTCCTCACGCTGTCCACCCTCACTCCCTCCCCGTATATTACTATTGGGAGCGGGTCTGCCGAGTGGTTCTTCAACGCGCATGGAGTGCTGTGGTCACCTGTCAGCACGATGTATGCACCGGTTTTCATGAGGTAGCCCACCATCTTGTCTATTTTCTCAATCATCTTTATTTTCCCATTAACATCCCCGTCGTGGCTGAAATTGTCTGTTGCCTTCACATGTATGAAAACAAAATCGCAGTCGCTCAGAGCGCTTTTGGCAGCGCTTGCCTTTGCCATGAGGTCAGTGTCCGCAGTCCCTGTTGCGCCCTTCACATCAATAACCTCCATCCCGACAGCCCTCGCAACTCCCTTGTAGAGCGCGCCTCCTGCCACGCAGGCGCTCTTTATCCCGAATTTCTCCTGCAGCGTGTCCAAACGTGAGTATGCGCCAGCCCCCCTTGCCAAAACTATGTTGGCAGGAGGCTTCTCCTTCTTCTCCCTCTCAATGTTGATTGGATGCTCCCTCAGAACCTCGTTTGAAAGAGCGGTGAACCTGTTGAGTATGAAGGAAGTCCTTTTGGCCTCCATTGTGCCGTCAAGAGGCTTTGATTTCAGCACAGCCATTCCTGCCTCATGCGGGTCTACATCAGAGACATTCCTGGAAAGGCCTTCCCCCCTCAGCACAAGGACGCCCCTGTGCTCTGTGGTTGCCTTGAAGACAATCTCGGTGCTGTCCACCTTCTGGCCGTTGAGCTCCTTGGCAAGCTCTGGACCAACCCCGCTTATCCTCCCAGCCCTCCTGTCAGTGACAATCATCCTGTAGTCAACCGTTGCGAAGTTGCACCTGAATGCAATGTCTCCCTCCTCAAGCTCCAAGCCGGCGCCGAGAGCCTCGTATACGCCTCTCCCTTGGTAGAGTGTGTAAGGGTCATAGCTGAAAAGGGCCAGATGCGCCGTATCGCTGCCAGGGGTTATGCCCTGCCCTATTGTGTGCATAAGTCCTGTTATGCCCTTTGATGCAAGGGCATTCATGTTGGGCCTCCTTGCCCTCTGGAGTGGGGTTTTTCCCTTAATTTGTCTGTCGCCGAGCCCGTCGCATACCATCAAAATAGCCTTTCCAACCATAAAACCACCAACAAGTAGTAATTCGAAGTGAAACAATATAAAGATTGTTCGTAAAAATCATGTTAATGCGAGTCAGCACTGGTCTTCTGGTAAAGATTATTGTAATAGCCGTAATTCTGGCTTTCGTCTTCTTCACAGTGACGCAGAGGGAATTTCCCAACTGGATTGGGGAGATAAGCAAAAACCCTGAAACGCCAAAGCTGCCATACTACATCTTCAGGACAATGCTGAGGATGATTGCGGCCTATATACTCGTCGTGATTTTCGGCCTTTCCTACGGGATAATCGCAGGCACATACGAGAGGCCAAGGAAGGTGATGATGCCCCTCCTTGACATACTGCAGTCCATACCTGTCCTGGGCTACCTGCCTGCAGCCATACTATTCTTTGTTAACGTGTTTCCCGGGGAGCTGGGAGTTGAAATCGCATCCATACTCCTCATCTTCACAGGAGAGGCCTGGGCTGTCACCTTCGGGATATTCGGGGCTGTGAGAAACCTGCCCGAGGACCTGAAGACAGTGGGCAAGGCCTTCGGTCTCGGAGGAGTTGAATACTACAGGAAGTTCCTCCTTCCCTGTATATTTCCTGCCTTCATAACAGGCAGCATACTGGCCTGGGGAGGCGGCTGGTACTTCCTGGTTGCCTGCGAGTTCATGACCTTTGGAGGCAGGCTCTACACACTTCCAGGGGTGGGCTACTACCTTGCCAATGCGGTCTATGTGCAGCACAGCATCGTATCCGCAATTTTCGGCCTTATCATTTTCATCCTGCTCATCTTCTCCATAGACAAGCTTGTGTGGACTCCTCTCATGGACTACTCGGAGAAATTCAAGGTTCAGACAGTTGAGCATGAGCAGTCCTACGCGCAGACTCATTCACTGTTCGTGAATTCATTTCGTTTTGTGGTGCATACCTTCGATGATGTGTGGGAGGGCATCTGCACAATGCCAATCTTCAAGAAACTCTCCCATGCGCTCAAGCCACCCAGGATTGTATTCAACCTGCAGGTGCCGCAGATAAATGTCAACCCCAGGAGGATGAGGCTCCGCAATCTTCTGCTTTCCATATTCCTCTTCTCGCTTGTCATGTACTTCCTCGGGCTGTTTGTTGCCGCCTCTGTCCAAAAACCGCTTGCAAATTTGGAGCTCTCCTTCCAAAACCACCCAGAGGCATACTCCATACCATTTATCACAGTAAGCTCGATACTGAGGATATTTGTTGCCTATGTAATCGCCCTTGTCTGGACCCTCGCAGCAGCCGTCATCATCACAAGGAGCAAAACCCTTTCACGGTTATTCCTGCCGCTTTTCGACATAGGGCAGTCAATACCTGCATTGGCTCTCTTCCCTTTCATAGTTATAGTGGTCTTCAAGTATTTCGGGACAGGCGAACTCGGAGTGGAGATTGCCTCGGTGATTCTGCTTCTCACAGGAACGCAGTGGTATCTGCTCTTCAACATCATAGGTGCCATAAAGCACATACCCGGAGATGTTATTGAGGCTGCCAACTCCTTTGGAATAAAGGACTGGAAGTTCGTGAGGTATGTCATTCTCCCTGCAATATTCCCAGGCATAGTTGTCGGGAGCATACAGGCGTGGGGAGGCGCGTGGAATGCAACCATAGTGAGCGAGTACATCAACTACGGGGGGCAGATATACTCCGTGAACGGGCTTGGGGCTTTCATAAGCCGGGCCACAGGAGAGTGGGGGGACCCCTGGCTCATCACCATTGCCATAGCAACCATGTCGCTCACAATAATACTCCTCAACCGCTTCGTGTGGAGCTACCTCTTTGGAAAGGCAGAAAGATATAAATTTGAGATGACTTAAACCTAGAGTGGAAACATGGCTCCGATACTAAGCGTACAGAACCTCAGCAAATCCTTCACGCAGGACGGGGGCAAGATGAAGGTTCTCAACAACATCACCTTTGACGTTCAGGAGCATGAGTTCATCTGCATTGTGGGGCAGAGCGGCTGCGGCAAGTCAACCCTTCTCAGGATAATTGCAGGCCTGGACAAGCCGACCTCTGGGGATGTGCTCTTCAAGGGCGAGCCAATAGACGGGCCCGACCCTCGCAGGGCGACCATGATATTCCAGACGTTTGCTCTTTTCCCGTGGCTCGATGTGCGCGAGAATGTGGAGCTGGCGCTTGAAGTCCTAGGGATGCCGAAAATAAAGAGGCATGCGATTGCGAGCCACTACCTGCGAATCAACGAACTTGAGAAATTCCAGAACTCCTACCCCTCCGAGCTTTCAGGAGGGATGAAGCAAAGAGTGGGCATCGCCCGGGCTTTGGCAGTTGAGCCTGAGATACTCCTCATGGACGAGCCCTTCTCAGCTCTTGATGCTCTCACAGCGCAGACTCTGAGGAACGATGTGCTTGATATATGGAGGGACACCAGAATACCTACGAACACCTTCCTCATGATAACTCATCTTATTGAAGAAGCGGTGTTCATGGCAGACAGGGTGATTGTGCTCTCAAAAAGGCCTGCCAAAGTAATAGGCGACATACCAATAGACATACCGAGGCCAAGGACACAGCATGAAAGGGACCCTGCCTTCTATGAGATATCGGACAGGATAAAGAAGCTCATAATGGCGGAATAGCTACCTGCACCTTCTTGTATCCAAATTGCATGACGAGCCTGGGCAATTCCAGTCGCCCTGGCACTGCGTGTTCAAAAGTGATACGCAGGTATACAGCTCGGCATCGCCTGGCACCAGGTCGCACCTCTGGGTTGAGGAGCAGTCAGCATCGCTGGCGCACATTCCCGCCCTTGTGACGCACTGGTGGCTGCTGCACGTCTGCCACCCTCCGCACTCGCTGTCAAGGTTGCACATGCCCTCCCTTGTCATGCATATGTGGTTGGCAGGGTCGCAAACCTGCCAGCTCTGGCAGTCCCTCGTGTCTGTGCAGTTACCTCTGTTTGCCTTGCAGAGCAAAGCCTGCTGGTCGCACGTCTGCCAGCTCTGGCAGTATGAGTCGTTTATGCAGTATCCTGCCATGAGGGCGCATTTGTGGTCTGACCCGCACGTGAATCTTGGGTCGCAGTCATAGTTGCTGTTGCAGAACCCAGCCTTTGCATTGCAGAAGTGGGTAGTGGCGTTGCATATTTCCCATCTCTGGCACTCGGAATCCTCCATGCAGTAGCCGATATTTGCAGCGCAGAGATGCGTCTCGTTGTTGCAGTTCTGCCAGTTGGCGCAGTCATAGTCGTCTGAGCAGAAGTCAGCCTTTGCAATGCAGATGTGCTTTGTCAGGTCGCACTCCTCCCAGCGGTTGCAGACTGCGTCGTCATCGCACCTGCCCGTGAGCGGGCTGCATTTCTGTGTTGAATTGTCGCAGAACTGCCAGTCCCTACAGTCATAATTGTCAAGGCAGTAGCCGCCCTTGTACGCGCATTTGTGGGTAGTCAAATCGCAGCCTTTCTTGGGGTCTGTGCAACCTGCGTCTGCAATGCAGTAGCCAGTCCCGGTGACGCACTTGCTTGTCTTTGTGTCGCACACCTGCCAGCTCGAGCAGTCCTTGTCCTGGGCGCATGTTTTTGCCGGAGTCTGCAGGCATCCGAAAATAGCGAGTGAAACCATTAGCAGAAGAACAATCATGATAGTGTTTCTCATCCCATCACTCCTTGGTACACTTCTAAAATTATTGCTCAATTTTGATTTATAAAGGTTATGTCTCTACCTGTCAGATACGTTATTTAAGCAGGGAATTTGCCAACCATGCCGGGAGGAAAACCGTAAATGCGGAAGGTATACGACTTGCAAGGTAAATGCTTAAAAGGCGGAAATGAGCAAATTAATGGGTGATGTTTATGGGCGACAATGTGGGAGGTTCCTCAGGAGGAGAAGTAGGGGATGGGATTAGAGCTACTAGGGAGCCAGTAGCACTGAAAACAAAGGAAGAGAAGCCGATGATGCTCGGAAAGATGAAGGTTGAGTTTGTTGATTCTGCAGGCTTGAAGAAACAACATGATTTTGATATTGTTGGATGGCGAGCGGACCTACTGGGTAAAGAAGAGAGAGTGGTCATGGGAAAGAGGACAGCTGGAAGCTTCTTAAGGGATACCGGATTACACCCCGGGGGAAAGAATTTAAAGGAGAGGGTATACGCAAATGAGTCGGTGCTGCTGGCTACTCCAACACTTCAAGGTAAACTGACTAATGATGAAATTTCAAAAAAAACACTGGGAGTAGGATTTAGATATGTGTATGAAACTGACGATAAAAATGCCGTCAATTCAGCTGACTTATTGTCATCGTATCAGGTGAATATAGCACTCAAGCTGGGAGAGGACGGGAAGTTCCAACGTCCTTCTTCTGTGAAACTATCCTATGACTCTGGCGGCCGAACAATAGACCTTGATAGAATCCAGGAGCTGGTGGATGAAATCAACAAGCTTTTCAAGGAATCGGCTGAAATCAGGGCATGGTTCAAGAAAGATACGGGGCTGGAATGGGGAGTCAAGGGAAACACTGAAGAATTCAAAAAGCACAGCCAGAAATAAGCTGCCCCGAAGCAGGAAGGTAGAGGAAACCTGCAGGGTTTCTCTTGGGAGGTTATAAGGAACCGTGAGGTTCCTCTTGAGGCAGAAAGGCTTATATACCTAATTATAGATAATTCTATAGGTGGTTATAGATGAACTATACAAGTATTCAAATCTCTCCGGAAACGAGGGCAAAGCTGGGCAAGTTCAAGGAGTACACAAGGGAGACCTACGACGAAGTGCTGAACAAGCTCATGTCTATTGTGGAACTCGCAAGGGATGAGGGAAAGCTCAGCGATGAAACACTTCAGGACATCGCGGAAGCCAAGAAGCAGTATGCCAGCGGGAAAACATTCTCAACCAAGGAAGTGCTGGAGAAGCTCGGTGTCTAGATGACTTACGAACTTGTCTGGACGCCAAAATCACTCCAGAGGCTGAGGGAGCTCGACAGGAAAACTGCCCTCCGCATTGCGGAGAAGCTCGAGGGGGCAAAGGAGTTCCCGCACCATTTCTTCATAAAGCTGGCCGATGCCGATTCCTGGAGGATGCGCATCGGGGACTACAGGGTGATATGCTTCATTGAGGATAAGGAGAGGAAGCTTGTCGTGGAAACGCTGGGGCACAGGAAGAAAATCTACAAATGAGCAGGCGGCAGGGGGTGGAGGGAACCGCCAGGTTCCTCTTTTGGGCAATCCCGAGCCATCCAGTCTTTTCAGGTGATGCAGAGCTATTTAAAGAGTGAAAGACAAAACATCAATGCCAATGAAGACAGCATACGAGGCAATTATAATCTAAGAGTTGATGCTCATGGCGCATGGAGCCGAGGTACCTTATTGGATTTATGCACCGCACACGGAGAAAAAGGAACTGGTGCTGGTTGCAGGGCAGAATTTCAAGGATGCTATCGTCACAAAGCGGGCGGACGGGACTTGGAAGGGGAGCGGCCTTTATGAGAGGGAAGAGGCCGGCCTCAAGGTGCCAATTGAAATTCGCATAAGCTACGAGAAGAAGCTTTCCGAGAAGCACGGTGCGGTAAGGGTTGTAGTGGAATTCAAGGATGAGAAATACGGGAAACTGGACAAATTCGACCTGACCTTCAGGGAGGGGGGGCTGCCGAGGCGCTGGAAGCTGGAAACGCCGCATGAAACTCCTCTGGGTGAAGCGGTGAAGACGCCCGAGTGGGAGCGGATGCTGAAGGGCTTTTTGGAATACGATACCGCAGGGGAATGGCTGAAGATGAGGAAAAAGGAGCTTCTTGACGGGAAAATCATCTCACAAGGCCTCAGGCGGGAGTGAACTGCGTATGCCTATTTAAGCGGGGAATTCGCAATATTAATGCCGATGACGACATGAACAACCACTGATACAACATGATGAGGTCAACAGCGTCCGAGGCCTTGTTGATTTTACGACGGAGAATTACATTAATACCGAGGATACGCTGACCTCATCATCTTTTTAAGATTGCTTTGACTTTATGTAACTCCGTACCGTCTTTTCATCTATTCAAAAGAAGGAAGAGCGAATTCCTCTCTTGCTTTAAGAATTTCTCTAAAATCTTTCTTGCTCACTCCAAGCTTCATTTCCGCAAGTTCCTCCGCAACACTAAACTCCACCTTCTCAAGCAATATTATGTCTGTTTGGGACTTTCGTATTTCTGAATCAACAGCTCATATTCTGGTGAGAAAAACGTCCTAACAACCTCGAATGCATGGACCCTTCCTTCGAATGTGAGTGCGAGTCTATCGGATGTCGCCTCAACGTATCCCTTCCTTTCGAGTTTGCAAATTTGATTTTGAAAAACAATCTCCATTGGCATTCCAAACATTGATTCGAATACTTTGTTGTCCACCTGCAGGAATAGCAGCTGCTTTGCGACATATCTCACCATCCGTTCATGCGCGGTAAGCTTTTTCCCAAGTTCTACCGGCATTTTTCCGTCTGCGAGCAGCTCCAGATATCGCGCGGATGCCTTTACATTACGGTACACGAATCCGTCATAGTAGGAGAACGCTCCGGCCCCGAGCCCTATCACAGAGTGCCCTGCCACATAGAGCCCATACCTGTTCTCATGCCTCCTCACGCACGCCTGGTCTATCGAATAGCGCGAAAAGCCGTTTTTTGAAATCGCCTCATCCGTTATTTCAATCATCCGCCTCAAATCATCAAGTAGCGGCATTCGCCCGACCCGCCCTTCATTAACATGGCGGTAGAGCGGCAAGACTGGAACCAGGTCAAGGGCGTATATGCTCAAGTGCTGCGCGCCGGTAGAAAAGAAAACTGCGATGTCGTTCTCCCACGCGGTTGTCGTTTGTCCCGGGCGGGCGTAAAGCAGGTCAACGTTCACGTCCAGCCCCCCCGATTGCGCCATCGAAATTGCTGTTTTTGCCTGGGTCGAGGTGTGCGAACACCCGAGCGAGCGCAGCCCTTCAGGTTCAAAAGTTTGCACCCCAAAGCTTACGCGTGAAACGCCCATTTTGGCGAGACCGCCTAAAAACGCCTCGCTCGCTGAACTTGGGTTCGCCTCAACGGTTATCTGACAGTCTTCTGAGAAGTCAAATGTCTTCCTGGCATTGTCGATTAGTCCTTGGATGGATGAGACTGGGAGAAGGGAAGGCGTTCCGCCCCCGACGTACACGCATTCTATGCGCGCGGAAGAATGCCTCCGGCTATTTGCAACTAGCCTCATTTCTTTTTCAACGCCCTTCACATAAGCTTCAAGATGCTCTTTCCCCTTGGGGATTTCCTTGGTAAATGGGCAGTAATAGCAGAAGCGGCTGCAGAAAGGTATGTTTATGTATAACGCCGTATGGGTCGGCCCGCTAATGTCTTCCCATCCGGCCCTCGGCAAGGCCGGCGGATAATCATAGAACCTCCCAATGCTCGTTGTCATTCGTTTCATCCCAGTTAATTTCTTAAATAAAAAACAAAGAAAGAAGCGAGAAAGACTGTCCTCTCCGCTATCCTTAACCCATGAAATGGACTAGCTCCACTTTGATTCCATCATATTCCATCGTTTTCACCTCCGATAAATTTTTTTCGGACTAGAGCCCAAAGAAAGGCATGACGGGATGCTTGTTCCGCCATGCGACATTTTCTACTGGCCCGAATGGGATATGTTTATAAATGCCAATTATATAATTATTATGCATAAAATAAAGCAAATTTAATTAGAAATGATTAAAATGAAGCAAACAAGCGCCGCTGTGAGAGAGGCTGTAGGGCGGCATCCGCTCATACGGAGAGCAATGGCTGCGCGAATCCTCAACTACTCGGCCGCCGCGCGCGCCATCCGGAAAGAGGTGGAATCGCTTGTCGGCAGGGATGCCGAAGCATCCGCGATTGTATCCGCCCTCGCAAGGATGGAATCTGAAGACGCGCCAAGGGCAGAGAAGTTAGAGATCCGCCAGCTGCTTCTCAAGTCGGGCCTGTCGGATATCGCGCTCAGGAGGAACGAAAGGACGATAACTCTTGTAGAATCTACCCGACAAAAGACCGATTTCGGCGCCGGCGAGACTCTGATAGAAACACTTGGGGACCACGAGATAAACGTGGTTACAGAAGAACGGATTGCAGGGGAGCTGCTCAGGAATGTGTCGGAAAAAGATGTCCTCAGACATTATGAGCGAGTGTGCGAGCTGTGCATTTACATAACTGAGAACATGTCGAGAGTACCAGGCGTTTTCGCCGCCATAACGCTCCACCTGGCGGCAAACGACATAAACGTTCTCGAATGCTTCTCAACACTCACTGAGTTCTCTGTCGTCGTCGAGCAGGAGGATGCCCAGCGAGCTTATGCCGCCCTGCAGGAGCTCGTCGCTGAGTCTTCGAAGGCGAGAAAACGATGAGGTTTTTCTGCGGGGGGTGCCAGTCGATTCGCCGATTTCTCGGTCGGAGCAAATAGTTTAATATTTAACAAGCTAAATAGTACTCAGGAAAGTGTGCCTTGTGACTGAGGTTATCAACGCGATAAGGTCTACAGCGTCCGAGGCAAAACGAATTCTACGACGTAAAATTAGACTAATTTAAGATTGTTTTGGCTTGAGAATTACTTAAAGCATCTTTGTATAAAGATACTCCGTTTTTTTGAATCCAACGTGCTCAAGCAAGGCTTGCATTGCAGTCTCTCTTGTGCTGCAGTATGCGGATGCTACCCCTTCAGTTTTGCACTCCTCAAGCACTATCTCTAGGGCCTTGCTGCCTATCCTATTCCGCTTTAGCTCTGGTTTCTCTCCGAGCTCGTTTTTCTCCTCTCCCTTTTTCCCAACTGGGTAGAAGTCTTCAATCATAACAGTCCTATCATCGTCTTTCAAGCCGCAGCCGGTAAAGATATCATGCAGCCTAGAGGCTCGGAGATCGCCAATCCTCCTGTGCCGCACAGTTACGTACCCTATCTTCTCTTCCTCATCAGAGCCCGGTCGCGTCAGGAAAACATCATATTTTGCTTCTCTCCTTTCCCAATTCTCCGCATCACTCCGCCCGAAGAAAGCGTTTCTAGTTATCATCAGAGGACTCTCGGCAACTCTCAACTGTATGGTTCCAGCTTTCGTTTCCTTCTTTTCCATTGGTTCTTCCTTAACCCAAGCCATGCCTAAATTATGCCTCTTTTGATATTTAAGCTTGACAGCGTCCGAGGCGAAACGACTTTTACGAAGTAAAATTAGACTAATTTAAGCTTGCTTTGGGGCAGGCGGGAGGTGGAATTATGATTATTGCTCCCGGACCTGTTACGCACCTTCTTCCTCTTATAATCCCAGCTTTACCAATAAGCTCTTTTGGTAGTCCTTGCCTATTTTCTTATTAACTCGTTCTATATTCTCATCAAAGCAATTCCTACACAGAAAAAATGTAGCACTTGAACTAACTTTCCTATCCTCAATACGGCAACTTGCTTCCTTTCCACACTCATAACATTTCATCTATCTCACCCCCTCTTCATCTAAATCCTTAATTCTATCTAACTCGCCTAACAACTCTCCCATTCACCCACCCAGAAGTAGTTAGCATTCTGAGTATACTAAGATTGCTTTGGCTTCTTTTTCTTCTCTGCATTTTTCTCAATTTATCATAAGTCCAAACGATGAAGCAAGAAATAGGGCATAGTTACCTACGTCTCCCACCAAACCTCCTACTTTCCGCTCTTTTCGCTCGTTTCTCCATCCTTCTTTTTCTTTGTTTGGAAAAGCAACTCATTATATCACCACATAATAATTTGAACTGAGAGTATTAAGCTTGCTTTGACTTCTCAGCAATAAAGACCCAGTCATTTTTACTGCGTCCCTCACCAAGTGAAATGATTTTGGATAATCTATCATCAAGTAAAATGAATCCAGCATTTTTGAGTCGGTTTCTCACTTCTTCTACCTCCTTGTCAGTGAATAAGCTTTCAAGTACCGCAACCCCATTAGGTTTGAGAGCTCTATATATCTCATTTATCATTGTTTTTTGTTCATCTCTCCCGAATTGTAGGTCCAATACAAAATGACAAGTCGCTGCATCAAAGGTCCTATCTTTGACTGGGATTTTATTCCCTTCCCCTAAAAGGAGATGTATATTTTCAATCTTCCCAGCTTTAATTTTGTTTTTTAATATCCCAAGCGATACTTCAGAAAAATCCACACCAGTAACATCAAAACCTTCCTTTGCTAGGAAAATTGAGTTTCTACCGCCTCCGCAACCAATATCAATTACATTTCTGACTCCGTGTTCCTTAAGAAGAGAGATAAGTTCTGCACCAGTTTTTCTTGGTGGCCTTTCAGCTTGATCTTTAGCATATTTAACCCATTCTGAGGACTCACGCATGAATTTATCTTTTTCAAGGACTTTTAGAGCCATGCTTATATTATATCAGTTTTGCTATTTAAACCCCAAAGAAACCGAGTCTGCTTCATTTAAACTTTTAAGAAAAGTTTAATCAAAATAACCCTGTTGAAAAAGTCACCGGGAAACATCCTCCCAGGCATTCTTTATAGCGTTGTAAAACTTCTTCGCATAAGCCCGGCCAGCAGTCAGGAAATCCTCAAGAGCGCTGGAGAACCTCTTCTCTGAGAGATAAAGAATGCCCCTCGCCATATGAACTGAAATGAAATCCGGGTTCAGCTCAAGAGCCTTGGTGTAGTCTTCAATAGCCTTCCTGTATTCGTATTTTCGTTTGTAAGAATCCCCGAGCTGGCCTTTCCGGGAGTAAGCATTCGCCCTGTTCGCATATACATCGGCATCATTCGGATTCTGCTGGATAGACATTGTATACTCAAAGATGGCGCCGTCATAGTCCCATTCACGGGCACAAGCAAGACCTTTAGAAGCATAGGCAATCGCGTCAATGACCCTCGGGTCGGAAGTTTCGGAGTATACCCTGGGGTATATCTTGTGTAGCTCCTTAAGAGGGTAATACGCTGCAAAATCCTTAACGGTTGTCTCGAAGTAGAAATCCTCCGTAGCGACAAGTGCATGGCTAGGGACTATGACCATCTTGACCGGTATGCCCAGCTCCTTTGCGACATCAAAGACAAGCGTGGAGGAATTATCGCAGTCCCACAAATTCTTGTCAAGCGACTCAGACAGCAAGCCGAACTTGTTAGTTCCATAGCTCATATTGACATTGCCGTAGATTACACCCCAAACCCCAGTTATGAAGTCCTCCTGCATCTGCTTCTTGCCTTTTTCTGAAAGCCCCTCGTAACCTGCAATCTCATCCTTGAGTATGTCCGCAATGGAGCCGACCAGATTGAGGTACTGCTTCACGTATGTTTCACGCTTGCTATGAAAACCGAACCCCAGCTCTATATTAATCCTCATTTCCCCGGCATATTCATTAGTTCCGAAGCGCATTTTGTGCTGAGGCGCTTCCTTCATCCTGACTTCCAGAAATGGGGCTACAGAAGGTTTTTCCTCCTTCTCACCCCTTCTGAATAAATCCCTGAATCTATGCAGGGGTGACTCCTCTTCTGGCTTTTTTGCAGTAGCTTCTACCATAACAAACTCTGATTATTGCTCATTTTCCCTTTTTTAAGCTTCTTAGAGATAGCTCCCAATCCGACTACTCTTTAATGATTTTTTTAGCAACTTTCTGAAATTCGTCAGCCGCATCTTTCTTTTCTTTCTCGATTTTCTCCAGCTCATTAAGGATTTCCCAGAACCTCTTGCTTTTTATGAGCGATTGGAAACTATCCTTAAAAGTTTTCTCGCATTCTCCAATTAGCTCTTCCCCAACCTCGCCTGTTTTGGTGAAAGCCGCAACAAAAAAAGGCTGATTCTCCACAGCATTCCCGCTGTAATCACTCCAAAGTTTCATAACATCGCGGTTGAGCTTAAATTTCTCTACATTTCTCACTTCCAGTGGAATCCCTCTCATTTCCTCAACCGGATACGCGGAAATCGCCCTGGCAAACCCTCCGATTACCAGCACGCCGTCTTGCTTCAGTAGTTTTGTCGCCTCGAGAATATTGAGCTTATCGGTTGATGACATCATGGCGTTGAGAAGTACATGAATCTTAAACTCTTCTGACTCCCTGATTTTTCCGAACTCTTTCACGCTAAATCCCTTTTCAAAAGATTTGCCGTACTTTGCAAAGAAACGGTAATAAAAGCCCACAACCGCATTTGGCGAATTCAGCAGAACAGCTGCATCCGCACCAGCAACCGGCACACTTGACATATCACCGATAACCCTGAACTTCTCGCCTTTTCCCTCTTTATCAAGGCGATGGAAATCCTTGGATTTCCCAAGCTGCTCCCTGCTCAAATCAACAACAACATAATTGAATTCCTTCTTTGCTACCTTCTCAACAACATCTTTAAGTCTTCCTCGTCCACCTGCTATATCGACAATTGTGATTGGTTCTTTACTTTCATTAATCATCTCCGCGAGCCCTGAGACTGAAACTGCTTTCTCATAAAACTTATCCATAAGGGGGCTGCTCGAAACCTTCTCATGGAATGAGGTAGGGTAAAAATTCTGGAACCTTGCCAGGACCTTACCTTCTTCTGGTTCGAGTAACCTGTACATGCCTAAATTATGCCTCTTTTTCTATTTAAGCTTGCTTTGTTTTTTTTATTTTTGAATGAGTACTTAAGTCCACTAGAGATAGCTTATCGGTTATGTAACCATGGTTACATCTCTCTCAGGCACTTTTTGAGGTTCTTATAGCAGGAAGTATTATAAATATATACTTATATAAACTTATACACATAAAGCTCGTATGGTGATAGGATGACAACCCTTTCAAAAACCCTTTACAGGGATGATGTGCTGCATTACCCTAATTTGAAAACCGTTCTATTGGTGGAGGATTTGCTGAAAAACGCAGATAAAGCAATCTCCAGGGAAGAGATAAAGAGAATCCTGGGAGGCAGGGTCATGCACCAGACGCTCAATGTGATACTGAAATACCTGGAATACAGCGGAAAGATAGTTGTCAGCAGAAAAGGAATCGTCTGGATATACAACCCAAGCAGGAAGCTGGCGGAAGCAATAGAAAAAGGAGTGGAACATTGAGGCAGGTTAGGGTTATTTTTGAAGCGGAAACCGACAAGGCTTACAGGGAATTGGTTAAAATTGCTGCCGAGGAAAAGAGAAACGGGCTGGAGAACTCTGACAACCAGAGACTTCTAAAGTCAATAGACAACAAGGTGGAAAGACTGAAACTGGACCCGACTGCAGGGGATCAGCTGCCTGCCAGGCTATTCCCAAAAGAATATGCGGAGAAATACAAGATAAACAACCTGTGGAAGATAGACCTGGTGGATTTCTGGAGGATGCTGTATACGCTGAGGGGAGACAGGGTCGAAGTGGTCTGTCTTATACTCGGGTACATGTCCCATCCGGAATATGACAAGAAGTTTGGGTACAGGAAGAAGTGATTGAATCAATGACTAATGCTCCCAAGAGTTTCAATTCAAAAGGTCTTTGTAACCATGGTTACATTCTGCTCTGCTGTATCTACCTTCGCCTATGTTTCCAGTTGCGCGAGCCTTTTCCCCCAGACCTCTTTTGGCGTTTGCCCTTCCATCCGGCCACCTCGAAGTCTATGAACCCCTTGTTCGGATTCAGGTTTATGAGCCTCACCATCACCTTCTGGCCCACCCGGAGGCCTCTCACTCCGCGCATCACGCGTCCTTCAGCCGGCGGTGCAATGAGCCGCACGTATGTGCCATGGTCAGAGACTCCTGTGACTATGCTGTTGAATGACTGGCCTATCTTTCCTGAAAGGACGAATGCCGCCTCAGCCTTCTCCATGAACCTTTCCACCTTCTTTGATGCC
>JACCLG010000002.1 GCA_013425335.1 Microcaldota archaeon
AAGGCTCTTTTCATCGGGCTTGGGGGAGGGGCCATGCCTCTGGATCTCCATAGAAGAACAGACGCGAACATAACGGTTGTGGAGATAGACCCGCAAATAGTGGATGTTGCAAAAAATTTCTTCAACTTCTCGGAGGATGAAAAGCTTAAAGTCAAGATTGATGACGGGCGCATCTTCCTGAAAAATTCAAATGAGAAGTATGACTATATAGTTGTAGATGCATACATCGCAATCATACCGCCATTCCACCTCACAACAATGGAGTTCGTTGAAGACTTGAAGTCCCACCTGAATCCAAACGGCATCGTATTAATAAACTTAATATCTCCGGTGGAAGGACCGAAAGCAGCTTTGCTGAGATCCATACTAAAAGTCTACAAGAACAGTTTCAAAAACGTATACATATTCCCAACGAACGGTGCGGACTACGGTAAGCTGGAAAACGTCGTTATGTTCGCAACCGATGTCGACTACGGGAACAAGGCGGATTTCACATCGCTGATAAAACAGCGCTCAAGCGATAACCGCACCCGCGAGCTGGCGAGCCACTATTACGACAAAGAGGTTAACACATCTGCCGATGCACTGCTCACCGATGATTTCTGCCCAGTGGATACAGAGGGAGCGCTCGCCCTGAGCTAAATCTACTCAAGAAGCAGAACTGCGGCAGCAAGGACAGTCCTCCACATCCCATCCTTGTCAACAATTGTTGACTGCGCCGCATTCCTTGTTCTGACTATTTTCCCGCTGAGCTTGAAGAGCTGCTCCTTCTCATCCCAGCTCTGGCCCATGTCAAAGTCTACCCCCAGTGTTGATGCGAGCATGCTCGCAGCCAAATCCTCCGCCTTGTCCCCAGCCTTCTCATCGGTTTCCCCAAATGAGTGGTATTCGCTGAGATAACCATAGGCAGACTTATCAGCAGGGATTGCAACCCCGATGGAAGCGGACATAAGCCTGTTGGGCTCATTGCATGAATTCCTGCTCATGACAACAAAGGTTATCTGGCCAGGCTTTAGCAGTTCAACCCCCTTCTCTTTCGGGATTATCTCGCAGTCTGGGGGCAGAATGCTCGAGACGTTCACTAGGTTGCATCTCTCAATTCCCGCATCCTTCAAGGCGCGCTCAAAAGAAGACAAAGGGTCTACGTCCTTTCCAACGCCTTTTGTCAAAAACATTTTTTTAGGTACTAGATTTTCCATGCAAATAGTTTTTATGCATACTTATTAAAAACCTATTGTAAAGTCTTTTTGCTCTGCTGCTCTCAATGCAATCTTCATGCCCTCCCTTCAATAAATCGCCTGAGCACCTCCCCCACCACAAAAGCAACAATTGAGCTCATGGCTCCCAAAAAGAGATACTTCAATCCGCTCCTCAACCTGTCAGTCTCGTTAATTTTCCCAATGTAATACCCGAGCACGAAGAGCAGCATTGCGGAGATTACCAGCGAGCTGATCATGCTAGCAACAACCTCCGACAGCAGGAAGAATGGAAGGAGCGGAAGGACAATAGCAAATGCCCCTGCGATAAAACTTAGAATAGTGCTGCCAATTATCTCCGAGTGCGAGTGGATGTACTGCCGGTCTTTTCTGGTGCCTTTGTTTCTCTTGTAGAATTCTATCTGCTGACCCCTCTCTGCATTTTCTGATGTATAAAAGCCAATTGACGTGCCGAAGCTGTTTGAAATACCGCCAATCAGCCCGGAGATTATAACTACTTTCGCATCATCCGTTGCTATCCAAACCCCGACAATGATGCCGAGTAGGGTAATCAGACCATCCATCAAACCCATCGCAATTCCCTGAAACAATTCCTTAATGCGCATAAAATCACTCTAGCATATGTAACAACACATTTATTTAAGATATACTCTTAAAAATATAATTGCAAGAGTGTTTTTTATGGTTGTCTCAGAACCATTCATAAGAAGCATTGAGGAAGGGGACTTCAAGCGTGTTGCAGAGCTGATAAACAAAAATTTTCCCCACATGAGGATGACTCCATCCAAGCTAGCTTGGAGACTATCGCCCAACTACTCCTATTTTGTTGCAGTCGTAAACGGCGAGGTTGCAGGGTTTGCAGACATAAAACTGAGAGAGAAAACGGCGAAGCTGATGGGCATGGCCGTGGAAGAAAAATTCAGAGGCCGAGGAGTCGGCAGCTCGCTCATCAGAAAGGCCATTGAGTTTTCAACGGAAAAGGGAAAGAGGATGGTATACCTTAATGTGAGACGCGGTAATCTCGCAGCCATACATTTCTACCAGAAGAACGGCTTTATCCTCAAAAAAGAGGTTGAGAATGATGACGACAGCTTCTACATCCTCTACAGAAAGCTTGAAACCTAACCGTTAGTGGCGATGAATGCTTTCAGGTCATCTGCGCTTTTTTTACCGCACATGGTGCGATTTGTTTTCAAACTAAAGAAAGCAGGCACTGCAATTGTGTTGTTATTTGGCAAGCTGCAATCCACCATAATCCCATTTGCATACTTCAGGTAGAGCTCCCTGTTCATATCATTATGCCAAACTTCAAGCTTTTCAAACGTCACGCCAGTCTCATTCTCAACCTGCGCAACTATCGGAATCATATTATGGCAGTGCGGGCATTCGGCCCCATAAAACTCGATAAATTTGCCTGTTATGTTGCAGGTATTACCGCTGGTCACATTGGCATTGGGGTTGAATATGCAGTAGCTGCCAGGGTTGCAGCTCCCGTAAACTACGAGGTTGTAAACTGAGTAAGCTGAGTATGCCATGCTTGCAAAGAAGAGAATGGTGAAAATCCATGAGAGGACAGCGAAATTCTTGTATGTCATCCTCGCCAGCCCAGGAGAGAGCTTCATAATTTTTGCAATGAGCGTCGACTTTATCCTCTGGTCGAGCTTGCTGTCGCACGGCTTGAGCTGGATTGTATTGAAGAAGCATCCAAATGCTTCCTTTGCCAGCTCCCTGTATTTTGCAGAGAATATGCCGAGAATGCCAAATACGACCATTGCCAGAAGACACAGAATCATCAGCTCACCTCAACCTTGCAATGCCTGCCAGAACATCCAGGAACTTCCCAGCCTCATCTATGGTGTTATACAAATATAAAGATGCCCTGACGCACCCGGGAATGTTATGCGCGTTGAACCAGGAATGCACGCAGTGCTGCCCGGAGCGGACCATTATGTTGTTCTCGTCAAGCATTACTGCTACGTCATGGAAGTTCATACCTTCTATGTTAAATGATACTACGCCGCTCCTCAGCTCAACCTGCTTCGGGCCTATTATGCTGGCGCTTTTTATCTTCAGAAGCCTCTCGCTGATTAGTTTGTTCAATTCATGCTCGTGTTTCTCAATTTTCTCCTTCCCAACCTTCTCGATATAGCGTGCTGCTTCCGCAAGCCCAATGCTCCCCGCATAATTCTGCAGGCCTGCCTCAAACTTCTCAGGTGGTTTCAGCAGGACGTATGAATTATAAGTTGAGTTCTGAACAGTGTCCCCTCCAAGCATGAAAGGCTCCATCTCCTCAAGGAGCTCACATTTTCCGTATAGCACTCCTGTCCCAGCAGGCCCAAGCATCTTGTGCCCTGAGAGAGCAAAGAAGTCAACATCAAGCTTTCTCACATCCACCTGCCTGTGCGGGGCGGACTGCGCCCCGTCAAGCATAACCAGCGAGCCGTTCTCATGTGCTATCTTCACTATTTCAGCTGCAGGAAGCGTGTATCCGTCAAGGTTTGAAGAGTGGACTAGTGAAACAAGCTTCACATTGTCGTTCATCATCTCTTTGAATTTCTCCAGGTCAAATTCCATATTATCGGTAGAGTAAACTATCTTATGCTCCACACCGCTCCTTTTGGAGAGTAGCTGCCAGGGAAGCAGATTGGAGTTATGCTCTCTATCGCTCGTTATCACCACATCTCCCTTACTAAACTTCAGAGAATGTGCAACAAGGTTTATTCCCTCAGTTGTGTTCCTTGTGAAGATTACTTCCTCAGCTTTTCTGGCTCCTAGGAATTTTGCAAAAGTCCTCCTAGCCTCGGCAAGCTTGTCAGAGACTTTCTTCCCGAGCTTGTGGATGCTCCTCCCGGCGCATGCAGGATACTCTTCATAATACTCATTCATGGCGTGCATAACTTGCCTAGGCCTGAGGCTCACGCACCCGCTGTCAAAATATATAATGGGCTTGCCGCCAACCCCGTTCTTCAGAATTGGGAAGTCGCTTCTAATCCTCTCAAGCTCGCTTTCTGAAATCATTCTATACCCCAGCATATTTGGAAGAATAAATATTTAAGAAGACTAGATATCGTCAGGCTTTACACCAGGAATTCAGCTCCAGCCCAGCAGCCCTGCGGCAATGATGATAACACCTAGGGCGAATGCGACATACGCCATGTTCACTTTTTTCACAATCCTCAGTATGATGTCAAGGACGAGATAGCCGAAAATGAAGCTGAACAGCGCGAGTAGAATCCCGTCATAAAGTGGGAAGGAGGATAACCCCCCAACATAAAGAACAAATTCCGCGAGTATCACGGTGGGTATGCTGAGGAGAAAGCTCAGGTGGAAGCTGCTCTCGCTGTCAAACCCCCTCCATATCAAAGCAGTGGTGCTAGTCCCCGCTCTTGAAATGCCAGGCAGAATGCTGAATCCTTGTAGGATGCCCGTGAGAACTCCGTCAGCCCAATTTGAATCCCTAATCTTGCGCTCCTTCGCACCCTTCTGCATGAGCAGCAGAAACCCTGTTAAGAGAAGGCCAACGCCCATCACGGTGAAAAGCAGGCTTGCATCCAACTTTGGGAATAATTCTTTCTCCAGAAAGAGCAGTGGAAGTCCAATTATGCCCGTGAAGAGAAGTGACGTGAAGAGGAAGCCAATCTCTCCGCGGGAATGCGCCCGCAAGTCAAAAGGCTTATTTAAAAACTTATTAATGAGTTCCATTATTTCCTTGCGGAAGTAGATTGTCGCAGCTATAACAGTGCCTATGTGAAGGTAGAGTAACATAGGAAGTGGGATGTCTTGTGGTCTTAGGCCAGTAAGAAATGCGTATACAACCGCATCCTGAGTCTTGGAGCTGATGGGAATCCATTCTGTTATTCCTTGGGTTAAGCCTAGCAGGATGATTGTTAGGAAGTCCATAGAATCAATTTGGATGTAATGCTTTTAATTGCAATATGCGGCTTATTCTGCTTCTACCTCAAGTCCGCCCCCGCATATATTAAGTTTGCTTCCTGTTGCTGAAAAGTGGGGGGACCGAGACTGTGCTTATGAGTTTAGTTTTCGGCAACTCCCCATTTTTTACTAAGCGTTAAACAATACCCTACCAAACCTGACCGAGAGAAATAACCCCTATTAGCACTCTCATTCAACAAAACGTAACAACCATATCAGTATTACTCCTAGAACAAGTGAAATGAAGATACCTACGGATTTCTTGGTGCCGACTTCTTTGTGAAGTTCAGGGACGAGGTCGGTGCCCGCTATGTAAATAAATCCGCCTGCGGCGAACGCTAGAAGTGGAGCTAGCTGTCCCTCAAATGAAGGCAGCACAAAAAATGTAACGAGAGCTCCAACAACTGCCATGAGTGCAGTTAGGAAATTAACCAGCAGAGCCTTACTCGTTGCAAAACCACCTTTTATAAGAACGGCGAAGTCTCCTATCTCCTGCGGTATCTCGTGAAGCACTATAGCGATTGTGCTGGCGACACCAAGCTGGGTGCTGGCTAGATAGCTAGCTGCAATCACCATACCATCTATAAAGTTGTGTATTCCATCACCGACTAGGTTCATATACGCGAAAGTATGCTCATGACAACCGGGCTTGTGGCAATGTTGCCAGAATAGGAATTTTTCCATAACGAAGAAGACTAGAATACCAATTATTGCGAATCCGACAACTTCTGCACCGCCTTCTTCAATTGCCTCTGGGAAGAGGTGGATAAACGCCCCCCCGAAGCAGGAGCCTGCAGAAAAACTCACAAGGAATATAAGCGCATTTTCCATCTGTTTTTTGCGCAACACTAGTGTCATGGCCCCCACAAATGAAATTAGGCTGACTACTAAAACAGATATCAGAATGACAAGCGACGTGTCCATGCTCTACCTCGATTAGTAGTTAGTTTCTGGATGTATATTAAGATTGCTTTATTTCCTGAAAAAATAAGCTGGGAGTGGGGCTGCTGAGAGTTATACTTTCTGTTGTAGTTTACCCTTTTTCACGTCGGAAGTGGGGGGACCGAGATTTGAACTCGGGTCGCGGGGTCCCAAACCCCGAAGCATACCAGACTAGCACATCCCCCCAGGGGCATTACTTTAACCCTCTAAAAGATATATACCTTTTGTTCCCTAGTAGAACACATTCCCGTCTGCATCAACCACTGCGTAGATGACGCTTTGGGGGTACCCAATATCGCATGGTCCGCTCCTGGTATAATTCCAGTTCGTAAGGTTCACAACACACATGAGCACAAATGCATGGTAGTCGCTTACATTCTCATTGAGCGGAGAGCCAAGTGGGAATATGCAGCTGCCGCTCTTTCTCACAGCCGCATCTATCCTACCAGCATCATCTGCATTGCAGGAAAAGGGTTTCCCGAACTTATCATAAAGCTCCCCCTTCCTCTCCTCAATGCAGGATGCTACGCCCCCCTCCCTGACTATGTGGAGGCTCTGGGCAAGGGAGTTGTTGATATCTACTGTGCACACCAGTTTTTCCCAATCCCTTCTCAGCGCATCGTTCGCTAGGAGATGCTCATACTTCCCTCTCATCGCCAACTCCCCAATTCTGTAGTCTTTCTTGACAAAGAGCGAAAGTGCTATGTAAATGAAAATAGCCGCAAGAAGCACACATGCCAATATTTTGATGATATTCATCTGCTCAATCCTTTCTTTTTCCAAACCTGCACCTTCTGGCTATCTCCCTTGCCGCAACCATGCCGCTGAGCGCCGCACCCACTATCCCCCTTGAAACGCCTGCTCCGTCGCCAACTGCAAATAGGTTTTTCACAGGAGTCTCCATATGCCTGCTGACATTAACGCGCAGCGCGTGAAACTTTATCTCAGGAGCATAGAGCAGTGTGGAGTCCTCGGCAACCCCGGGTATCACCTTGTTGAGAGTCTCCAAGCCCTCCCTCACGTCAGTCATTATTCTTCCCGGGAGGACCATGCTGATATCCCCAGGCGTAACATAGGTGAATGTCGGCTTTACATAACTCCTCTTAATTCTCTCCCAGGTTGACCTCCTCCCAGCCCTCAGATCCCCAAGCCTCTGCAGCACAGGCCTCCCTCCCCCTATTGTCGAGGCAATCCTGGCTATGGACTCCCCATACTCGGTTGTGTTCTCAACAGGATGGGTCAAGGCAACTCTCACAAGCAGCGCAAAGTTCGTGTTTTCAGACTTCAATGACACCATTGAATGCCCGTTTGTGCAGATGAAGCTGTTGTAGCTCTCGGAAATGACAAAGCCGTATGGGCAGGTGCAGAAAGTCCTGACAAAATCGTCATACTGAGTTGTCTGTATGTAGAACTTCGGGTCCCAGAATATATCCGTGACGTCCTTCATTATCTCGGCAGGAACTTCAACCCTCACTCCAACGTCAAGGGGCTGGTAGCTTGTCGGCACGCCAAGCTGCATGCATTTCTTCGCAAGCCACTGCGCCCCCCCTCTCCCAGTTGCCAGCACCACAAAATCCCCTTTGATGCTGTTCTTTCCAGCAACAACCCCCCCCGCTGCCCCGTTGCGCACTTCCACATCGCGAACCTCTGTGTCAAGCACGAACTTAACTCCCAGAGCCTCAAGATAGCTTTTCAGAGATTCTATAACTCCGGGGAGCATGTCAGAGCCTATGTGCCTCTGAACTATGGGGATGAACTTCACGCCAGCCATTTTCGCCTTTCTCATCAGCTCGTCAGCCCTCTCGTCAATGACATTCCTGTCACCCTGAGCCCCATTCTCCCTGAAAATTCTGTCAATATATTCAATCAGCCTTCTGGCGTCATCCTCACTCATGAACTGCAGCATATCCCCGCCTATCCTAGGGTCAAGGTTCAACTTTCCGTCTGAGAACAAGCCAGCACCCCCAACCCCGTGTATGAGGTTGCATGGGTTGCATTTCACGCAGTAGCCCATCTTCTTCATGGGGCATTTCCTTTTCTCCGTGCTGCTTCCGCTCTCTATGATAACTACCTTAACACCAGCTTTGGCAAGCTCGTATGCGCAGAAAAGCCCTGCTGGGCCAGCACCAACAATAACCGTTTTCATGATCAACCTGTCTTGTTCAAGAAGTAACCAGCAGCCTTCTCCCTTACCTTCCTTATGACAACCCCTTTGCTGACAAGACTCATGAGTGCATTGTTCACTTGCCCTTTCGGCCTGTTGCACTTCTTCTGCACATCATCTGCTGTCTTCATTTTGCTTTCCTCGCTTGCTCCGATATCCTGCAATGCCTTCAAAACAATCTGCTCGATTGGGGTCAACTCTGCCATCCTCACACCTCCATTAGACACATCTCTTTTACTTCTACCTATTTAAAAATATTGACTTGTCAACCTTGCTGATGAAATACCTGTGAAATCTCGAATCGCCGCTCAGCTCAGGGTGGAAGGCTGTTGCAAGCAGGTTTCCCTGCTCTGCTGCGACAATATATCTCCCAAAATGCGCAAGAGCCCTGCATCTTCCGTAAATCCTCTCAACAGCAGGCGCCCTTATGAAAACACAATGGCATCTGCCAATTCCCGCAACCTCAAGCTCCTCCTCAAAGGATTCCCTCTGCCTTCCAAATGCGTTTCTTTTCACCCTCATGTCCATAAGCCCCAGAAGCTCCCCGGTCCTCTCCACCTGAGCATCTCCTTCCCTGGCGAGCATAATCATGCCTGCGCATGTGCCCCATATGGGAAAACTGCTGTCCCCAAGCTCCTTCAGCTTTCTGAAAACCCCTGAGCTCCGCATCAGTTTCCCTATTGTAGTGGACTCCCCTCCAGGTATTATCACAGCTGAAACTCTCTCAAGCTCCTCTGCGCTTCTCACCGCAACACCGCTTCCTTTGCCTAGAAGTGAATCAATCATCTGCATGTGCTCGCTCACTGCGCCTTGGAATGCGATAACCCCAACCTTCATTCAAACACCTAAAGAAGTAGCTCAATGGCTGCGCAGTTGCATCTTCTGCGAATCAGGCATCTTCTTGCTGTCTATTCCAGGCATCGCATCCCCAAGCCCCTTGGAACATTTCAGCAGAACCGCGGGCTTGTCATAGCTTCTGGCGGCTTCAACTATGGCTCTTGCATACTTCTCAGGGCTTGACGACTTGAACACCCCGGAGCCGACAAATATCCCATCAACCCCGAACTGCATCATGAGGGATGCATCTGCAGGAGTTGCTATCCCGCCCGCGGCAAAGTTGACCACGGGAAGCCTCCCACGGGTTGCGGTCTCCTGAACAAGCTCAAAAGGCACTGCATATTCCTCAGCCTTGCTCCTAAGCATTCCCCTGTGCTTCTTGAATGAAACAAGCTCTGCTATCTCCCTGTTCACCTGCCTCACATGCCTCACTGCCTCAACAACATCCCCTGTCCCCGGCTCTCCTTTTGTCCTTATCATTGCCGCCCCCTCGTTTATCCTTCTCAGCGCCTCCCCAAGGTTTCTGGCGCCGCAGACAAAGGGAACAGTGAATCTCTTCTTGTCTATGTGAAACTCCTCGTCAGCAGGAGTCAGGACTTCAGACTCGTCAATCATGTCCACCCCCAGCTCCTCAAGAATCTGTGCCTCTGCGAAATGCCCTATCCTCACTTTTGCCATCACGGGTATCGTCACAGTCTTCATTATCTTCTCAACCACCGCGGGGTCGGCCATTCTTGCGACTCCGCCCTTTGCCCGTATATCCGATGGAACAGCGTGCAATGCCATCACCGCAACAGCTCCTGCTTTCTCTGCAATCTTTGCCTGCTGGGGTGTGACGACATCCATTATCACCCCTCCCTTCTGCATCTTCGCAAAGCCTTCCTTTAGGGTTTTTGTGCCTACTTTCACGAAATCACTTCCAATAGTATTTAGCAGGAAACTAATAAAATGATAGCTCAATCCACGGTAATCGTCTTGCTCAGATTCCTCGGGAAGTCCGGGTTTATCTCCCTCCCAATGCTCATGTAGTATGCAATGAGCTGTGCGGGAATTGTCGCCAGTATAGGAGAGATGTAATTCCCTGAGTGCGGGAGCTGAACCAGCTCATTTGCGTTTCTCACAATACTATCGCTCTTCTCGGCTACTGCTATGGCCCTGCCTCCCCTGCATGTCACCTCGTTTATGTGGCTCACCATAACATCCACGTCTTTCGGCGAGCTTATGAACAGGACTGGGTAGCCTCTTCTCACAGCTGAAAGAGGGCCGTGCTTGAACTCAGAGCTGTACATTCCCTCGCAGTGTGAGTATGTTATCTCCTTTATCTTCAAAGCTGCCTCCTTTGCTATGCTATATGTCGACCCGTATCCCAGGGAATACAGCTCCTTCCACCTCTCAAGATAGGCTGCAACCTTTCTGCAGGCATCATCCACAGAGTTTATTGTTTCCTTTATCAGAGAAGGAACCTTTTTCATATCCTCACAGGACTCCCCTCTCATTCTCTTCGCAAGGTAAAGAAACATGACGCACTGGTTCAGGAATGTCTTGGTTGCAGGCACACTCACCTCATAGCCTGCTGCTAGAGGGAGATAAACCTTGCTGGAGTTCATGAGGGTTGAGCCTATTACATTCATTACTCCGAGGATTCTCCCAGTTTTGCCTTTCGCATACTCCATGGCGTTTATGACATCCTTCGTCTCCCCGCTCTGGCTCACCAGCACAATGCATGTCTTGTCATCAATGGTGTGCCCATACTGGCTTATGAACTGGGGGGCAACTGCCGGAATTACAGTTTTCTTCGCTATATTGCCAAAGTAATAGGAGCCAAGCAGACAGGCGTGGTAGCTCGAGCCGCATCCAACCAGAAAAACCTTGTTGGATTCCTTCACCACGTCCAGGAATTTATCGACGTATTTTGAGTCGTCAAGCAGCTCCACCAAATCTTCTGCAACCACGGGCTGCTCGTTTATCTCCTTGAGCATGAAATGCTCATAACCGCCTTTCTTTGCGTACTCCTGGTTCTCACCGTACTTCACAACCTTTGCTTCAATCTCCTTCCCATCAGTTATTCTGAACAGCTTTGCCTCCTTTGGAGAGAGCGAGGCAATTTCGCCATCCTTTATGAAAATAATCTTCTTAGTCAGCGGAAGCAGCGAGGGTAGGTCGGATGAGCAGTACATCTCATTCCTCCCGACTCCGATTAGAAGGCCGGAACCTTTCTTGACTGCATAGAGTTTTTTCTCCTTGTTGTTGAATATTATGAATGCATAATCCCCCCTCAGATCTTCATAGGCTTTTCTTATGCTCTCCACCATGCTATACCCTTTGTCATAATACTTCTCAACTGCGTGGATGCATATCTCACCGTCATTGGTGCTCCTCACCTTATGCCCTTCCCTTATGAACTGCTCCCTGAGCTGGGGAGTATTGACTATATTGCCGTTATGCGCACCAACCATGTCACCGTTGCAATCCAGATGGGGCTGGGAATTTGTTTTTGAAGGAGCGCCAAAGGTTGCCCATCGCAGTTGCATCACTCCCCTGTCGCCGTGCATCTCTGAGAAGTTCAGCTTCTTGCTAACTTCATCTACCTTTCCAGTATCCTTCCTCAAATCTATCTTTCCATCAGAAATGACAGCGCATCCGACTGAATCATATCCTCTGTAGCTGAGCCGCTTTCCACCCGCAACCAAATCTCTGCCTATGGCTCTTGGCTTCAGAGTTATTATCCCAAAAATTCCGCACATTGTTATACTTCTGATTAATGACTTTTAAATACCTTTCAGGAGACTTTTTTGCTACAAGTGGCATTTACTTCCTTTTTTCGCTCTTAGTTTTTCCTGTTGCATAAATGCCAATAATGACCAGAAACAGCCCGGTTATCTGATATACGCTTGGTATCTCTGACAGAACAATCCAGGCAAGAATTACACTGAGGATGGGGTATGGTGCTACGATGACAGTTGCTTTGGAGAGGTTTATCCTCTTTATTGCCTTAATCCAAAGAATGTAACCCAAAGCCCAGGATACCCCGAGGAACAGCAGCAATGAGAAATAAAGCGGTTTAAGCAAGACTTCGAACTGATTTGCGCCAGCCAATGTGCTCAATATCAGAAAAATAGGCACGGCATACAGGAACCTGCCAGCAACTATCACGTCCTCTTCAATGTTCTTCATAACTTTTTTTACTATGAGATGGGAAATCTGATAAAAAAGAGGAGTTGCAAGAACCAGAATATCCCCGTAATTTATCTGCAAACTACCGTTATAAAATATAACCCCAACCCCGATTATTATCAAAAACATGGCAAGGAATTGTCTTTTGCCTATTGCCTCCCTTAGTACAAAAAAACCAAGAAGCGCTGAATAAATCGGCTCGATTTGAAGTAGCAGGGATGCACTAATTCCGCTTGTCATTCCCACCCCGACCAGGAATAAAATCAACGCAATCACCGAACCAAAAAAGGAAATAAAAAACAAATATACAATGTTTTCTCTTTTGATTAGTTCTTTTACCATCCCCTTATTGACTAGTATGAAAAGAGGAATTATCGAAGCGAATAAAATTGAAATTGTTGCAGTGAAAAGAGGATTGACTGTATTAACAGTGTATTTAGATACTATTGGCTCCAAACCATAAAATAAGATTGATATCAAGACAAGTATGACTCCTACTGTTTCTTCAGAGAATTTACGCATGCTAATCTATAAATGATACTCATAATAAACCATCCCGCATGCAAGAATCCGTAAGCCTCGAGCGCTCGTCTTGACCCCGCCAAGAAGCTTCTTTTGCATTGCCCATTGGGGCTGAGAAAGCTTAAATATTCAGGAGTCCACAAACCTTCCATGAACCTGCGGCGCCACTTGCATAGGCACCTTTCTAGGCATCGTCCGCCAGTGACGCATCACGAAATTATTGCGGATGCTGTGTTTTTCATCATAGGGGCATTGCTGGCCACGCTGGCAGTGTTCATTTTTGACATCCACTGGTCTTTTTACCCAGGAAACACTATTTTTCCCCCAAACAAGTACATCTTCACAAGTCCAGAGCCGTACTATCTTGGCGCGCTGATAGGTGGAGTGCTGGGTATCTTCATCATCAAGCTTCTGTTGCTGGGAATCCGCGAAGAACGCGAAGAAATTTTTGGTCGTAGAAAAAAATTATAGGATGAACTCAAACCAATTCTCAACCCCAGAAGTTTAAATTAGGCTGGACTATTCGTTTCAATCCTCCCAATAGCCCCGAGCGAGGATTGAACTCGCGACCTAACGCTTACAAGGCGTTCGCTCTACCACTGAGCTACCGGGGCTCAGAGATAAATTTATGGATGAATACGAATTTAAACTTGTCTGCCCTAAATATGTAACTCTGGGTGATATTCATGGGAAAGTTCGCTGTTGCAGATGCCAAGATTTCTGAAATATGGATATGCAGGAAATGCAAGGCAAGAAACCCTAGAGGAGCCAAGAGATGCAGGAAGTGCTATTACACGCATCTCAGGCCTAAGAGAAAGGAGATTAGAGCGAAGAAGGCAGTTTAAGTACATCAGAAAGCAATTCATCCAGATTACCTAGCCCTCATAGTGAATATACTAAGAAGAGGCTTGAACCCTATTCTCTCATGGAATCTTGCAGATTTTTTGTTGACAGTAAAGACATCCAGCATTATCTGCTTTACTTTTTTCCTTTTGCAAATTCTCATTATATCCTCATATAGCAAAGAGCCAATGCCTTTATTTCTATAGTTTTTCAATACATATACAAAAGAGATCCAGCAGTACTTTCTGCTCCATTTTCCATAATCCAGACCAAATGGCGTTAAATCACCAATTTTAAACCAAGAGAATCCTATTGGCTTATCCCCCCTCATTGCAACTCTGATGTGCTTATCCCTTATGGCATTCCTAGCTAATTTCTTTTTTTCACTATATACAAAAATATCATTCTCTATTTTGAATATTTCCCTGATACCAGAAAGGACAAATTCGATATCTTGTAATTTTGCATTCCTGATAGTTGGGTCCATTTTATCACGAATGCGGGGGATGGGATTTGAACCCACGAAGCGCCTAAGCGCACAGGGTCCTAAGCCCTGCTCCTTTGACCAGGCTCAGACACCCCCGCGTGGTTTAAATTGCTCCTTGTAACATTTTTATATCTTCTTCTTTAAACATTATTGGGAGGTTTTTT
>JACCLG010000028.1 GCA_013425335.1 Microcaldota archaeon
CATTTGAAAGGGATTGAGTGGGCGCTGAAGAGATGCGATGAGCTTATCATAGCAGTGGGAAGTACCCAGCGCTCTTTTGACAGGATGGATTTGTTCACTGCAGGGGAGAGAATTGAGATGATAAGGAGAGCTCTTAAGGCAAGTAAGCTTGACGGAAGGTGCATCATAATACCTGTTTCTGACATAAACAACAATGCTCTTTGGGTGAGCCATCTCACATCGCTCTGCCCTGAGTTTCAGCTTGTTTTCTCCAACAATCCGCTTGTTAAGCTGCTTTTCTCAGAAGGAGGAGTGAAAGTGCTTGAAGTGCCGCTCTTTGAGAGGAAGAGATGCGATGGAACATACATAAGGAAGCTCATGCTCTCAGGGAAAAAATGGAAGGAGCTTGTTCCTTCTGAAGTGGCGGATTTCATAGCAGAAAGCAAGGGTGTTGAGAGGCTGAGGAGCATTTCAAAAGGGGATAAAAACGAGGTGGTAAGGTGAAAATTGCTTACTTTGTATGGGAGTATCCTCCAAGGCTTGTGGGTGGGCTTGGCACCTATGCCGCTGAGATAACCAAGAAGTTCGATGAGATGGGGCATAAGCTGGTTGTCTTCACGATGAACGATGGCGAGAAGCTTCCCACGAAGGAGGAGAAGAACAACATAACTGTGCACAGGCCTTTGCTTGCCGATGCAACTCCCGTTCTGCCCACATTTGTCGATGATGAGATAAAGAGGTGGGGGGATGGCCTGAAGTTTTTCTCTGATATACTCACATACAACTTCCTCTCCGCAAACAAATTCTCAAACGAGGTTGCAAGGAAGGAGAATTTTGATATTGTGGTGTGTCACGACTGGCTCTCGGCAATTGCCGGAGTGATTGCGAAGAAGAACACCAATAAGCCTATGGTTTTCCATGTGCATTCCACTGAGCACGGCAGGAGCGGGGGAGGGGGCTCGCAGACTATAAGGAACCTGGAGTTCTCAACAGCAAGCTATGCCGACAGGATAATAACGGTAAGCTCTGCAATGAGGGATGAATTGCACAGGCTCTATTTCCCTGCGGACAGGATAAGGGTTTGCTGGAACGGCGTGGATGAGAAGAAGTATGACATGAGCAGGTTCAGCAAGCAGCAGATTGAAGATTTCAAAGCAAAGATTGGAATAAAGGAGGGCGATAAGGTAATTCTTTTCACTGGAAGGCTCACATGGGTGAAAGGAGTCAACAACCTCATAAACGCGATGCCGGAGATACTGAAGGGATGCCCCGAAGCCAGGCTGGTGGTACTGGGCAGGGGCGAGATGGATGGCGAACTGAAGGTTCTTGCAAGACAGCTCAATATAACTGACAAGGTTCTCATGGTCGACAGGTGGGCCGATGAGGATGAGAGGATTATGCTCTACGCCAGCAGCTATATGGTGTGCGCCCCTTCGAGGTACGAGCCTTTCGGCATAGTCTCACTTGAGGGGATGAGCATGGGCAAGCCCGTGCTTGTGGGAAGAGGCGGGCTACGGGAGTCTGTTGTTGAGGGGGAGAACGGCTTCTACTGCGAGCCGGATGACGCCCATGATTTGGCAGTGAAGGCCCTGAAGATACTAAAGGACCCTGAACTGGCAAGGAAGCTTGGCGAGAACGGCAGAGACAGGGTGCTCAAGCATTTCACATGGGATAAAATAGCAAGGGACACTCTGGATATATACCAGAATGTAATTGACAAGAAAGGTTGAGTGTAAATTCCTGCGCCAGACAGAGCCGTGAGCTTTGAATGGTGGGTGATGCAATGGAGAGGGCCGAACTTCTGAAAGACATAAAAAGGACTATGGGAACTGCTGGAATCATTTGCGGGATAGTCGGAATTGTTGCGACAATTGTCATCTATTTTGTGCTGTCTCCGATGGTTGACAGGCTGGGAGCAACAGCAGTTTTAACAATGGACCATGCGTCAATGGCTGTTTCTGGAGGAATTGCATCTCTCGACTCGGCATCAAGCAGTGTTACATCGCTCTCTCAGTTCTCCACGAATCTGTCAGCATCCATGGAGAAGCTTGAGAATGGCTCTAGAAAGCTATCGTCCGCCATCTCAAATCTGTCTGGGGAGATTGGCGTGCTGGTGCCATCAATTCCAAATGGTTCCCTGGAACAACTCAACGATTCGGCCAGCTCATTCTCCGAGTTCTCAGCAAACCTCAATGAGACGCGCTCATCGCTCTCCTCGCTGTCATCTGCAACAAACGATATGTCAGCGCACATAAGATCGACACGGGACAGCGTGGCGAGTGCCGAATCGGATATAAGCGAAGCAAGAGATACTATAAATCAGTTTATCAGAGGGCTGAAGCTCGCGCTGCTCATTGGGACTTTTGTTGTAATAATGCTTTTCCTCACCCTGATTTGCTATTCAACTGGAGTGCTGCTTTAAACTAGAGGACTACTTCCCCAATGGCGAAGGTTCTTCTCAGTGCGGTTATCTTCACCTTCACCTTGTCCCCCACCTTGGCGTTGGGGATGAATATAACGAATCCCTCGTAATGCGCGATTCCATCTCCTTTGCTGCCCTGAGCGTCTATTGTCACATCATATTCCTTGCCTTCCTCAACCGGCGCATTCATGGAAATTGCCATCTCGTTCACCTCTCTCTGAACCAAACAAAATAGAATAAAAAATGTAGTTATTATTTCAGCATTCTGTTTTAAAAACTAAACCTTCTCCAAAGCTTCCTCCAAATCTGCTATGATGTCCCCCTTATCCTCAAGGCCAACTGCAAGCCTCACTCCTCCGTCCACTATGCCAACCTTCTCCCTCTCAGCCTTCGGTATTATTCTGTGAGTCATGGATGCAGGGTGCTGTATCAGTGTTGCAGTGCTGCCTAGGCTTACTGCGAGGGAGCAGAGCTTCACGCTGTTCATGAGTTTCTCACCAGCTTCATATCCGCCCTTCATTAGGAACCATATGACTCCACCTGGCCCGCTCATCTGTTTTTTTGCCAAATCGTATTGCGGGAAGCTCTCCAGGCCCGGGAAATAGACCTTTTCAATTTTTTTATGCCCTTCCAGAAATTCGGCTACTGCTTGAGAGTTTTCACATTTTTTGTCCATCCTTATGTTGAGCGTTTCAAGCCCTCTCAGAACCAGGAAAGCATCTTCCGGGTTGAAAGTTGCGCCAAAATCGTCACTCGCCCTCTTCAGTCTGCTCATGTACTCTTCGTTTTCTGAAAATTCTTTTGAGTAGACAGACACGCCTCCAATAAGATCGCTGTGCCCCCCTAAATCTTTTGTAAGACTGTGCACTACGACATCCGCTCCGAGCTCTACGGGCCGTTGCAGGTATGGAGTCGCAAATGTATTGTCAACAACAGTAATCAAACCAAATTCCTTTGCCAGTTCGGCAGTCTCTCTTATATCGGTAATTCCAAGTGTGGGGTTTGTGGGAGTTTCTATGAAAATGAGCTTGGTATTGCTTTTTATGGCATTCCTGATGTTTTTTATATCTCTAGTATCAACAAAATCCGCCTCAATTCCAAATCTTTTGACATGGTTTCTGAATAGGCTGTCAGTGCACCCGTAAAGAGTGTCGGAAGTTATCATATGGTCTTTGTGGTTCAGCAGGCCAAAAACAACTGAGTGTATAGCGCCCATCCCCGAGCCGAAAGTAAAGCCGGGGCAAGCATTCTCCAGGTCAGCTATGCGGCTGGTGAGGAGATCGAAGATGGGGTTGCCGAGCCGGGTGTACTTGTATCCCTTGTCCTTCCCGGCAAACCTCTCAGCTCCCACTTTTGCGCTGGGCAGGTCAAATGTGGATGTTCGAAAAACCGGGGTCTTGTGCGCGCCGTATGCGCTTTCAGTCTTTTTACCGCCGTGAATCTGTCTAGTCGAGAAACCTAATTTTCCCTCTCTCATGCTGTTCACCTCTTTATGAATACTAAAACAAACTAGATGCCCTCTGCCATTTCCTTCCCGAGCTCCAGGCCTGCAACCACTTCAGGCAGAACAACCACCTCGGCGCCTGCCCTGTGAAGCTTGCTCACCACTTCCTCCGAAATCGCCCTGCTTGCTATGGTTAGGTCATGGTTGAGCTCCCTTGCAGTGAGTGTTATGTAAACATTCTTCGTGTCGTTGCCAAGAGCGGCTATGAGCCCGCCGGCCCGCTCTATGCCGGCAATCTTAAGAACCGCGGAATGAGTTGCATCACCCTCTACAACCGGCACATTCATCTCCCTCAGCAGCTTCACTGTCTTGGGGTTTCTGTCAATAACCACGTATGCCATGGTGTGGTCATCCAGAACTTCGCAAGCCTTCTGCCCAACTTTTCCATAGCCGCAGACAATTATGTGGTCGCTCATTGAGTCTATCTTTCTCTTCATTTCTCTTTTATGCACGTCTATCTTGGATAGTATATTGACGAATTTTGCCGTCACAAAAGTTACAAGGATGAGATAGGCCAAACCGTTTATAAAAGTGAATATCTGTACTGTCCAAAGTTCGTAGAAGTGCGGGACATCAAGAACCAGTCCCGGTACGCTGAATATTGTTGCTGCAGTCCAGTATAGGGCAGTTGATGTGTTTATATTGCTTATGAGGATTAGGGAGGAGAATGAACTAATGAAAACACAGATTATTAAAAAGGCAATAGCATAGTCGAGTTTCCACCTGAATGCCATCTCTACACCTTCAAGCTCTTTATATTCAGCTTCCTCCTCACCATCTCCTTACCGAGCTCCATCCCGCCGACAACCTCGGGAAGCACCACTATGCCGGCTCCTGCCCTGTGCATCTTGTTGACAACCTCCTCTGAAACTGCCCTGCTGGCTATCAGCAAATCCGGGTTGAGCTCCCTTGCCGTAAGAATCACAAAAACATTATTCGTATCGCTTCCAAACGTTGTGACAAGCCCCTTCGCCTTCTCCACCCTTGCCATCTTCAATACTCTGGAGTGGGTTGCATCGCCTTCAACAACATTGATTTCCATCTCCCTCAGCAGCTTTGCAATTGTCGGGTCGTTGTCCACCACAACATATTCCTTCTTCGACTCGTCAAGAATCTCGCAGACCTTCTCTCCTATCTTGCCGTATCCGCAGACTACGACATGCCCTTCAAGAGACTCTGCTTTTTTCATGGCACTCACAAGAGAGTATTATAATGGATAACTTTAATACTTTTGCCCGTTTTAATAATTTTGCTTGGTGTGAGTTATGGAATGGCACTCGATTGGAATTAAAGAAAC
>JACCLG010000029.1 GCA_013425335.1 Microcaldota archaeon
GCGTAAGGTCTCACTTGCGGCCCATGCGGCTGCCCGCGATGCGCTTGGCGCAGGCCAGGATGCAGCATGTTTTGCCGCTCGTGCTGCCGGTCATGCGGCTGCGACTCCCCATGTTGCCACTCATGCTTTTGGCGCTCCTGCGTATGCTATCAAAGCTGTCGCCGCCCATTCTAACAATGTAGATAATAGCATCATCAAAGAACGTAATTGGCAATTACAACGCTTACACCGTATAGCAGATGTATAATATAACTTTTTTGGTTTAAATAGAAGCACGGTACTAGATTTTCCGATTTAAATAGACTGTTATGACAGTTCGTCCGATTGTGGAAGATGCTTGACCTGACCGCCTGAGGATGGTGCGTTTCCGAGGAAATGAGGTGTTTACCAGCACTAATCTACCATATTCAATTTTCGTATTAACTTGCTCAAAACTTTCTTGCTGTGAGGATTGAGGCGGATGATATCATGCCCCAGTTCTGCGGATTCAAGGACACTGCTAGCAAGCTGTTTTTGGCTTCTGAAAGTAGGGCCAGAATGCTTGTCAAACCTGTTTTTTACTACTTCTATGAATGCAAAATTAATGGAGTACGGCAGGCAAAGCACGTGTGCCATTGTCTCATCATGCTTATTCGCAGTTTGCCTGAGTATCTTCGCCCCATTAAAAAGTTCGGCTACCTCCTCCTGATCCCCCCCATTCCCGACATCGGAAATCAGTATGATATTCTGATTTCTAGCGCTTACAGCCTTTGGACCGAACATGGGATGGATGCTAGCTTTTCTGCAGGGCAGTTTTTTGAATTCCTTTATAAAATGGGATTTGACAGAAGCTATATCAAACGCCAGCTGATGCGGTTTGACTATTCTTCTAAGCTTTCTGACAAGAGGTAGCATCTGGTCTAGGGAAACCGCCAGTATAACTATGTCAAAGGCAGAGATACCGGTCAGCGAATTCCGCCTTCCGTATAGCTTGACCTTGTGTCCTCTAAGGTGGCTCGCAAGCCATCTGCCCATCTTTCCATTGCCGATGATTGCTATTCGCATTCCTCAACTACCTCCACAATTTTGTCCAATGCTTTCTTCAGAATCTCCTCCCTTTTGCATAGTGATATCCTAATATGTTGCTTGTACTCTCCAAATGCATTCCCTGGGGCTACTGCAATTCCATTTTCCAGTAATCTGCGCAGGAATCTGCCCGTATCTATACGTTCTGGCAGCTTGGGAAATAAATACAAACCTGCGTTTGGATGTGTAAAGTGCATGCGCCTTACCAGTATTCCTGCCGCAATCTCAGCACGTCTCTTGCATATTTTGCGCACTTTCTCTGCAAACTTCATCTTTTCTTCTATTGCTTTTGAAGCCGCCATCTGCAGGAAGACAGATACGTTATTTATGGTGATTTGGTTGAGTTTAACTGCTTTATGCGCAATTTCTGCGGGTACAGCTATGTACCCAATGCGCCAGCCCGTCATGCCGAATGTTTTCGAGAATGTGTTTGCAATGAGGAGGTTATCTCCGAGCTGTCTCTCTTTTCTTCTTCTGAAGCATAAATCGCGGTATGCATCATCAACCAAGAGGGGTATACCTCTTTCGCTTGCCAGTTCCATGATATTTCTTTCTTCTCTTTCTCCCCAAGCATGACTTGTGGGGTTGCATGGGCTGTTCAATATTATAATTTTAGTTTTTGAATCAATCGCATCCTCCAAGCTAGCGAAATTAATCCTCCAGTTATCCTCGCTTTTGAGTTTTAGTATTCTGGGATTTGCTTTAAGAGATTTGCAGATGAGCTCGTATGCGGGCCAATGGGGTGAAAAGATTATTGCATTGTCCCTGGACTTCAGGTGCAGCTTCAGGAGCATGAAAATGCCCCACTTTGAGCCTGGCGTTATCACAACATTTCTGGCATCACACCCATGAAGCTCTGCTATCTTTTCCCTTAACTCAAGCTCACCTGCAGCGCTCGCGTATCTGTCCCTTCCGTCCTCTAGTGAATCAAGGAGGGTTCTGAAAGCAGATTCGGGCGGCCTCCAGTCCGGCTCACCGATATCTAGCCGTATTACCCTTTTTCCCTCATTCTCCAACTTGTAGATTTTTTCAGATAGTTCGTATAGCATATCAAACACCGCTAGGGTAGCAGCCAACAACTTTCATGAAGGTTGTCCTCCTTCTCACTCTTTCCAGCAGCCTTTTTACTTTAGCATCCTTGATATCAGCCTCAAAATCAACATGGAAAGTGTATTCCCAGGGAGTTTTCTTGGTCGGCCTGGATTCTATCTTGGTGAGGTTTATTCCTTCTTTTGCGATTTCTCCCAGTACTGAATGAAGCGACCCTGGCGCATGCGGCAGGCCGAATATAAGGGAAATCTTGTATTTCTTAGATTTTGGTAGTAGCTTCGCTATGGCGGTCTCATCGCCCTTTCGCGCTACCAGCAAGAAGCGTGTGTAATTGTTTTTATTGTCCTCGATGCTTCTTGCCACTATTTTCATGCCATGCATCGCTGCAGCACTCTCGCTGGCGATGGCTGCTGCATCCATCACCCTCTTCTCCTTGAGCATTTTCACGGCAGCCGCAGTATCATGGAAAGGCCGCGGGGTGAGTTTATTCCTCGTAATAAAACCATGGCATTGCGCCAAAGCTTGGGGGTGCGAGTAGATCCCTTCCATTCTCTCAGCTTCTGGATTGGCTATGAGCATATGCTCTATTCTCATAAACACCTCAGCTATCGCTGAAACATTGCGCTGAAGCAAGAGGTCGTAAACCTGGTTGACGCTACCTTCGGTACAGTTTTCAACAGGCACCAGAGCACAATCCGCATCATCGCTTTCCAAAGAATCGAATACGTCCTCAAATTGCGTTTTGGGACATGCTCCTGCATTAGGAAGAATCTTTTTTATTGCCGATTCGCTGTATGCCCCTGGCTCCCCTTGGAATGCAACCTGCAGTTTTGCCCTGCTTAACGCCTTTAGAGGCAGATGCTTCATCTGCCTCTCTCTGCTCAGATGTATTATATCTGAGAATATTCCTATTACAGCATCTCTTTCCAATCCGAGTTCAAGAGCTTTCTTTTCCGCCGCAACTATAACCTCCTGCTCTCTTATTTTGTCTATCAAACCTATGCGGCATCTGGTTTTCTCCCTTGCAATTTTCTCGGATAATGCCAAGCGCTTCGCTAGGAGCAGTACTATGCTTCCGTCAATTTTGTTTATTCCCCTTCTGAGTTCTTTTATCCTATTCAAGGAAACCACCTGCAAGCAGCAAATCTGCTACCGCTATTGCTGTCATGGCCTCAACAACAGGGACAGCGCGCATAACTATGCAAGGATCATGCCTCCCGTGGATCGTTATATCCGTCTCCCGCATCATTCTGAGGTCTACTGTTCTCTGTCTTTTGAATATGCTTGGCGTTGGCTTTACAACGACTCTGAAAGTGACTGGCATGCCGTTGCTAAGTCCACCCTGTATTCCTCCTGAATTGTTGCTTGTCGTTACTACTCTTCCTCCCTCAATCTTTAGTGGGTCATTGCTTTCGCTTCCCCTCATATTTGCTGCAGCAAACCCAGTGCCAAACTCCACTCCTTTCACTGCAGGAATTGAGAACATGGCTTGTGATATTCTGCTCTCAAGAGATTGGAACGGCGGTTCCCCAACCCCTACTGGGAGGTTGAGCACCCTGCATTCTATGATGCCTCCCACGGAATCTCCTTCATTTTTCACCTTTTCTACTGCCATTTCCATCTTCTTTGCTTTAGCCGAGTCTGCGCATCTCACTGGATTTAAAAATCTACTCTCCAACTCTTCATTGCTTAATTTTCTGGTTACTTTCACGTTGCCAATCTGGACAGTATGCGCAAGAACTTGAATACCAAGCTTTTCAAAAATCTTCTTTGCAACTGCGCCTGCTGCCACTTGACAAGCCGTCATTCTACCGGAAAGGAATCCTCCGCCTCTCTGATCGAAGACGCTTGCATATTTGACCCTTGCCGGGTAATCTGCATGGCCTGGCCTTGGCAGGTCCTTTATTCCTTCGTACTGCTCTGACACAACATCCTTATTCTCTATTTCCAAGCGTATTGTTTCCCCAGTTGTTTTTCTTCTCTCAATGCCGCTTACTATGCTGGCAATATCCCTCTCTCTCCTCGCTGTTGAGAGTGCAGTTGTGCTCCTCCTCTTTTCCAATTCAGACTGGATGAAATTCCTTGAGATTTCCAGGTTTTTTGGCACACCTTCCAGTATGACGCCTATCCTTTTCCCATGGCTTTCTCCCAGCATCCTTATCTTCAGGGTGCTACCTAGAACATCACTCATGCTCATCACATCTGCTCCAAGCCTGCGGAAATCATCGAAGAAGGCAGGGTAAGATTTTTTGATTGCTGTTGGCCCATTCACAATAGTTTCGCCTTCTGCAACCAGGCCTGCGACTGAGGCAGCCATGACCAGCCTGTGGTCAGCAAGGGTTTCGACCTCATTCCCAACCAGTTTGGTTTTGCCCTCTATTTCAATAGAGTTGCACTTTACACTCACTGTTGCACCGAGTTTTTTCAGCATATCCGTTATTCCTGCAAGCCTATTGCTTTCCTTCATTCTCAGCCGCTCTACATTTTTGATTTTTGTTGTGCCGTTTGCCTGCGTTGCGATAACTGAGACTATCGGTACCAAATCTGGGATATCCCTCGCATCTATACTCACTCCTCTCAGATCGCTTTTTTCAACTGAAATTGAGTTTTTGCCTATGTTCACCTTGGCTCCCATGGACTGCAGTATGTCGATTATTCTTCTATCCCCCTGCTTTGACTCGGTATTTAGGTTTGTGACTGTCACAGCTCCGCTAAGTGCTCCAGCAGCAAGCATGAAAGCTGCTGAAGAGTGGTCTCCTTCCACTATGAATTTGCAGGCTCTGTACTTCTGGTTTCCGTCTATTCTGAATTTTTTAAGGTCTTTTGAATGTCTGATGCGTATTCCGAATTGTTCAAGCACATCCAAAGTGAGTTCCACGTAATCTCTGGATTCAAGTCTGGTTGTCAGCTGTATTTCGCTGTCACCTTTAGCAAGAGGTAATGCAAGCAGCAAGCCGGAGATGAACTGGGAGCTGATATCGCCTCTTATGGTTATTAATCCTGAGATGTTTCCTCCCAGAATCTTCATGGGTAACAGGCCACTCCTCTCCGCATGCTCGATTTTTGCTCCAGTCTCCCTCAGCGCGGCTAGAAAGTCTTTTATCGGTCTTTTCTTCAACCCTTCTTTTCCGGTGAAGATAACCTCCTTGTTCGACATAGCAGCAACGGGTAGCATGAAACGTAGTGTTGAGCCAGACTCTGCGCAGTCTATAATCTCCTTTGCTTTGACCTTCCCGCGGTTGCCTCGTATTGTGATTTTCTCGCTGTTTTTTTCTAGGATTTCGGCCCCCAGAGCTGCACAAGCACGAAGGGTTGCTTCTGTATCATCTGAGAGCAGGGGGTTGATTATCGCTGTTAGTCCATCTGCCAGGGATGCGCAGATAATCGCCCTATGGGTGCAACTCTTCGAAGGTGGCGCCCTAATCTCCCCAGTTATTTTCGAAGGTCTGATGACAATTTTTATAGTGCTCATACAACAACACCTAAAGCTTCCACTATTCTGGATGCTATCTCCTCCGTACTCCCTTTGTCAGTGTCCACTTCGATATCTTTCGCAGATTGGCAGAGAGGCTCTCGAATCTTTAGCAGCTCATTTATGCGTTCCAGTCTTTGATTGTTAGTTAAGCCCAGAAGCAACGGCCTATCCTCCTCTCCCTCCAGCCTTTTTATGATTGTTTCAGGACTTGCCCGCAGCAACACAATACGTCCGCTCGACCTCATTCTCTGGATGTTGAGATGGTTGAGGACTGCGCCACCTCCCACAGCAATTATACAGTTCTCCCTCCTGCTCGCTAGGTGTACTGCATCCATCTCCAGCTGCCTGAAAGTCTCCTCACAGTTCTCTGCAAAAATCTCCTTTATTCTCTTGCCCGCCATCCTCTCTATTTCGCTGTCTGTGTCGACAAAACCCATTTTCAATTTTCTCGCAAGTGCCCTTCCCACGCTGCTTTTTCCGCTGCCCATGAAGCCTATCAAGAATATGTTCTCGCAGGATGCTTGCATCCCTAGCTCTTCTCTCACAATACTAAGCAGGATATCTCTGTCAGGTTGTTTCATTGTCCACAGCCCAAGGCTGGCTATGGCTTGGTTTACTAGCATCTCCTCCCCTCCCACTGTTGTGCAGCCAACGCTATTCGCATCGGCTATCAGCTTCGTCCCTCCTACCTTGTAGACAGAGTCAAAAACTACCAACTCCCTTCTTAGGAGATTCTTCGGGACAGGAGTTTCATCCCTATGCATGCCTATTGGAGTGCAGTTGCACAGTAGGTCGGATTTGGGAATGAAGTTTGAAAGATTGTCTGCAGTAAGCTTCTCTGCCTCGGTGTTCCTTGCAACTTCTTTTGCCTTTCTGACATTTCTGGCGAGCATCACTATCTGGCAGCCTTCCTTTGCAAGCCCCCAGCAGACTGCCCTGGCTGCCCCTCCAGAACCAAGAACCACTGCTTTCTTGTCTCGAAGGGTTTTGACTTTGTTTTTTATTGCTGCCAGTGCTCCCTCTGCATCTGTATTGTGCCCTATAAGCTTTCCATTTCTGTTCACAACCGTGTTTACTGCTCCTATCTCTTCTGCGGCACTCGCCAGCCCATCCAAATGTTTGATTATTTCAGTTTTGTGCGGCATTGTAACATTCATGCCTTTAACTCCCAGTGCCCGCGTGGAATCTACTGCCTCTTTCAGCCTCTCTTTTCTCACTTGCACAGCTAGGTAAACCGCATTCATCCCGAGGGTTGCAAATGCGGAGTTATGTATGACCGGACTTAAGGAATGTTCGACCGGGTCCCCTATCAGAACGTAAAGTTCTGTTTTTGCGTTTATGGTGTTCATTTCAACAACCTCATGCTCTCTCTCACATCTCTGATGGATATCTGCCCTGGGGCAACTGACTTTGTTGTTGCACAGTACGTCCAGAGCGAGCCGCAGAGCAATGAAACTACGCGCGTGAACTTGCCTTTTTCACCCATGGCAAAAGCCACTAGTGGGATGCCCCTCTTCCTAGCAGTTCCAAGCAAATTTAGTATTCTCGCGCAATCCTCTATGTCGTCTGCCTTTGTGGCTATTTTCACTATGTCCCCCACCCTGCTCCCTTTATCCAGCCAGCTCAGCAGCGTCCTACTGCTCGGTGTGCTTCTGAAATCGTGCTGGGAGACAATAACCCTGCATGCTGTTGCATTGGCCAACGCTCTTATCTCGCATTGTTCATTTTCGCTGGAATCTAGCTCTATGTCAACGTACTTGGCACCCGCGTTTATAGCTGCTTTTAGTATCTCTATGCGCTTCCCCTCCTTACCCTTGAACAAGCCACCGTTTCCTTTTCTCCTCAAGGTTGCGATGACGGGAAGCGGGCTTGCTCTGATGATTTGTTGTAGTGAGCTGGCATCTAACGTATCCAGATGGTCTATTCGCAACTCAACAAGCGAGGCGCCGTGCCTTGCTGCCTTTTTTATAGCGCGTATGCAGCCTTTTGCCGTCTTTTCGTTTATGCAACCAACAATCATCTTCATCACTTCTCAATTATTGTTTCTTCCTTCAGCAGCATGCCGAAATGCCGTGCGCCCTCTTCGAAATGCGCCATAATCTTATCCCCTACTGCCAGCTCAGTAACAGCCTTGCTTCCTTCAGCTGTCACCAGCCTTACAGTTTCGGCATTCTGGAGGATGACCTTGACTACGCTGCCGTTTTTGGATGCTGCCTCCACAAGCACAAGGGGGCGTATCTCAACCTTGCTCCTAGCGACATTGGTTACGACCTTATTCCCCTCCCTGTCTGCCACTATAACCTCGTTACCGGCCTTCATCTCTTCTAGGTAGTTTGTGCGGTTTTTCGGTACCATGACGTATAGAGAAACTGCGCCGGCATTTACACGGAACGGTCTTGTACTGGCAAGCTTGTTTTCAACCACTTCTGCCTGGACAAGTGCTATTCCCTGCGAGCTGGAGCCTAGGAGCATTCCCTGCCCCTCTTTCATAAGCATACAAGTGTCGAGACAGGCACGTGCTCCAGTCCTTATAGGCTGAACCTTCGTAACAGTTGCCTCTTCCAGCTCGATTCTCTCCTTGGATTCGTGTTCTTCTAGCATCTTACTGAATTTCTGAAGCTCTGCTGCTGAATCAGTTTCAAGCAAAACTCCGTCTACCCCTAGCTCCATTACCTCCAACGCCAGCTTCGCTTCCGCTGCTGAGCTAACCACAGAGATGAGTTCTGCTTTTCCCCGCGTCTTGGTTATAAGGTTTTCTAGTGGTATGACCTTCCAATCAGTGCATTTAACGAAGACTCGCTTAGAGTTCTTTGCTAGATTGGTTACTTTTTCCTCATCCTTTGCAGTTTCCACGATTACAAGTGGCTCTGGGTTTTTTATGGTCTGAAGTCTAGCCAACTTTGCATCATGCTCGACATCTGCATTGCTCGTTTTTATGAATACTGCTTTCATTTCAACCACCATCCTGTTGCAGGATTTCCAGCGCTTCCTCTAGGCTCCTGCTATTCAGGATTATCTCACGGAGTGCATGCACCATCCTGTCGGGGTGCTTATGCTGGAACACATTTCTTCCAAGAGAGACTCCTGCAGCGCCAGCTTCCATTGCACCTGCAACCATCTCAAGAACATCCCTGTCGCTATTGCTCTTTGCGCCTCCTGCTATCACTACGGGGACAGGGCAGCCTCTCACAACGGTTTTGAAGCTCTCTGCATCACCGCTGTACGGGCATTTCACTATGTCTGCTCCCAACTCTGCTCCTACGCGTGCCACCAGTGCAATGCTTTCGGGAGTCACCTTCTCTATGTTCTTGCCTCTCGGGTACATCATTGCGAGCAGAGGCAAACCCAGTCTGTCGCATTCCTCGGCAGCCTTTGCGAGTCCTTCCAGCATCTCCTGCTCATGCTCGCTTCCGCCGACGTTTATGTGCAGGCTGAAGCCCTGGCACCCCATCCTGAGTGCTTCCTCTGGTGTTGCAACTTGCACCTTGTGGTTCGGATCTAGGGCTACCTTTGTGCTGGCGCTCCCATGCAGTATCACCCCACAACGGGGCTTGGAGTTCAGTGCTTTAACCATGCCCTTATGGAGCAGCACTGCTGTTGCATCTTTCTCAACTTTCTTCACTATTGCATCCATATCCCTCAGGCCGTCAATCGGACCTTCGGTAGCGCCGTGGTCCATCGGTATAATGACAGCCTTACCTCTCTCCAAGATTCTTTCCATAAGTTTTTTCATAACACATCACCTACCAGTTCGTTTATCATGTTTGTTTTCAGCAGCAGCTCTACATCCAGTATGCTGGCTCCTGCAGCTCCTCTGACTGTATTGTGGCCGCAGACTGTGAAAGCCACCGACCTCTCGTCAATACCTTCTCGTACCCTTCCCACAGTCACTGCCATACCATTTCCGCTGCCGCGGTCTAACCTGGGCTGGGGCCTGTCCTCCTCACTTCTGACTATCACTGGTTGTTTGGGAGCTGAATGCAGCTCTAGCTTCTGGGGCAGTGACCTGAAATTGCGCATCAACTCTTTGACATTCTCTGGGTCGACCCTCTCCCTGAAGCGAACGTGAACACTTTCAGTATGCCCGTCTATAACTGGCACTCTGTTGCAGCTTGCGAAGAGCTTGAAAGCCGCCTCTGAGATTCTGCCGTTTTCGCACTTTCCAAGTATTTTCTTGGACTCCTTGACCACTTTTTCTTCCTCACCACTTATGTGCGGTATCACATTGTCGTGTATCGAGAGGGACGCCACGCCAGGGAATCCCGCACCGCTGATAGCCTGCATTGTTGTGACAAGTACTTCCTCCATACCCAGCTCCTGCAACGGAGCCAGGGAAAGCGTGAGTATTGTGGTTGTGCAGTTTGGGTCTGTTATAACGCACCCTCTGCTCTTGCGATTCTTCTTCTGGATTTTCAAAATCTCCAGATGCTCCAGATTGATTTCCGGGACCAGTATGGGCACATCGCTCTCGCAACGCAGCGCGCTTGCCTTGCTCACCACGAGTTTGCCTTCTCTGGCGTTCCTGAGTTCCACTTCCATTGCCACTTCGCCCGGCAGCGCGGAAAAGACTATAGTGCTCTGCGGAAGCTCTGCAGTGCTCTTTATTCTTATGTTCCTCGCAACTTCCGGAATGCTATCGCTGACAATCCACTGCGCTGCCTCTTCCAGTGTTTTCCCAGCGGATTTTTCCGATGCGAACAACTCAACCAGCCTCAAGCACGGATGCCCTGAAAGCAGCTGGATGAATTTCTGCCCTACAACACCTGTGGCGCCCAGCAAGGCAACATCAACTTTTTTCATTTTTCTCACCTCTCACAAATTCCTTACGCAGTAGTTCCACTGCCTTCTCGCCGTCATCTTTCTTCACCATTAGGAAAATCTCTGACATGACTGTGTACTGGCCGAAAATATTCACGCCGGCATCCCTCAGCAGGGTTGCTGCCCTCGAAATTGAGCCCGGCGTCTCCTGCAGGCTGATACCGTTTATCATAATCAACGCTAGGCCACTCCTCAGGGCAAGTCCCATGGTCTCCCTGTTTTCCGCTACCAAGGAATGCAATTTTTTGCATACTCTTTCGGACGCATGGGAGTGGACGTAGAAAACAAGATTGTCACTGTTCGCAGCCATCCCGAGAATGCCGCCGTCCTCATGCTTGAATGCAGAAAGCATCTCGGCCAGCAGGGCAGGGTTTGAGGATATACCCTCCCCCACAATTGTTATTGCCGAAGCATCAGCCGAGATTATATCTATTTCCACGTCTTTCATGCTGCCCCTTATGATGGTGCCGCCGGCATCTAGGCTCCTGCTCTGGTTGCCTATGAGCTTTACATCAGTCCCTCTGGGCTTGTGACTGAGAGCCTTCTTATGCAGGAATTTCAACCCGCTGTCTGCTAGACCTACTAGCTTTTTCACCTCGATCTCATCAATCCTCTTTGGGGAGTCAACCAGTTTAGGGTCTGCGGACATTATTCCGCTCACATCGCTTACCAGAATCACCTGCTTGGTGTTCAGCGCATCAGCTATCACGAATGCGGTAGTGTCGCTTCCCCCTCTCCCGATGGTTGTTATCTCCCCTTTTCTGGTCTTTCCTATGAAGCCCGGTATGACCAACGCATCTAATTCGTGCATCCGCTCCGCTAGAAGTCTTAACACTCTGGGCCTAGTCTCCTCAAGAAGTATTTTGGCATCGCCGAAATCCCCATCCGTTATGAGAGGCCATTCCGGTTTCTCTATATCTACAAAATCGACCTTTATCCCCTGGGCGGCTAGGGCTGCAGTCAGCACCCTGGCGCTGGTCCTCTCACCCATAGATAGTATCTCATCCAGATGTTGCGGGGTCACGTTCCCAGTCGAGTTTGCAAGCTGCATCAGCTCGTCTGTTGTCCTGCCCATCGCGGACACTACCACGATGGTTTTTTTGCCTTTTCTAACATGTTCGGAGACTAGCCTAGCAGCGTTCTTTATCTTCTCCGCTGTCGCAACACTGCTCCCTCCGAACTTTACAATATCACAGTCTGAAAAGGACATCCCTTCCGATGTAAAGGACATCCCTTTCCTTCTTTCCACACATGTTTCTCACCTCTTTTTTGCATTATATTCAATAACCGTCATGGAATCAAAACCAACCGCATGCACAACGTGAATTATTTTACAGTCAAAAAATCGTTTTGCGTGCTGGCTTCTCAATAATAGCTAAAGCTAAAGAAGAAGGAATTCCCAGATATGCATACTTTAGCGTTTCTCATTTCCAACACTTGCAGGAATATTGGGCAGCAAGGAGTATTTAAATCTAACTGCTCATTCTCAAACTAAAAAGTCACGGCATGTGGCTTCCATCACAGAAAGGCTTGTTGGAAGACTTGCCGCAACGGCAAAGGGTGACTCTGTTGCGGAGCTCATACACTACTCCATCTGCAGACTCAATTGGGATTCCGCATCGCACCCAAATTGGGCCGCTCACTCCTGCATGCGGGTCTTCAACCAGCCCTATGGACTTTTCAAATACCGGCTCAATCTCCTTCCCGGTTTTTTTGTCGCAGATCACAAGTCTTCCAGAGGGGCAGTTGCAGGCTTCCTCAATAGCATTTTTTTCCGAGTTTGGGTCATCGGAATGTTCCGTAAGTTCCCAAGCCCCGCCTGCCCTGTCGCAGAAGCGTGCGACTGCGCACAAATCTTCTGCATCATTCAGGATAAGAGCCGGCCCAGATGTCTTTTCAGCCCGCTCCATGAATTTCTTCCTGCTGGCAGTCTCGGTGCCGTCAAAATTCACCTTGGTATGCGTTCCGTCGCAGAACGGCTTGTTCTTGGACTGGCCGCAGCGGCAGAGCGCGCAATTTTCCTGCAGGGGATATTTTTCTCCCTCACGCCATTCTGAGGGATAACCTTCAGAGTTGACGTATATTGTCTGAATGGCAAGCGGGATTCTGCCTGAAACTAGATACGGGCCATTCTTGCATACTTTAATCTTGGCTTCATGATTTTCAGCCATAAATTTCATCAACTGGTATAGGTTAGCATCAGGGTATTAATAAATTGTTTAGGTTTCACTGCAGTTTGAATTTCTCTTTCACTTTCTCCACCTTGGGTCTGACTACAAAGATGCAGCACGGCTGGAGAGGTTTTCCTTCTTGTAATATTTCAGATGACATAAACTAGATTAGAGAGCTCATCTTTTATTGTGCACTGCTAGCTCTCAACTCTCGTAGGGCCGACGAGTAATTCTTCCACATCTTTGATGCAACTCTCACAATATACAAAAGACCTGTCTTTCTCAGGGTCAAACAATCTACCACAGCATGCACACTTTTTCATGTGCCTCACCACCTCCATAGCGGATTATAACTAGGTTATATTTATAACTTTATCGGAAAAATGTGTAAATTTTCCAAATTTTGAGGATTTTATACACTTATTATGGTAAAATTTACAAAATTAGGCGGATAATGTGTAAAAAATAAATAAATTACGACTTAAACGGCGCTATGCAATTCCGTACTCCTTCTTTATTTTTTCAAACGAGCTTGTCAGTTGAAACTTTATGCATGCTTAGATTATTCCTCTTTAACTATTTAAAACAGGAGCACATCTCAAAGCTGAAGAAATGTATCGTGCAGAAGTATGGCAGATCATCTCTTCAGCTCGACAGTAGAATCAACCAGCTTGAATATTCTTTCCCGTATACTCTCATTTTTTAAATTCCCTTTTTCATCAAAGTCGTCGTCAATTGAAAAGACCGGCCTGGGGTTGCTGAGAATATGGAAGTAGTTCACCAATGCAACGAGATGTCCCCTCACCTGCTGGCTGCTCCCGGCATTGGTGGATTTAATTATGAAGCCTGCAACGCTTTTCTCAAGCGCCTTGTAGTTGAGATGCTCGAAGAGGTTCTTCACCCCAGAGCTGAGCAGGGCATCGTACACCGGAGAGCCGATTATAAAAACATCAGAGCTTTCCATGAGTTTTATGACATCTTTCGTCTCCTTGTTGTAATCCTCGTTAAACCCTCTGAAGGGTTCCACGTTTGTCTTTTCCAAGTCTACATAGCTAACATCCTGGTACTTGCCTCTTGCATACTCAAAAGCTATGTCCGTGAGCTTCCTTGTGAGGGAGTTTTTCCTCCTGCTGCCGCAGATAATTAGAATCTTCATGGCAACTACCCCTCCATTCTCCTGCCCACTTCATCCCAGTTCACTATGTTCCAGAATGCCTCAACGAACTTTGCTCGGTCATTCTTGTAGTCGATGTAGTAGGCATGCTCAAACACATCAAGAACCATGAGTATTTTGTGGGTTGGGTAGACATTCATGTTGTGCTTCTCTATCTGCATTATAACGGGCCTGTTGGTCTGCTCAGAGAAGCTCAGGGCGGCCCAGCCGGAACCTTCCACGCTCATTGCAGCCTGCGAGAACTCCTTCTTGAACCTCTCAAAGCTTCCGAACTCCTTGTTTATTGAATCAACCAGCATCCCTCCAGGCTTCCCGCCCTTTGCAGGAGCTAGATTGCCCCAGAAGAGGGAGTGGAGGATATGCCCGCCTATATTGAAGGAAAGCTCCTTCAGCGTAGATTTCATGTCCAGGTCTGTCCCTTCCTTCCTTGCCTTGTCAAGCTTATCAAAGATGGCATTTGCGCCGTTGACGTAAGCCTGGTGGTGCTTCTGGTGGTGTATTGTCAGCTGCACCTCAGATATGTAGGGAGCCAAATCCTTGTAATCATATTCCAGTTTCGGCAGAGAATACAATTTAGAAGCCTCCGTAATCTCACCTCCAATAGTAATGGTGGGACATTTGATTTAAACCTTCTTATGAAAAGCGGTGCAAGGAGCGCTATAGAATAGTATATCTGATGGTAATTTTTATATCATTCAATATCGTAAATTTATGGGAAGTTTTTGAAATACGGTATTACGAAGTAGAATGAAAGAATCTCACAAAAAGTTCCCTCAGAACCGAAAAGTATTTATATGAGTTATGCTCTATCATTTAAAAAGGTTTTGCTCTTTTTCGAGGTGGACAAAGAGCTTAGAAAACCTGATCGAAGTGAAATGCTCGGAATGGTTAGGGGCGGGATTCGCCCCGTATGAATGAAAAGAGAGGTGTATGAAATGGATGAAAAATGCCCAGAATGCGGGAGCAAAAAGCTGACAAGGGACTACGAGAGGGGAGAGCTCGTATGCGGAGACTGCGGGCTTATAGTGGCAGACAATATAGTTGATTCCGGTCCTGAGTGGAGGGCTTTTGATGCAGAACAGAGGGAGAAGAGGGCAAGAGGCGGTGCGCCTGTCAAGTACATGAGGCCAAACAAAGGTCTTGTTACAGAAATTGACCAGTATAACAGGGATATAAGAGGTGCAAAAATTCCCTCAAAGAAACAGGCTCAGCTGTACAGGATGAGGAAGTGGCACAAGAGAGCCAGCATTGCTTCCTCAATGGAGAGGAACCTGGCAATTGCCCTCAGTGAATTGGACAGGATAGCTTCTTACCTTGGTCTGCCTGAGAGCATCAGGGAGTCTTCAGCATTGCTCTACAGGAAATGCATTGAGAAGGGTTTGATAAGGGGAAGATTGATTGAGAGCGTTGTTTCTGCAGTGCTTTACGCTGTTTGCAGGAGCTATGGGATACCCAGGACACTGGATGAGATTTCCGAAATCTCTGGGGTGGAGAAGAAGGAAATTGGCCGAACCTACAGGTTCATAACACATGAGCTCGACTTGAAAATTCCTCTGACAGACCCGACCCACTATGTGCCGAGGTTCACGGCAGCTCTGAGGCTTTCAGGGCAGGTGCAGGAGAAGGCAATAAACCTGCTCAAGAAGGCAATTCAGAAAGGCTTGATTTCCGGAAGGGGCCCGACAGGAGTTGCAGCTGCAGCTGTGTATATAGCCCGCGCAATGGTTGGGGAGAGGAGAACCCAGAAGGAAGTGGCAGACGTTGCCGGAGTGACTGAGGTCACAATAAGGAACAGGTACAGAGAATTGAAGAAGGAACTTGGCCTGAAAATAGCGCTCTAGGGAGCGCTATCCCCTTTTATTTTTTTATTTACTGCTACTTTTAAATAAGACAAAACTCAGAATATTTGCATGCAGACTTACATGGGGGAAAATGCAGGTGTGGTTACACAGCTCCCTCCAACTGAGTTCAGATCAAGACTTTTGGATTCGCAGCAGAGGAGCAAGCAGGTTGAGTCTCTTATAAGTGACTTGAAGCAGGTTATGGACCACCTTAACGAGAAGGGCGGAGCACGCGATGCCGAATTGGAGGATGCTACAAAAAAGCTCAAGACAACCGCAAGGGGGCTGAATGACGCAAAACTGGAGGCTGTAGTTGCGAAGCTGGCAGACGAGATTTACCAAAATCCTGTATTCAAGACCTCGACTGCCGCAGGGTTGCAGCACCCTTACATTGATGACATAAAGGATTTTTTCAGGGAGAACAACTATATTTTCATAGTCACTCAGCCGAGCGCAGAGAGCAGGGAATGGTCGAACATAGACTACCTGTTCGGAAAGGTGGGCGAGAGCAGGATTCATGCCTACGGGAATACCGGTGTGAGGGCTGATTTTGTAGAGGATGTTGTTACAAACAAGAGCGAATACCTTGTAGGTTATGCCCCCAAATCCGAAGGCAGCGTTATAGTCGTGAGGAATGATGATTACAAGAGGATGATTGCGAGGCGGGAAGCAACCCTGGAGAGGGCAGGGGAGGAGGAGAGGAAGCTTGTGGATAATTTTAAGGATGTCAGCAGCAGGGAAGTTGAGGAATACGCAAGGAGCAGGTCTGCCAGCGTGAATGTCGCAATGACTGAGGTTGTTCTCCTGAAATTGACCCAGGACTACCTGAAGAGGGAGGAGAAGCCAGAGGAAAAAGAAGCAAGGGTAAAGAAGAATGTTGAGAGGATGAATGAATACCATGAGGTTGGGGAGAAGATAATACTGATGAAAACCCACGGGGAGGAGAGCTTCCTGAGGGAGAGGAAGAAGCAGGAAGTGCGCACAGAGGAAGGGCTGAAAGAGGTTTATGTGATAAAGGGGCCGCCCATACTTGCCGTGGGGGAGAGGAGCAGGTTCAACCCATCAGAGAGTGAATATGCATCGGATTTGGTCGCGCTTGTCAAAGAGCCGAAGGTAACTCTCATCAACAATGTAGAGCGCTACCAGAGTCTCTTAAGCCAGGCTCCTGAAAACGAGAAGATAAGAAAGGCATACCCGCAATACTTTGAGGCGAGCAGGCAGTTTGTTGAAGGGATTGTGAAGTATGTTGAGGAGTACAGGGAGAAGTTCCCTGATGTGAAGAAAAGCGGCGTTCTAATTCTTGGGGAGCTGGATGAAAAGCAACTCAGCGAGATAGGAAAAGCTCTGCTTGAGAAAAAGTATAGCGAGAAGGGCTATGCGCTGGATTCCTCGCAGATTTTCTGAGCAGTTATATTTTAAATGCCCTGCAATAATAACTCATGGCTTCAGCTGGCAAGCTCAAGGCACTGGTGGGCAGGGATTTACTCACAATTGAGAGAAATGCGCTGATGCTTCTCTTCATAATCCTCCTGCCTGTGGGGTTCGGCATAATGTTCGCGAGCTTCAAGCAGGTCATACCGAAGAGCACTCCTGCCTCAGTTATAGCTGCAGATGCAAACGTCAGTGATGCAGACATGAAGTTTGCCACATACGGCATACTCTCCCAGTTCTGCTCCCCGACAGTTGATTCCAGGGAGGATGCATTCAGGAAGCTCAGCAGGGAGGAGTCCTATTTCGTGGTGTCGGTTCCAGCAGGCATGAGTAAGGGGAAAGGCAATGTGACAATATATGTTGACAACTCTTTATCGCCACTTGCGGAAATTTCAGATTATGTTGTTGAGATACTGAAGTATGAGCTGGGGCGCGCGGGCCTCAGCCCTGAGATAACTGTTGACAAGATTGGCAGGCGCATCACGCCGATTGAGTATTTCGCCCCGGGCGTTTTGGTAATTCTGCTTGCGGTGGCAGGCATACTGATTGTGCCTTTTAACACAATGAAGGACAGCGGCATTATGTCAAGGGTTCTGTCAAGTGTGAACATATGGGAGTTCATCTGTAGCAAGCTGCTCTTCTCGCTTCTTCTCGCATTGATCCAGATAGCAATGCTGCTTGCGACACAGAGCTACCTGGAGATGCCGCTGATGAACATAAACTACCTCTCAGCTGCCGCAATAGTGCTCACATCCTTCGCGCTGACTTCAACAGGCATGTTGATTGCATTTGCGTTGAAGCTTTCAAACACCGGCAGGTATGTCTGCTCACTCCTTTTCGGGCTTGTGACTGCCTTTTCGGGGGCTCTCTACCCCGTGGGATTCCTGCCTTCATACCTGCAGATGGTTCCCAAAATCCTTCCAAGCTATTATGCGCTTGTGGTGCTTAGGGGCTTTGCAGTGAAAGGTTTGAGCGCAAGCATACTGCAGGATTATATTGGAATAGTGGTTCTGTGGATCATAATCTCGCTGGCTCTGTTCTGCTATTTCGCAAGGAGGTTTAGGGATGGCTGATGCGATTGTCGTGGAGGAGGTGAGCAGGTATTTCAGCGGGAAGCCTGCCCTTCTTGATGTCTCCTTGAGAATACCAAGAGGATGCATCTTCTGCATAGCCGGGCCCAACGGAAGCGGGAAAACCACACTTCTGAACATAATTGCAGGAGTCCTCTCCCCAAGCAGAGGGAGAGTTGAAATTGGGAGAGGTTTGAAGCTTGGGTATGCTTACCAGCACCCGAAGCTTAGCGATGAGCTTACAGCTGGAGAGAACCTGTCATTCTTCTCCCAGCTCAGCGGGGCAGGGGATGCGGAGTGGAGGCAGCATGCTGTGACAGCTCTGAAGCTAGATGAAATTTTGGATGAAAACGCTGAGGGGCTGTCATCCGGGACGAGGAAGAGGCTGGAGATAGCGGTGGGAATTCTGCACAACCCTGACATAATCCTGATGGATGAGCCGACTGCAGGGCTTGACACGGAGTCAACGAAAGAGATTCTGGGGCTGATGAAGCTCTTCAAGAAGGAGGGGAAAACAGTTGTCGTTGCAACACACCAGCTTGAGGATTTCTGTGGGGCTTGCGAGAGGCTTGCCGTGCTCTCGAAAGGCAGGGTGGTACTCGAGAGAAACATCAGCGGGATAAGCGGAAAGAAGCTCATGCAGGTTTATGAGCTCGCTTTACGGAAAGGTTAAATAAGAATATCTGCAAATACCCTTGCATGAGGGGCTTGTTCATAGGCAGGTTTCAGCCGTTCCACAACGGACATTTAAAGGGGATTGAGTGGGCGCTGAAAAGATGCGACGAGCTTGTGATAGCAGTGGGCAGCACCCAGCGGTCTTTTGACAGGATGGATTTATTCACTGCAGGGGAGAGAGTTGAGATGATAAGGAGGGTCTTGAAAGCAAAGAAGCTTGAGGGCAGATGCATCATCATACCTGTTTCCGACATAAACAACAATGCACTGTGGGTGAGCCACCTGGAATCGCTCTGCCCTGAGTTCAGAGTTGTCTTCTCCAACAATCCGCTTGTGAAGCTGCTCTTCTCCGGGACAGGAAAAAAGGTGCTTGAAGTGCCTCTCTTCGAGAGGAAGAGGTGCGACGGGACATGTATAAGGAAGCTCATGCTCTCGGGAAACAAGTGGAAGGAGCTCGTCCCTCCTGAAGTGGCAGGATTCATAGCAGAAAGCGGGGGTGCCGAGAGGCTGAGGAGTATTTCAAAAGGAGATAAAAACGAGGTGGTAAGGTGAGAATTGCTTACTTTGTGTGGGAGTATCCTCCAAGGCTCGTGGGCGGGCTTGGCACATATGCAGCTGAGATAACCAAGAAGTTTGACCAGATGGGGCACAGGCTGGTTGTTTTCACAATGAACGATGGCGAGAAGCTTCCAAGGAAGGAGGAGCTGAATAATATAACGGTGCACAGGCCACTGCTTGCGGATGCAACACCTGTGCTGCCGACATTCGTTGACGATGAGATAAAGAGGTGGGGAGACGGCCTGAAGTTTTTCTCAGATGTTCTAACATATAACTTCCTCTCCGCAAACAAGTTCGCAAACGAGGTTGCAAGGAAGGAGGAGTTCGACATCGTAGTATGCCACGACTGGCTCTCGGCGATTGCAGGTGTGATTGCAAAGAAGAACACAGGCAAGCCGCTGGTTTTCCACGTGCATTCGACTGAGCACGGGAGAAGCGGGGGAGGGGGCTCGCAAACTATAAGGAATTTGGAGTTCTCGACAGCAAGCTATGCGGACAGGATAATAACGGTAAGCTCTGCCATGAGGGATGAGCTGCACAGGCTGTATTTCCCGGCGGACAGGATAAGGGTCTGCTGGAATGGGGTGGATGAGAAGAAGTATGACATGAGCAGGTTCAGCAAACAGCAAATTGACGAGTTCAGGGCAAAGGCTGGAATAAAGGAGGGCGAGAAGCCAATCCTGTTCACGGGCAGGCTCACATGGGTGAAGGGAATGAACACCCTCATAAACGCAATGCCCGAGATATTGAGGGAGTGCCCCGAGGCCAGGCTGGTCGTACTCGGCAGAGGGGAGATGGCTGACGAGCTGAAGGTTCTTGCAAGGCAGCTCAACATAGCAGACAAGGTGATGATGATTGACAGGTGGGTTGACGAGGAGGAAAGAATTATACTGTATGCGAGCAGCTATATGGTGTGCGCGCCTTCAAGGTATGAGCCGTTCGGCATAGTTTCCCTTGAGGGGATGAGCATGGGCAAGCCGGTGCTCGTGGGGAGGGGGGGCCTGAGGGAGGCGGTGGTTGAAGGCGAGACAGGCTTCTACTGCGAGCCTGATGACGCACACGATGTGGCAGTCAAGGCGCTGAAAATACTCAAAGATCCTGACCTGGCAGGCAGGCTTGGCAAGAACGGAAGGGACAGGGTGCTCAAGCATTTCACATGGGACAAAATTGCGAGGGACACTCTGGACATATACCAGAATGTCATTGACAAGAAAGGGTGAACTGCCCCAGAGGCGGTGCAATGGAGACTGCGGAGATTCTAGAGAAAGCAAAAAAGGCGATGGGAGTTGCCGGAATCGTGTGCGGCGCAATAGGGATTATTGCGGCAATTGTCATGTATTTTGTGCTGTCGCCTCTCATTGATAGGGTGGGCGCAACAGCAGTTGTCACAATGGACCATGCGGCATCCGCGGTTCACAGCGGGGTTGCATCGCTCAACTCTGCATCCAACAGCATCAGCTCCCTCTCCGAATTCTCCGGGAACATGTCAGCAGCCATGGTGAAACTTGAGAACGGGTCAAGCGGGTTGTCATCCTCCCTCTCAAACCTTTCCAAAAGCCTTGGAGCAGCTGGGGTGCCGGTGCCCAACGATTCGCTGGAGCAGCTCAATGACTCGGCAAACTCGTTCTCAGAATTCTCAGCGCAGATTGGGGAGACGCGCCCCTCGCTCTCTTCACTGTCATCCTACAGTGGGGAGATGGCATCGAATATCAACTCAACACGGGATAGTGTGGCAGGCGCTGAATCAGACATAAGCGAAATGAAGGACATTATGAATGAGGTCATCAGGGAGCTGAAGCTAGCGCTGCTCGTTGGAACATTTATTGTAGTATTGCTCTTCCTCACCCTGATGTGCTACTCTGCCGGAATACTGCTCTAAATTAGCAGAAGCAAGCGAGAAACCCCACATGCTTCAGAGGTGGGATGAAAGCATACTCATATGAGAGCTACCCCTGGGCAAGGGGGAAGTAACGCCTGCAATTCCTTGCAGAAGGAGAGAGATGTTGCAGAAGCAACGTCTGTGAAGCAGGAAGCCCGCACCCTTTAGGGTGGAGCATGTCACAGGACTATTTCCCCTATGGCAAAGGTTCTTCTCAGAGCGGTTATCTTCACCTTCACCTTGTCCCCTACCTTGGCATTAGGGATGAATATCACGAACCCCTCGTAATGCGCGATTCCATCGCCCTTGCTACCCTGCGCGTCTATTGTCACCTCGTATTCCTTGCCCTCCTCAACCGGCGCATTCATGGAAATTGCCATCTCGCTCACCTCTTTACTAGCATTAAATGCCCTCTGTTATCTCCTTGCCAAGCTCAAGGCCTGCAACCACGTCTGGCAGCACAACCACCTCGGCGCCTGCCCGATGCAGCTTGCTCACCACCTCTTCTGAGACTGCTCTACTTGCTATTATGAGATCGGGGTTAAGCTCTCTCGCTGTGAGAGTTATATAAACGTTCTTCGTGTCATTGCCAAGGGCTGCTATGAGCCCGCCAGCCCTCTCTATGCCGGCCGCCTGGAGAACTTTGGAGTGGGTTGCATCCCCGTCAACAACAGGCACATTCATTTCCCTCAGCAGCTTCACAGTCTGGGGGTTTCTGTCAATAACCACATATGCCATGGTGTGGTCATCCAGTACCTCGCAAGCCTTCTGTCCAACCCTGCCGTAGCCGCATATTATTATGTGGTCGCTCATTGAGTCTATCTTCCTCTTCATGTCCCTCTTGCGCACATCAATTTTTGAGAGTATATTGACAAATTTTGCGGTTATGAAAGTGACAAGAACTAGATACGCAAGACCGTTTATGAAGGTGAATATCTGGACTGTCCAAAGCCCGTAGAAGTGCGGGACATCCAGAACCAGGCCCGGGACGCTGAATACTGTTGCTGCAGTCCAGTATAATGCAACGGGCAGTTCAATATTGCTTATAAGAACAAGCGATGAGACGGATAGAATGAAAATACAGACTATTATTAGTGCAATGAGATAATCCAGCTTCCACTTGAATGCCATTCCTACACCTTCAAGCTCCCTATCTTCAGCTTTCTCCTCACCATCTCTTTCCCGAGCTCCATCCCGCCGACAACCTCGGGAAGCACAACTATGCCTGCCCCTGCCCTGTGCATCTTGCTCACAACTTCCTCCAAGACTGCCCGGCTGGCTATCAGCAAATCGGGGTTGAGCTCCCTCGCCGTGAGAATCACAAATACGTTGTTCGTATCGCTTCCGAAAGTCGTGACAAGCCCCTTCGCCTTTTCTATCCTCGCCATCTTCAACACCCTCGAATGGGTGGCGTCGCCTTCCACTACGTTGATTTTCATCTCCCTCAGCAGCTTTGCAATTGTGGGGTTCTGGTCTATGACGATATATTCCTTCTTTGCCTCGTCAAGAACCTCGCAAACCTTTTCGCCTATCTTGCCGTAGCCGCAGACGATGACATGCCCTTCAAGAGACTCTGCTTTTTTCATGGCACTCACAAGAGAGTATTATAATGGATAACTTTAATACTTTTGCCCGTTTTAATAATTTTGCTTGGTGTGAGTTATGGAATGGCACTCGATTGGAATTAAAGAAAC
>JACCLG010000016.1 GCA_013425335.1 Microcaldota archaeon
ACCACGACTATCGCAGTGAGCAGAAAGGACCAGGCGACAACACTCTGTATATTAGAAACGAAGAACTCGCTCAGGGCAGGGCTTACATCCTTCAGGCTGAATTCGCCCATCTGCATGCTGGAGCTTATCACGTCAATTATCTTATCCTTGTATTTCTCCTTTGCGCTTGCGGATGTGTTCGCGAGCAGGCTCTCAAGGCTCTTGGTGTCTGTTGCATTACTTCTGTCAACCTTTCCAACAAAGAATTCATAGTCGCCTATAACCGAATCTGCAAATGAGTTCATCTCTTCCTTTGCTTTCGGCAGTCTTGCCTGAGCTTCAGCCAGCCTTCGCTGAGCTTCTTCCCTCTCTATCTGCGTGAGATTTGCTAGCTCAAGCTCCGAGTTAAAACGCGAGATATCGTACTCCAGCCCATTCACTTCCTCATTTCTGGAGTAGAAGTTTTTCATGTCTTTTTCTCCCTTTGCTATCCTCTCATTCTGCTCAATCTCTATCTCAACCTTGCTTCCCAGAGGACTTTTCAGCGTATCTATTGAAGCTTCGTGCACTCCAAGGTTTTTAGTAAGAGCATCACGAAGCGCGGACTCATTAAACGAGCTGTTGGTCTGGACAGTTATGAGGGTGCCGCCCCTGAGATCCAATCCAGTGGGAATTTTTGGTATGAAGTATAAGGATAAGGCAATTAGCACTATGGGTATTATGATAAGTAATTTGTAGTTTTTATATTTGTAAATATTCGACAGTTCCATGCATTCACTCTCAGCTTTATAATTGGGAGCAGTAGATTTAATAAGCATTTCTCGTAATATAAGGGGAGTATTAAACTTCTGAGAAGGGGTTTTTATGGGCAGGATACTTGTTACCGGTGGGGCAGGTTTCATAGGCAGCAACATATCCAAAAAACTTTGTGAGCTTGGGCATGAGGTGACAGTTGCGGATAACCTGTTTCTTGGCAGGAGGAGCAACCTCAAAGGTTTGAAGCTGAAATTCCTCAAGATTGATTTGAGGGATGAGAAGCTGACAGACCGTCTTTTCAAAAGCGGCAGGTTTGAGTATGTTTTCCACGAGGCAGCCTGTAGCAGTTCTCCAATGTTTAACAACGACCCGCGCCATGCAACGGACGTCAATATCAGAGGACTCATGAATGTCCTGCAGGCCTCAAAGGAGAATGGGGTGGAGAGGGTGGTGTACGCAAGCTCCAGCTCCATCTACCATGATCTGACGCCACCTCACATAGAAACAATGGCTGTAACTCCAAAGTCATTTTATACTATCTCCAAGTATGTCATGGAGATATGCGCAATGCAGTATCTGGATGAGTACGGGCTTGAAAGCATCGGCATGAGATATTTCTCAGTCTACGGGCCGAATGAGCTGCACAAGGGCAGATTCGCCAACATCATCTCCCAGTTCCTGTGGGTCATGAAGAAGGGCCAGAGGCCTGTGATATACGGCGATGGAGAGCAGGCCAGGGATTTCACCTATGTTGAGGATGTTGTTGATGCCAACCTGAGAGCCATGAAGAGTGGGAGGGCAGGGGAGGCATACAACATAGGAACAGGGGAGGTGACAACATTCAACCAAGTTGTTGCACTGCTTAACCTATTCCTTGGAAAGAAGATAAAACCGAAGTACATACCGAACCCTGTGCACAACTATGTGCCGCTCACAGGGGCAAGCACCGAGAAGGCGCGCAGGGAGCTTGGGTTCGTGAGCAGGTATTCCCTGAATGACGGCATAAAGAAGCTGGTTGAATTCTATTCCAAGTAAATCCTCACAGCTCTTGAATTCTTTCGTAGAGAGCTTCCACTCTGTCTTTCAACTCATGTATCGCATCATCCCTGCGGGCAGGCGAGTTCTTGGAAATGTCTTTGTGGGCTTCGTAAGCCAGGTAGGTTGTGATTGCACTTGTAGTAACGAGCCATCCTGCCCTGACAATAACGTCAATAAGAGCCGAATAAGGGTTGCCAGCCAAGCCTTCAGGTGACATCACACGGACAAAATTGTTTAAATAGTTGGAAGTCCAGTCGACAGCCGGTTTGAATAAAGTGTTGTTGAGGCCGAACGCAACAGCTGAGCCGACGAATGCCTCGCCCCTGCTCCCAAGCACAGTATTCAGATTCTGCTTGCTTTTCCACTCAATATCCGAAAACAGGTTCTTGGTTTCGTTTATGAGCTTCTTAACCTCCCTCCTTTGACTTTCACTCTTGGCACCAGACAGTTTTCCTTCCAACACATCTATAATCTCCGATTTGTATTCCTTGAGGAATTTTAGCTCTTTCTTCCCTAATTGTGAATAATGCCTATTGTCCGCATAATTCTTCACCAGCGAGATGCTTTCTGAAGCTATCAACCCTGGCAGACCTAGCCCCGCAACAGAATTGTGAAAAGTCATTAGGTATAGCGACACTGAGTCAGCTATGCCAGCTCCGCATTGCAGTTTCTTGCTAGGCTGCGCATTATCCAAAAATGAGAACCGCGACTCTATGCTCTGCTCCACCTCCTCTTTTGGCGGAAGCTGCACCTCATGGGTAGTGTGGCGCCTCTTTATGAAGTCGGATATTTTTGTTCTGATGCCTGCTTTGCGCAGCTCGCTCTCTATCGGCTGAGCCTGCGAATGAACATCTTCCTCCTTTGCTATGCCAGTCTTCTGCATGCTTGTTATATGAATTTTAGAATATAAAAGAGTTGCAGTAGCATTGCGCTCTCGCTGCTCTGTTGCGGAGAGTGTGGAGTGGGGGTTGAGGGCAGCTTCGTTATCCGCTGACCTGCGTGCTTTTCCAAATTCTAGGCTGGTAAATACTCATAAAACAGCTGCGCATCTAGAGTTTTATCAACTACACATGGTGCTCATCCTTTCCTACAGTTCCGGAGCAGCAGTCCGCGGGGCAGCTGGCGTAGGTCTCTTCATTTCAAGTTTTGCATACTTTATCACCACAGCTCAGCATGGGCCGCAGTCTTGTGGGCAGTTCTGGCAATTTTCATATGTTGAGTCGCAGGTGTGATCGCCACAGGTTGGACAGTCAGTACCACATGAGACGCAGGCTCCATTATAGCATACCGTAAAGGGGTTGCAGCTAGTATTTTGGAGTACCCATGAATTAGTGCAGCTGCCGCAGTTACCATTTCCTACGCAGGGAATATTGCAAGCTGTAGGTGTGTAGGCGTACCCCGACCCCTCGTCATAGCAGCCGCCGGAGGGCTGGGGGCCTGGGAAGGTAGTGTTCACTCCGCATGGAGAGCAGGATGTTGTACATGCTGGTAGTGCGCAGTCGCATGTACCTGGGGTGCCGGAGCAGGATAAGTCACAGATGGAGCGGTTTAAGCAGTACGTGTACTGGTCTTGGCAGTAGGATGGTAGGCACGTTTGGGTTTTTGTGCCGCCGCAGGAAGTGCATTTTAGCACTGAGCTACAATTGGATGGGGGTGTGCAGGTTGGTTCGCAGCTTCCGTTATTGCATAGTGTTTGACACTGTGGGTTCTGGTAGAAGCATATCGTATTGCTGTCTTGGCAGTAGTCTGGTGGGCAAGTTGCGTTCACGAGGTCGCAGACGCCGAGGGTTGGACCTGAACATGTTGGTGTGCAGCTTTGGCAGCTTCCTGAGAAGCATTGTTCTTGACAGGATGCAAGTAGTGAATAGGTGTTTATAGACCCAAAGAGAGGTCCGCAGTAGTTTGCAGGGCATTGGGAGTTTATGGGGCAGCTGTTGCAGTTTCGAACGCAGCTTGGACTGCAGGTGACGCAGCTTCCTCCATAGCAGGTATTGGAGCATGAGCCTTGTGAGTAGGTGCAGTAGTTGTAGAGTCCGTTGCTGCAGTCATCTGATGGGCAGGATGTGGTAAGTGTTGTGCCACAGCTGATTATTTGCCCAGAGCAGCATTTTCCTTTTCCGAACCCTTCGCTATCGCATGCCATGGCACCAGGAGCCTGCAAGTTGCAGTTTTGTATGAAGTTCAGGCATCCTGCGTGACCATTACACTCTGCATGGCAGGTGTTATCGCTGACAGCGCTCGGGTTCAGGGCAGTGCAGTCAGCATCGCAGCAGTCATCAGGGCAGCTCGCGTATGTTTCCCCTATCTCGCAAACCCCGTTGCCGCATATGTAGAAGTTCACTGTTGTTGAATTGCTTATCACAGCAGTTGCAGTCACTGTGGCTGTGCCTACCTGGGTTGAGGAGAGATGGACAACTGCATTCCCTGAGGAGTTGGTTATGGCTAAAACGTTATCCAAATTCCCAATTGGCGTTGACACAAATAAAACCTGAACTCCCTGCATAAGTCCTGCGGGACCCCTCGCTGTTGCAATTATGGTTGATTGCGTCCCGTCAGCAGGTACCGCGGGAGGATTGGCAGTTACTATAAGTGAAGTAGGCGCAGGACAGTCTATAGGGCAGGACGCACTGTTCTCACCAATTTCTGAGGAGCATATGCCGTCACCGCAGTACATGACCTGTGAATAGGTCTCCATGGGGGTGGTTATTGTCCCGCTTGAGGTGTAGTTATTTGCAGCTGAGCAGCTGCCTGTTGTGACGTAGTTTGGGTCTGTGAAG
>JACCLG010000025.1 GCA_013425335.1 Microcaldota archaeon
GAAGTGCTGGGCCATTTCCCTGTTTTCTTTTGATGAAGTCCTATGGAATATGTCCATGGTGAAGCCGAGCTTCTCAAACTCGCTCTTGTCTCTGTCATGGTAATACTTCACAAACTCCTCAGGCTCCTTTTTCTCCTTCTCGGCAGCTGCAACTATGGGTGTGCCATGCTCATCGCTGGCGCAGATGTAAACAGCATCATTTCCGGCAAGCTTTTGGTATCGTGCATAGATGTCCGCAGGGAGATATGTGCTTCTGATGTGCCCTAGGTGCAATGGCCCATTCGCATATGGCAGTGCAGCAGTTATTGTTATTCTTATTTCAATCACCCAGTGGAAAGTTACCCCTTCCTCACCTATTTAAACCCATCCAGATAAGGGATAGGTCAGCAAAAGATATTTATGCACTACGGTATAAAATAGCAATACTCTTTTTTAGGAGGGAGAGGTGAATGGCCGAGGACATAACCCTCATAGTTGACGAGTTCGAAAGGTTCTTTGATACTTTCTGTAAGGAGGAAGTTGAGAAGCTTCTTGACAGGTACCCAGAGAGGAGGAGCTTGGAAGTCAGCTACACTGAGCTGAGCAGATACAGCAGTAAGATTGCAGACAACCTGCTGAACAAGCCTGATTTATTCATAAAGGCGGCTGAGAATGCTCTGAAAGGGATGGCGATGTCATCCCAGTACGATGTGCCTTTCGAGCCGCATGTGCGCTTCTTTGATTTGCCTGAGCAGAGCAGGCCCATGATTCAGGATATTGGCGCAGACCACGTTGGTAAGCTCATATGCATTGACGGCCTGATAACGAGGAGGACTGAGATAAGGCCGAAAGTTAAGATGATGGTGCTGAGATGCCCGTACTGCGAGAATATTGAGAAAATTCTTATTGAGAAGAATACCGTAATACCCGAAACATGCTCCAACTGCAAGAGGAAGGGTTTGCAGCACGATGAGGAGGAGTCAAAATTCGTCAACCTGCAAAAAGCCGAAGCTCAGGAGCCTCTGGAGATGACGAGAGGAGGCGCTCCAGCAAGCCACGTTGAAGTGTGGATGGAGGACGATTTGGTCAATACTATCAGCCCTGGGCAGAGGGTTGAGGTAACTGGTGTTTTGAGGATAAGGCCTTTTAGTGAGAGCAGGGGGCAGGCTTCTAGAACTGTTTATTCCAAATTCCTTGACACAGTGCATCTTAAGAGGGTTGAGAAGGAGTTTGAAGAGGTTGACATCAACAAGGAAGACGAGAAGACGATACTTGAGCTCTCGAAGAATTCCAATCTGTACCAGAAAGTTATAGGCTCAATTGCACCTTCCATATATGGGCATGACGAGGTGAAGGAGGCGCTTGCACTCCAACTTTTCGGGGGGACTCCCAACAAGATGCTCTCCGACGGGGGCCACATAAGGAGTGATATACATGTGCTTCTCATAGGTGACCCGGGCGTTTCAAAAACGAGAATGCTGCAGTACATAACGAACCTTGCTCCCAAGAGTATATACGTGAGCGGTAAGGCGGTGACATCTGCAGGTCTCACGGCAACTGCGGAGAAGGATGAGCTAGGTGACGGCGGATGGACCCTGAAGGCGGGGGCGCTTGTCCTTGCATCTGGTGGTCTTGCGGGCATAGATGAGTTTGACAAGATTAAGCATGAAGAATTAGCAGCAATGCATGAGGTGATGGAATCACAATCGGTGAGTGTGGCGAAGGCGGGCATAGTCGCAAGGTTCAAGGCAAAGACGTCCATACTTGCTGCAGCAAACCCGAAGTTCGGGAGATTCGACCCTATGGGGTATCCTGCTGACCAGTTTGACATTCCTCCCACAATACTTTCAAGGTTTGATTTGATATTCCCAATGAAGGACATACTTGATGAGGAGAAGGATAGGAAGCTTGCGAGCTTCATACTGGACCAGCACACAATTGCTGGAAAGAGGGCTGAGAAAACCATAAGCGAGGAGGAGGAGATAAGGCCGCCCATAGAGGCCGACTTGCTGAGGAAGTACATCGCATATGCAAGGAGGAGGGTTGTGCCTGTTCTGACTCAAGAGGCAAGCGATAAGATAGGGGAGTACTATGTTGAGCTGAGGAGAGTTGGTGCGACACAGGGGGCTGTTCCGATAACTCCAAGGTATATTGAGGGCATGGTGAGGCTTGCAGAGGCAAGCGCAAAAATGAGGCTGAGCAACAGGGTGGAGCTGTCAGACGCTGAGAGGGCTATAAAGCTCATGGACTTCATGCTCAAATCCATAACAATGGACAAAGGGCTTGGCAGGATGGACATAGATATAATAACAACCGGCCAGCCAAAATCAAAAGCGGACAGGATTAGGAACATAATTGACATAGTGAAGGAGCTTGAAAAAGAATATGATTTAGTTGAGGTTGAGAGAGTCGTTGAAGAGGCTAAGAAGTACGGGCTGGATGAGGCAACCACAAGGAAGATGATTGACGAGATGCTGAGGAAGACTGGGGAGCTGTATGAGCCAAGGCACGGGCATGTGAAGGTTGTGAGGCCAAAGGTGGAGTAGAAATGAATCACATAGCAAGGATAGTTGCGATGTTCCTCATCGCCCAGCTCATCGGTCTGTTTGTAGGAGTTCAGATGGTGGGGAATAAGGAGATTTACAGCACATTTAATGTAACCCCAAACCAGCAGCCTGAGGATGTGGGAAACTCAGTGCTTTTTATCCTCTACGTGCTTGCAGTTGCCGTCATAGTGGTTGTTATCATAAGGTATTTCAGGTGGGCCTCATTTCTCCTTAGGGCGCTTGAGCTCCTGACGATATTTGTAACATCGTCAATTGTTTTTGGGGTGTCCCTTGCGTATTTCAACATTCCCAATGCGTTTGAGATGAGCATTGTTCTTTCCATGCTGCTGGTCGTACTCAAATTCCTCTACCCGAAGATAAAGAATGTCACTGCAATAATCTCAAGCTCGGGAGTCGGAGCGCTGTTCGGCTTCTCATTCGGCATCGTCCCCACATTGCTTTTCGTAATTCTGATTTCTCTCTACGACTTCATATCTGTCTTCATAACAAAGCATATGGTGTACATGGCGAAGGAGATGAGCAAGATGGATTTGTCCTTCTCAGTTTCAAGCAGGGAGAAGAGGTATGTGAGGGAAAAAGGCAAGAGGAAGGAGGAGGAGTTCTCGGTTGAGCTGGGGAGCGGCGATATTGCAATACCGCTCATGCTGGCGGTTTCTACATACAGCAGCTTCACCCTTGTTGATTCGCTGGCAGTTGTGCTCGGCTCAACAATAGGCTTGGTGATTGTGCTCTACTATGTGACAAGGAAGAGGATTTTCCTGCCTGCCCTGCCGCCGCTGTGCTTCTGCGGTGTTCTCTTCCTCGCTGTTTCGAGGGTGCTACTGCACTAGTTTATAAATTATGATTCGCATATAGGTGATGCTATGGAATATGATGCGCTCCTTGACAGAGCATATTCATCCCTGCCCGAGAAAGCCGGCAGCGGCGCAAGGTTCGAGATGCCGGTAGTGGAGAGCTTCATACAGGGCAATAAAACTATAATAAAGAACTTTGACGAAATCTGCGCCAGGCTGAGAAGGACTCCTGCCGGGATAATGAAGTTCCTCTCAAGGGAGCTTGCCATTCCGATGAGCAAGGAGGGCGCAGGGCTGGTGCTGCAGGGGAAGTTCTATGACAGGTTGCTCAATGAAAAGCTAAAGAAGTATGTTGCTGCATACGTTATATGCAAGGAGTGCAAGAAAGCAGATACAAAGATAGTTGAGGTTGAGAGAGGAGTGAAGACAATAGTCTGCGAGGCGTGCGGAGCCAGGTCTCCGCTGAGGGTTTGATATGCCTGATGAAGCTGAACCGTTTGCAAGGGTAAGGCTACCAAGGAAGGGAGAGGTGCTGGGCGTCGTTATAAGCATGATGGGTGGGAGCAGGATGCTTGTTGACTGCATAGACGGGAAGGAGAGGTTAGTGAGGATACCTGGGAAGATAAAGAGGACCATATGGGTGAAGTCTGGGGATGTTGTTCTTGTGAAACCCTGGGAGATTGAGGCTGATAAGAAAGCCGATTTAGTTTGGAGGTACACCAGACTGCAGGCCGACTGGCTCAGGAGAGAAGGACATTTGAAGTGAGGGAATGGCAAGGAAGCTCTCAACAAGGAAGAAACCTGACAGGGAGGACAAGCAGCTCAAGGAAAGGAAGAAGATTGAGTCTGATGTTTTTGACAGATATTCAATGCTCATTCTGGGGAGTTTTTTGAATAGAAAAGTACTCAAGAGCGTAGATTACCCAATAGCGAGCGGAAAGGAGGCATTTGTTTTCCGCGCAACTGCAGGAGAGAATTTTGACATGGGTGAAGGTTACATTGCGGTGAAAATTTACAAGATTGAGACGAGCGATTTTACGAGGATGCAGAGCTATATAACCGGGGACCCGCGCTTCACTGGGGTGAAGAGGAATAAGAAGGATCTGGTCTATGCCTGGACGAGGAAGGAGTTCAGGAACCTGCAGATATGCGCGGATGCCGGGGTGCCTGCCCCCGAGCCATATCTTTTCAAGAATAATGTGCTGCTCATGCAGTTCCTGGGGGAGGAGGGCATACCTGATTCACCGCTTGTTGATATAGGAAGCGACAACCCTGAGAAAGACTGCGAGACCCTGCTGGGCTATATAAAGAAGCTGTATGAGAAGGAGTTTGTGCATGCTGATGTGAGCCAGTTCAATGTGCTCATGCACGGGGATGTTCCTTACCTCATAGACTGCGGGCAGGGGGTCCTGCTGGACCATCCGAAGGCAGATGAGTTTCTCAGGAGGGATGTGGAGAATGTGCTGAAATACTTCAGAAAGTATGGGATTGAGAAGGATGCTGAGGAAGTTCTGAAGTGGGTGAAGGGCTCTCCGTAAGCCATTATACTTAATTATTTATAAACTTCAATTGAGCAAATTTAACTGGTGGTAGCTTATGGTGCACTTGCAGAAGAGTATAGAAGAACATTACGGAAAGGATGTTGCTGGATTGTTTGAGGATATTAAAAATGCTCATACTGAAAGGCAGATTAGTGAGGTTTGGAATGAATTTATTAAGAAAAATTGGAGGGATAAAGAATTTCATAGTAAAATAGGAAGCATCACGGATCTTATTTCTAGGGAGGCGAGTGTACCAACATTGAATTATGCTGTACCGGAGCTGGCAAGAATTCTGAGTAAACTTAACGTGGATTTAAGAAATGATATACGAGAGGGAAGAAATAAGCCAGGGATGGAGAAGATGACCGCTGACGGTTTTGAGGAAAAGTCTATAAAGGATGGCAAAGGCCAACCAAAGGATGGAGAGGAATTTGCGAAAGAAAAACTTTTGAATAAAGAAGGTAATGCGAGTAGAAGGATTGAGGTTAATGACGCTCTGCTGGACTTGAGGCATGGTGGACTCACTCCAGATAATACTGCTGCGGTCATGAGAAATCTTGCTTATAACTACATTGTAGCTGGAAATACTGGTGTAGCTAAGGACGAGGCAATAAGGCTGGAAGAGCTGATGAGAACGATTAACTTCAGCCTTGCTAGCGAATACAGGGAACTCCGAGGAAAGCTGGAAAGCCAGAAAAGTTTCAGGAACGCAAATCTCCGTTAATGTTTATTTATAACCGAATTCACCGATAAGCGGTACGAACACAACAGGCATGAGGCTGGATGTCTCTTCCCCAAACCTTGTTTTCACAACAAGCTCCAAGTCCTGGAATATTCTTGAGCCCACGGGTATGATGAGCTTTCCCCTATCTTTCAGCTGGTCCAAGAGAGGCTGCGGAATGGAGGGGGATGCAGCAGTGACAATTATCCTGTCATAGGGAGCCTCTTGAGCATGGCCTTTTGTTCCGTCACCCTCAATGAACTTGATATTTGCATAGCCAAGCTTCGCAACATTTGCTTTTGCAAGCTCTATAAGTTCTGGAATTCTCTCAACGGTATATACAGCTCCCGAGCTGCCTGTAAGCTCCGCGAGGATTGCAGCCTGGTAGCCGCTTCCTGAGCCTATCTCCAGTATTTTCATTCCATCCTGCACATCGAGGGATTTGCTCATGAATGCAACGATGCTCGGTGCCGATATGGTCTGCCCCAGCCCTATGGGGAGAGGGGTGTCAGCATATGCGCTTTTCGCATATTCGGCAGGGACAAACAGCTCCCTGGGCACTCTCTCCATTGCCTTTGCAACCCGGTCATCTGCATAGCCCTGCCCGTAAAGAAGCTGGATCATATCTTCGTTTCCACCCATACTATGCTTGTGGAAGAGGGTGGATTAATAGCTTTCCCCAGGAGGCTGAAAACTGCCCTTTGCAGCAGATTTACCGACGTAAAACAGAAGAGAAGTTTTTTATATTCTCTCATTCAAATGCTATTAGTGAGAGCAATGCAGGTAGTGAAAATTCCCAGCGAGCGAGTGCCAGTGATGATAGGCAAGAACGGTGAGGTGAAGAGGGAAATTCAGAGAAAAGGCAGGGTAAAAATCAACGCGGACGAGGAGGGAGAGGTGGAGATAAGCAGTGAGAGCAGCATAGACGAGTGGAGGACTACCGAGGTTGTCAAGGCAATAGGGAGGGGCTTCAACCCTGACAAGGCATTCAAGCTGTTCGGAGATGAGGTATACCTGAAAATAATTGATTTGAAGCAGGTATTCCGCAGCGACAAGGACATAACCAGATACAAGGGAAGGGTGATAGGCCAAGCTGGGAAGGCGAAGAGGGTGATTGAGGCGACCAGCGGAGCAGATTTGTGCGTATACGGCAACACCATAAGCATGATTGGCGGGCTGGATGAGCTGGGCCTTGCCGAGAGTGCGGTGAACAAGCTGCTTGAAGGGGCAAGCCACGCCAAGGTTTACTCCATGCTTGAGAGGGGAAGGAGAAGGATGAAGGAGAGGGGAATTTAGGGGGAGAGATAATGGAAGATGAGAAAGAAATAGAAAATGAAGTGAATGGAAGCGAGATTTTCAAAGAGTTCAGGGAGTATTCCGTTGTTGAGTTCTTCAAGAAGAACAGGCAGATGCTGGGCTTCGCAGGGAAGGTGAGGTCGCTCACGACTATTGTCCACGAGTATACAACAAATAGTTTAGACGCTTGTGAGGAGGCTCACATACTCCCGGAGATGATGATTAAGGTTGAAGACTTGCCTGACGGGCACGTGAAGGTGACAATTCAGGACAACGGGCCGGGCATACCCCAGAGCCACTTGGGAAAAGCTATGGGAATGATGCTGGCTGGCACAAAGTTCCACAGATACATGCAGCAGAGGGGGCAGCAGGGGATAGGTGGCGCGGGATGCACGCTGTTCTCTCAGATAACAACTGGAAAAGCGACGAAGATGAGGTCTGGCTTGGGCGACGGGAAAGTGTACGAGTGCGAGATGAAGATTGATGTGAAGAATAATCAACCTCTCATAACAAATCAGAGTGAGTTCATGGGCAACTTCCGCGGCTTGAGGGTTGAGGCGGAGTTCGCCGAAGTGAAGTATGACAAGAGCGAGCATGGTGTCTATGAATACCTGAAGAGGACTGCCATGGCGAACCCGCATGCTCAGATTACATTAATAGAACCAACCGGTGAGAAGCATGTGTTCCAGAGGGTTTCCGACAAGATTCCAGAGAAGCCTACCGAGATACAGCCGCATCCGCTTGGGGTAACGACAGGCGACTTGATTGACATTGCGCACAGGACGGATTCGAGAAAGCTCTCATCTTTCTTGAGCAACACTTTCTCAAGGATGAGCTCCGCAAAGGTTGAGGAGCTTGCAAAGCTCGTTCCAACGGTGAATTTTGAGAAATCGCCTAAAGATTTGAAGTGGCCGGAGGCAGAGGCAATAGTGAATTCGGTAAAGACATTGAAGTGGATAGCGCCTCCGACAGATGCGCTGAGGCCGATAGGCTCGGACCAGATAGACAAGGCGCTGAAGAACATACTTGCACCGGAGTTTGTGTCGGTGAGCGAGAGGAAGCCCAAGGTGTTCAGGGGGGGAATTCCCTTCATGGTGGAGGCGGCAATAGCATACGGCGGAAACTCCGGGAGGGCAAAGGCTGATGAGAGCAAGGGAGGGGACATAATAAGATACGCGAACAGGGTGCCGCTCATGTTTGACGGGGGCTCATGCGCAATAACCGAGGCTGTGAAGAATATTGACTGGAAGAGGTATGACATAAAGGATTTTGACAATGCACCAGTGAGCGTTTTCACGAACTTTGTTTCGGTTCATGTTCCTTACACGGGAACTGGAAAGCAGGCGATAACCATGGAGGACGAGATAGTTGAGGAGATAAGGTATGCAATAATGGAGGTTGCAAGGGACCTGCAGGTCTACCTGCGCGGGAAAGTAAGGGAGATGGACAAAGAAACAAAGAAGAAGATAATCATGAGGTATGTCAAGGAACTCTCAATGGATTTGGCTGATTTGGCAGGCGAGGGGGCTCCTGCTGATATCGAGAAGAAGCTTGCAAACTTGGTTGAGAACAAGTATGAGAAGATTGAAGGTGATGCTGAGGAGGCTGGAAAAGTTGAAGGGGTAAAGGAGGATGAGGAAAATGAAAAAGAAGAGTGATGAGTCGGAGGTTCTGAAAAAGCTCGAGGGGCTTGGGAGAGGTATGCTTAGAGAAATAGATGTTGGCGAGGCGCCGACTTTCGAGTGCCTGCTCAGGAGCAGGGGGAATATATTGTTTGATGAGAATGCAGGCTACATAAAGCTTGGCGACAAGAGGGAGATGAGAACTTTCCTCAATGTGGGGCAGGCCAAGAAGTTCATGCAGACTGTCGCTGTTGCATCAAAATGCAAGAAATTCCTGAAGGAGAACTCTCACACGAGCATAAGAGGCCTTTTCTACCAGCTAAAATTCACACTTGGAGATAGCGTTGATGAGGATTTGTTCTCAGAGCAGAGCGAGAGCAACCCGCTTGTGGAGGACTTAGAGGTTGCCCTTGATATTAAGAGGGAGGATTTGAACCTCAACACGGACAGGAAGGGGGTTGTTGCTGGAAATTTGGTGCTCAGGGACAAGTTCGGAGGCGCAACCGATGAGATAGACTGCTCCAAACAGGGAAGAAGCGGTTGGATGATTCCCAGCGATGTGGATAATGGTATGGATTTCGTGAGCGTTGATGCGGAGTATGTGCTTGTAGTTGAGAAGGATGCACTCTGGCAGAGGCTTAATGAGGACAAGTTCTGGAAGAAGGAGAATTGTATACTCATAACGCCAAAGGGGCAGTCATCAAGGGGATGCAGGAGGCTCATAAGGAGGCTGGCGGACAAGAAGCTGCCCGTATACTGCTTCACGGACTGTGATGCCTGGGGCTGGTACATCTACTGGACAATAAAGACTGGAAGTATGAACCTAGCCTACCTCGGCAGTGACATTGCAACTCCCGAGGCGAGGTTCATCGGGGTGACAATGAAGGACATAATAGATTACGACTTTCTAAGCAAGCTGACTGTAAAGACAAAAGATGTCGATTTGAAGAGGGCTGAGGAGATGCTCACCTACCCATGGATAACTGCCCACAAGGAGTGGGTGGAGGAGCTCAAGACTGTTCTGGCGACAAAGAAGAAGATTGAGCAAGATGCATTGCAGGGACCTAGGTTATCCTTTGTTGGGGAGTATGTGCGGGAGAAGATTGAGAATAAGAAGTTCCTTCCGTAGGTTTAAATATTCTTAATTCATAATTCTAACTCACGCCCCGATAGCTCAGTTGGTAGAGCGACTGGCTGTTAACCAGTAGGTCGTCGGTTCAAGTCCGACTCGGGGCGCTCCTATGCTTGGATAAGCTGCCTCGCGAAGTTCTTTTTAATCTTTATATGCAAAAATAACTCATGGAGTGCGAATACTGCCACAAAGTCTCGGATGAGCTGCCCTACAAATGCAAGTTCTGCGGAGGCACATTCTGCTCTGACCACAGGCTTCCCGAGAACCACGAGTGCCTGGGTCTGGAGAAGTTCAAGGACGCGAAGCACGAGGAGTTCAGGGGCGGCGTCGTAAAAGCGGCAAAGGATTATGATGCAAAGGTGAAGGCGTATGCAGGCGGAGGGATGGACACTAGAAAGCTGGCCCTTTACATTGTCATACTGATAATAATTGCGTTTATTGCTTATTATATACTGAAACATGTGTGAGTGAATAGGAATATAAAGTCAAAATGCCAAAAAATAAGCTGATAGAATGGCCAGGCAGAAAAAAGAGAAGGTTGACAGGGATTTCAGCTACCAGGATATTATAGATAGGCTAGGGGAGAATGAAGACGTGAGCTTTGAGAGGATTGGCGACACGATAATAATGAAGAGGGAGGAGCCTGAGGAAATCAGGATTCAGGAGGAGGTCTCCCAAGCTACTGAATATGAAACAGGCCCTGTGCCTGAAAATGTCAGAGCCAACCTTGAGGATGCCGAGAAAAAGCTGTTTCTTGTAAAGAAGGAGATAGAGAAAAAGAGGGTAAGGCACATCTCGGGAAAGGATGCCAAGGAGCTTGATGAAGCCTTCTCAAGGCTTGAGAGGAGGCTTGATTCGGTTGATAGGGAGTTCAGGAGCCTGCGGATGGAATTCGGCTACCTGAAGGGGATTACCCTGGAGAAGCTGCAGCTTGCAGGTGAGGAGCCTGTCGCTGAGAAAGAGTACCCAAAAGTGCAGCAGGTTGCTGTCAGCGAGTCTGGCAGACAGGTGCAGCTTGCGCATGAGGAGATTCCTGAGATAAAGTTCGAGGAGAGAAAGAATGGAAGCAGGCTGGGCTTCCTGACAAGCACCATTTCAAACATATACAACTCATTCTTCCTCGGTGCTGGAGATGAGAGGGATGCCTACAGGGAGTTTCAGAAAAAGCTTTTCCTTCTTGTTAGAACGCAGCCCAGAAGCCTGGATGACATTTCTTATGGAACAGGGGAGAGCAAGGCGGACTGCTTCATATGGCTGACCCGCATGGTTGACGAGGGCCTGCTTGAGGAGACACAGCAGGGCGCAGAGGGAAGGCGCGTTTACAGGATTGTATGGGAAAAAATTGCCTAGAGCCACTTGCCTATACTTTCCCCAATCCTGACTATTTCGTTGAACTTGGCGTTTCTCTCACCGCCAACTACGTTCGTTTTCAGCATCTTGCAGTCAAATGCAACAGCAACGTGCGAGATGGAGCTGTCGCAGGTTTCCCCAGAGCGGTGCGATGCTATGCACGCATACCCATTCTCCTTCGCATAGTTCACAGTCTCGGCAACCTGAGTAAGAGTTCCAATCTGGTTTGGCTTTATTATCAGGGAGTTGCAGGCATGCATCTTCACGCCCGTCTCAAGCCGGCTCTTGTTGGTGACAAACAAATCGTCGCCGCAGATGAGGCATTTTCCAGCCTTTGCAGTCAGCTCTGCAAAACCCTCAAAGTCATCCTCATGCACTCCATCCTCTACATAACTAAGCTTGAATTTTTTTATGAGTTCCAGAACGAAGTCAATCTGCTCCCCCCTGTCCAGCTTCCTTTCATCCACATTGTAAACATACTTGTCATTCTCAAAAAGCGAGCTTGCAGCCAAATCCAGCCCAATATCCACTTTTAAACCGGTTTCTGAGCTTGCCTCCCGGCATGCTTCGGAGAGCATCTCCAGAGCCTCCTCACTCTTCAGCTTCACGACCCAGCCGGATTCGTCATCCCTGCCAAGAGTGACGCCTCTTTTCTTCAGCTTCTCCTTTATCTTCTTGTGGACAGACACGTTCGCCTGCAAAGCAGGGTACAGATTCTTGGCGTTGCTTGGGAAAACCAGGAATTCCTGTATGTCGCAGGAGTTCACAGCGTGTTTTCCTCCGCCTATAATCTTGCTCAGCGGAAGCGGGAACCACCTTCCCTTCCCGAGAATCTCAAAGAGCTGCTTGCCCTGAAGGTTTGCGGACGCCTTTGCACATGCAATTGAGACTGCAATTGCGGCATTGCCCCCGAAGTTTGAGAAGTTGTCAGTCCCGTCCGCTTCTCGCAGCAGAGAGTCTATTTTCTTCTGCTCCCTTACATCCACTCCAATCAGTTTTGGTATCACATTTGATTTTGCAAATTTTATTGATGCATCAACACTGCCAGGATATGAAACTGCCTCAAACTTTCCTACTGATGCGCCGCTAGGAGCGGAAGTCCTGCCAAGGAATGAATCCCCGTGTATCTCGCACTCGAAGGAGAAATCGCCTCTTGAATCCAAAATCTTCCTGACTTTTATCTGCTTTATCTCAGGTTTCATTCTTTCACCTCTTGAAGCTTCATTATGGCTTCTGCAATATCGCCTTTGCATTCGCTGAGAGCCTGCTCAGCTTTTTCCCTTGATGCTGCAGTCTTCTCCATGACGAGCTTCACATCATCTTCTTTTGTGAGAGGCTTCTCTTCAACCTTCCCGGAAATCTGGAAGCTGTTCTCCCCCTTCATTGATATCTGGATTATCTGGGGCTCGCTTATTATTATCTGGCTGCCCTCCTTCTCTATGACAACCCTAGAGGCCTTTATCTCTTCACTCTTCATGCCCATCTGTTCCATCATCCTCTGCATCTGCTTTGGGTTTATTCCCTGGAGCACATCATCACCACTAGCTGATATTTCATTTGTGCATTTTATAAACTATACTCTAGTTTGCCAGAAAAAGCTTGTATGCAACTAGGCAAACTTCTCGGAAATCTCTGTCTTCCTCACTTCAATCCTCTTCACAGGGCACAGCTTCTTCAGCCTGTTGAAAAGGATTGCCGAGAACTTGCCGAAGATTATCTCCTGGGCGAGCTGTGGGAACTCCATCTCCTTGACCCTTGCGGCCACTTCATCCCTTGTGGCATTCCTAAGGGCGGTCTTCACCGGGGAGCTCACCCTCCTTGCCGTGAATATGGATATCTTCATCCTCAGCTTCACCCCGTCTTTGCTCTCCACGTCAACAACTTCATTCACTAGACTTCTCCTTCTCCTCACGAGGGTTCGGAGATAGCCGGCGGACATCTCGTGGCCTATGAACTTTGTGTAAGCAGTCTTTCCCTTCACTTCGTGGATTCTCAGATGCAGGTTGACATAGGACTGGCTGATATCCCCGGTTAATTCAGCAAGGCTCACCTTCACAATCCTGTTCATGAGATGAGCATCTTCTGTAGCCGGTATCTGTCCAACTTCCCTGTTTTCAAACATCTGCGGCGCAAGCACGGTGTACCATGTCTTTGCCTTCCACGTATCAACAATCTTTTCCTTTGCCATCTACTTACCTCACAAGCAGAGCCGCCTGCTCAGGCTCATATTTCCATTTCTTGGGTAGCGTCCCGATCTTCCTGTAGTATTTAGTAAGCCTCTTTATCTTTGATTCAACATGAATGAGCTTTGTAGTGTTCAGCCCGTCACCCTTGTGCGTCCTGAGGTGCTTCCTCATGTTCACTGCCTTCTTTATCAGGTTGAGCAGGTCATCAGGGTAGGCAGGAGCAAGCCCCTGTGCCTCAAGTATTTTACTTAGTGACTTTCCTGTAAGCGATTCAATGCTCGGCACCCCATACTGGTCTCTGAGCCTCTGTCCAATAAGAGCGGACTGCATGCCCTCCTTATGCAGCTTGACTATAAGAGCTTCCACCTCCTGGGAGCTCATTTCAACCCACTCTGGAACGACTTTCACAGCTGGCTTTTTCGAGCCTGATCTCCCCTTTTTCCTTGAATGCATCCTCGCCATAAACCTCATCTCCCAATCCATTCCGCAAGTTTCCTCAGCGAATTTCTCCTGTGCGAACACAGAAACTTTACCTTCTCATCCTCTCCGAATGTTTTATCCGAGCCTGCCGGGATGAATATGGGGTCGTAGCCGAACCCCTTTCCCCTCAGCTCGAGGGATATATGCCCGTCAACCTTCCCAGTTAGGACTTTTTCCCTTCCCCCATCCCATGCGGCAATTGCCGACAGGAAGTATGCATCCCTGCTCTGCTTCTCTCTGAGAAGCTCCAGTATGCCCCCGTTTCCAATCTTCTTGAAAACCCAGGAGGAGAGCGTCCCTGGAAATCCATTGAGAGCGTTGATGAACAGGCCCGAATCCTCAACGAAGAAAGGCTTGTTCACCTTCCTGCGAAGGAGCCTCAGGCATGTGAGGGCAATCTCCTCGCAGCTCTCAGATCTAATTTCTTCGCAGTTTACATCTTTGCGCCCTATAATTACGTTATATTCTTTTAAAATCCTTTCGGCTTCCCTGAACTTGTGGGTGTTGCCTGTCACGAAAGTTAACTTCATTGAACCTACCTTTTTACCGAGACTGAGAATTCCCCTTTTGAGACTTCTATTTTTTTAACCCTTCCCGCGGCCTCAAGCTCCTCCTTCACAGGCTCGAGCTGATCCGGCTTCTCCACCTTTATCTCCACTGACGAAAGTTCTGTGTTCAGCGAGAGTTTCTGGCTCATCTTGAACTTCCTTATTTCGCTAAGAATTTTGTTGAGCAGAACAGCGCTTTCCTCACTCTGGTTGTCTATTGCTTTCTCATTCACCTTGGGCCATCCTTCTGTATGTATGCTCTCATCCTTTGAGAAGAGCTGCTGGTACAGTTCATCCGTGGTATACGGCGCAAACGGCGCCAGAAGCTTCAGCGATGTGAGCAGAACCGTCCTGAGGGTGTACTGGGCTGCCTTCCTGCTCTCTGCCCCGTACTTGTCGCTCTGGTAGAGCCTGTGCTTCACCTCTTCAAGGTAATAATCGCAGAAGTCGTGCCAGAAGAACTCTGCCAGGGAGGTTATCACGGAGTAGAAGTCGTAATTCTCAAACGAGCTTGTGCAGCCCTCCACAAGCTTGTTCAGCCTGCTCAATATCCACCTGTCGGTTGTTCTGAGCCTCATCTTTTCCTTCTCGTCGAACTCCTTCAGGGAAGTTTCTATGAACTTTGACGCGTTCCAAAGCTTGTTCAGGAATGAACGGGCATAGTTCACATCCTTCCAGTAGAATACATTGTCCTTCCCAGTGCTGCCGGAAAGGGCAGCCCACATCCTGAGCGAATCCACGGAGGATTTTGCAATGACGTCCTTTGCCTCCACATAGTTGCCAAGGGACTTGCTCATTTTTTTCCCATCAGAGCCGCACACCATCCCGTTTATCAAAACATCCGTGAAGCACGGCTTCTCAGTTAGCATGAGGCAGCGGTATATTGTGTAGAAAGCCCATGTCCTTATTATGTCAGTGCCCTGCGGCCTCAGTGAGGAAGGATAAAGCATCGTGAACTTCTTCTCATCGTCAGGCCAGCCCGCTATGACAAGCGGGGTGATGCTGGAATCAACCCAGCCGTCGCATATGCTGCTCTCCCCTATGAGCCTGCCCTCGCATTTCGGGCAGTTTTCTACTGGAGGCTTGTCCTTTGTCGGGTCTACGGGCAGATTGGAGTAGCCGGGAGCCACTACGCAGTCGCAGTTCTCGCAATACCAGAACGGGATGGGAATGCCGAAAATCCTCTGCCTTGAGAAGCACCAGTCCCACTCCAAACCGCTTGTCCAGTCCATGAGAAGCTGAAGCGTGTGGGGCGGCACCCAGCGCATCTCCGAGGCAGTTTTTATTACCTCTTCCTCATGCCCTTTGAGCTTCATGAACCACTGCGCGGACTGCAGGAATTCCACAGGCTTCTTGCATCTGTCGTGTATCTTCACCATCTGCTTGAGCTTCTCCTTCTTGCTGACAAGCTTCAGCGAGCCAAGCTCCTCAAGTATCTTTTCTCTCGCCTGCTCAGACTTCAAGCCGGTGAATCTGCCTGCATTGAGCAGCCTGCCCCTCGCATCCATTGCCTCAATTACGGGAAGGCTGTGCCTGTATGCCCACACCACATCCTGCTTGTCTCCAAATGTGCACACCATGACTATTCCAGTCCCGAAGCTTGGGTCTACCTCCGCATCGGGGAGTATTTTCACCTCCCTGTTGAAAAGAGGCACAACTGCAGTTTTGCCGTGCAGCTTCTTGTAGCGCTCATCCTCTGGGTTCACGAGCACGGCGACGCATGCATGCAGCAATTCAGGTCGGGTTGTTGCGATGACTAGGGGCTTGCCCTCGCATGAGAAGCTTACGTAGTTCAGGGTCGTCTCCCTCTCAACCTCGTCTGTCTCCGCCTTTGCAATTGCGCTCTCGCAGCATGTGCACCATAACACAGGATGCTTGGCGCGGTAGACAAGCCCCTTCTCAAACATCTTCAGTATGGAGTACTGCACCTTCCTGTGGTACTCCTTATCAATTGTGTAGTATTCCTTGCTCCAGTCTATTGAGAAGCCCATCTCCCTCATCTGGGGCTTCATTGTGCCTATGACCTCCCTGGTCCATTCCAAGCATTTTTCCTTGAACTGCTCCCTGGGAAGCCTGCCGTATTTCTTCTCAACCTTCACCTCTGTTGGGAAGCCGTGGCAGTCCCATCCCTGCGGGAAGAGCACGTTGTAGCCGCACATCCTCTTGTACCTTGCGGCAAAATCCATGTAGCACCAGTTCAACGTATTCCCTATGTGGAACTCCCCTGTAGGGAAGGGGGGAGGAGTGTCGATCACAAACACCTTCCTCTTGCTCTTCTCATCAAATTCATGAAGCTTGAGCTCCTCCCATCTCTTCCTGAGCTTTTCCTCAAACTTGTTTGGCGAGTATTCCTCAAGCATGCCATCACTCAAAATCAACAAGGCTTTTTCCTTCCTCAACCCTCACTACCATCCCATCCTTTGCCGCAATTGTCTCCACGCCGCTTTCTTTCTGTATGAGCCTCGCCTCTGCCTCTGGGCCTGCGCGCAGCATTCCCATGCCGAAATGCTGTATTATCGCTTTCTTTGGCTTTGCTTCTTTTAAAACTCTTATGCTCAGCTCTGAGTCCAGATGACCCGGGTAGGGTGAGCCCGCAGGCCTCATGTTGTTCATTATGAGGCAGTCGCACCGTGAGAAAACCCTGCCAAGCTCAGGAATGTATTCTGTGTCCCCTGTGTAGCCGATGGTTTTTCCTCTTGAAGAGAGCTTGAAGCCCACTCCTGAATCGTCATCATGCTTCGTTGGTGTTGCTTCAATGCTGACTCCTTTTATTGAAAGCTTGTCTCCTGCCTTGACGACAACTCTCTTCTCAACAAGCTTCTGGTGGTACGCCGAAACGACCCTGTCGAACCTCTCATTCCCCTCAAGGGAAGAGCTGCTGCCTATGAGCATTCCCCTCTTGCTTTTACCTCCATTGGTCATTGCCTCTATGATGAGGTTGGCATCGTTTGAGTGGTCTATGTGCGCGTGGGAGATGGCAACCGCGTCAAGCTTCTGCAGGTTCTGCTTCAGCTCCAAACTGCGTATGAGCGCGCCTGGGCCCGGGTCGAAGTATATGTTGGCATCTCCTTTAACTATGAAGCCCCCTGTTGCACGGAGCTGCTTTATTATGACGAATCTCGCGCCTCCGGTTCCGCAGAATATTATCTCCAAGCCATCGCCTTTACCATGCTGAAAAAATCAGCCTATTTTTTGAGGGAGGAAGGTTTAATAAAGCTTATTTGACGAAATATAATTGATGTTCTATGCCTGATGTTCGCACAATTGAGGATATAAACAAGAAGATAAAGAGCGGAGATGTCGTGGTGGTCACAGCTCTTGAGATGAAAGACATCGTTGCCGAGAAAGGCCCTGAGAAGGCAGCTAAGGAAGTTGACGTTGTCACAACAGGCACATTCGGCATGACAACAAGCTCGGGCGTATTCATAAACTTCGGCCACTCAGACCCGCAGATAAGGATGGGTGGGGGGGAGGTTCTGCTCAACGACGTGCCGACATACGCTGGGCTGGGCTCTGTGGATGTTTACATAGGCACATCACAGTCATCCAAGGTTCACAAGCTTGAGTACGGAGGGGGGCACGTTATAGAGGACCTTGTGAATGAGAGGCCAGTAGACCTCAAGGCATACGGCAGCGCCACACACTGCCATCCGACAAGGGAGGTAATTACCACAGTTACGTTGCATGATTTGAACCAGGCAATAATGGTGAACCCAAGGTCGTTCTACCAGAGGTACAGCGCCGCTACAAACTCCTCTGACAGGATGATTTACACATATTTAGGTGCGCTGCTCCCCAACTGTGGGAATGTGACATACTCATCGGCAGGCTCCATAAGCCCGCTCTACAATGACCCTGCATACGAGACAATGGGGGTTGGGATGAGGATATTCCTTGGCGGAGGAAAGGGGTATATTATTGGGGAGGGAACGCAGCACAACCCGAAGATGGCTTCAGGCTCGCTCATGGTGAAGGGCGATTTGAAGAAGATGAAGCCCAGATATGTCAGAGGTGCTTCAATAACGAACTACGGACCTGCCCTCTTCATAGGGGGAGGGGTGCCCATACCTGTCTTGAATGCTGGAATTGCAAAGAACTGCGGGATAACCGACAAGGAGATAAAGGCAACAATATATGACTACTACATAGCAACAAGAGTTAAGCCGGTTGTGAAGAGGACGACGTACCAAGAGCTCAAGTCAGGCAAGGTAATCATAGGCGACAGGGAGGTGAAGTGCTCGGGCCTGTCAAGCATAAACATGGCAATGGAGATTTGCGAAAAGCTCAAGGAGATGATTGAGAAGGGCGAGTTCTTCCTCACGGCTCCTGTTGAGAGGGTAAGCACGGAAACAGTTATGAAGCCGATGAAGCGGCTTTACACAAAGGCGTTGGATGTGATGTCGCCCGCAGTAACCTGCAGCCATGAGGACAGTTTGAAGGATGCGGAGAAGCTCATGCTTGACAGGAAAACTGATTATCTGGTTGCGGTTGACAAGCAGAAGCACCTGCTTGGGGTTCTTACCTCCTGGGATGTGGCCAAATCCCTGGTGACGGGAGGGAACAAGGTGAAGGATGTCATGAAATCAAAGGGAATCATAACAAGCAGGAAGGATGAGCCGGTTGAGGTTAGCGCTAAAAAGCTGGAGCAGTACAGGGCGAGGGGGCTGCCGGTTGTGGATGAGGACGGAAGGGTACTCGGCGTCGTGAAAATGGAGGATATCAAACGCAAGGTGAAATGATGGGCAAGAGGATTATCGTGGTGTTCCCAAGCAGGGAGTACAGGGATTCAATACTGCAGGAGGCTGTCCTAAAAAGCGGGACTATTTTCAACACTCTCAAGGTGGAGACTACTCCGACTCATGTGAAAATCATGGGAGAGATAAAGGCAAATGAGGAGAAGTCCCAGGAGTTCATCAGGATACTCAAGAGGATGAGCGGAGCTGTGAAGGAGCTCGGCGCCATTATGAAGTTCGACCCAGAAAAATGCGTTGCCTGCGGACTGTGTGTATCACTCTGCCCTACAAAGGCGATAATATCCAACAGGGATTTCTCTATCAGATACGACTTTGATGAATGCATACTGTGCATGAACTGCGTGAACAACTGCCCAGTGAATGCTGTGAGCTACCTGGGTGACTAGTTGATTGGGAGGAAGCTGGTTTTTAGGGAGTCAAAGATATTTCTCAAAATAGAGAGTGAAGGATTCTTTGATATTGCCCATTCATCCCTCCTGAAGAATAGGGCGGAGCTGGAGGAGTACATCGGGCTGCATCCATTCTTCAAGAGCACGCTGGAGCCGCTGGAAGTTGAGAGGGATGCCCCGTGGGTTGTGAAGCTGATGGCAGAGGCTGCAGAAAAAACCGGGGTAGGGCCAATGGCTGCTGTTGCCGGCGCTCTTGCGGATTTGATGCTTGAGGACGTTGTTGGGGAAGGATGCAGGTACGCGATAATTGAGAATGGCGGGGACATAGCAATGCAGGTTGACAGAGTTGCAAAGGTTGTTGTTTATGCAGGCTCCTCCCCATTTTCAGGAAAGATTGGGTTTGATGTTATGCCTGAGGATACGCCTATGGGAGTGTGCACAAGCTCAGGGACTGTGGGGCATGCAATATCTTTCGGCAATGCGGATGCAGCAGTCGCATTTGCCGACTCTGCTGCGCTTGCGGATGCGGCTGCAACTGCATTGGGTAATGCAGTGAAGGGCGAGGAGGATGTGAAAAGTGCTGCTGAGCTTGCAAAGAAGCTCTCCATAAGGGGCGCGGTTGTGATAAAGGGGGAAAGCATTGCGGCGTGGGGGAGAATCCCGAAGATTGTGAAAAGCAGGGGTTTGCCGGAATACTTTTATAAGGAGTTTTTTGAATAATATATGCATGGCTGCGGTAGTCTAATGGCATGACGGCGGGCTGTGGACCCGCAGGAGGGGGTCCGATTCTCCCCCGCGGCCCTTATTTCTAATAAAAATTGGATATTTGATAGAAGAGATAAGAATCAATCGTAAAGGAGCATTGTCTTTTCTAGCATTCTCTGTTGAAACTACTTCAGCCTGATGGCATCAAGGTTCATGGGCGAGCGTGTCTCAAGGCGCATTATCTTATTTATTGATTTTGCCAGGTCATCGCATTTGCTTTCATCGCCGTGAAGAGTGAATACCCTTTCGGGGCTGGGCCTGAGGTTCCTCACGAAGTTGAGAAGCTGGTGCCTGTCGCTGTGTCCTGAGAACCCGTCAACTGTTTCAACCCTCATGTTGACTTTCACCGTCTCAATCATTCCTTTTTCCCCAAGCACGGGTATCTCCTTCATCCCGTTCTGTATCTTCCTTCCGAGCGACAGGGAGCTCTGGTAACCGACAAATAGGAGCAGGTTGTTCGGGTTGTCCGCCATCATCTTGAAATAATCAACAGAAGGCCCTCCGCTCATCATGCCCGAGGGAGCAAGTACAACACATGGGTCTCCCTCAACTATGTCCTTTCTATTGTTCTTCACAGACTCAAATATCTTGGATTCGAAGGGGCTCTTGTTTGAGAGCACCCTTCTCTGCACATTCTGTCTTAGGTATTCCGGATAAACCGTATGAATTGCAGATGCTTCCAGAATCATACCGTCTATGTATATGGGGCATTCGAATGAGGAGCCCATGTTCTGTGCATATTCCTCCATGACAAGCATTATCTCTTGGGACCTTCCCACCGAGAAGACGGGTATGAGCACCTTGCCCTTGTTCTGCACTGTCTGGTGTATGAGCTCGTTCATCCTTCTCTCGGCATCCTGCCTCTGGGGCATGATGTCATCCCTCCCTCCGTAGGTGCTCTCCATGAAGAGGGTTTCAACCCTGGGGAAGGTGGTGGTTGCCTGGTCAAAAAGCCTTGTGAAGCCGTATTTTATGTCTCCTGTGAAGATGAGGTTGTGCAACCCGTCCCCTATGTGCAAATGTATCATTGAGCTGCCCAGTATGTGCCCTGCATTGTGGAATGTGAGCTTTATCTCAGGAGTTATGTCCGTCACTTCATTATATTCGCGGGCGACGCACATATTGAGCATCTTCCTTACATCCTTCTCTGCATAGGGCGGAGTAAGGCCGTTTTTCTGCAGGACATTGATGTAATCGAACTGCAGCATCACCATGAGATCCCTTGTAGGCGGGGTGCAGTAGATTGGACCGTCATAGCCATATGCAACCAGATAAGGAAGGAAGCCCGAGTGGTCAAGGTGCGCATGGGTCACTATAACCGCATCGAGCTCATCCAAAGCAAGATTCATTGCATTCAGGTAGGGGTAAGCCCTGCTCGCCTCGCTTGTCTCGGCATTGACCCCGCAGTCCAGCAGTATCTTGTCGTTTGAAGTCTGCAGAAGCAGGCATGTCCTGCCCACCTCCTTGAACCCTCCGAGGGCGGTAACCTTGACCCAGTCGCTTTTCTGCGGCACGGCCGATATCTTCTTTCCAAGCCCTGCAAGGAACTTCTTCCTGAAGTCGGATTCCTTGAAAAGTGAGGAACGTATCCCCTTTATTGTATCGGAAGGCATTGTTGGGGTTCTTAATATCTTCGGAGCCCACCCAGTCTGGAGTATTATCGCCTTGAGGGTGGAGCCGCCCTTTCCTATGACCAAGCCAGGCTTCAATGAATCTATGATAACCTCGCAGAAGTCAGGAGAGAACTTTATGTCTGTCACGCCCGCCTCCTGGGGAATTATCGCCTGAATCTTCTTGAGGGCTTCATCTGGAGGGGAAAGGTGGGATGAATCGCTTCTGACCAGAACCCTCTTCCTAAGGGCGCCTGCTATCTTTTTTATGAGGTTCGGGTCAGAGTAGAAGGCCTCTAGGTTATCCAGGTAAATCGCTATGTCGGGACCCTCATACTCTGTTTTTGTTATGGAGCACCCGCTGGGTAATATTGGCTCTAACTTCTTTTGTATATCGTTATTACTGTTCAAAAAACCGCCTTAATTATGCTTCTTCAAAGACTGGAATAGAAAAATCAAATTTGACCACTCATGCTCTTGTTTCTAGAATCTTCTTTATTGAATCCTTATCAAATCTCTTGAATTCCCCTGGGGTTATGGTGACCAAGTCCATACCGTCACCAGTTCCAGCATCCCTCTTCATGGCAACCGAGAGCGCCTTTAAGGCAACCCTGAGGTTGTCCTTTATGCTCCCATCTTCCTTGTAAGAATCCTCCAGCAGGCCGTAGGCAACAGGGGAGCCGCTGCCTGTTGAGACAAACTTCTCCTCGGTCACTCCCCCTACCGGGTCAAGATTGAAGATTCTTGACTTGTCATCAACACCGCCAACAAGAATCTGGACAAGGAACGGGGCGAATTTGTACTGGGAGAGCACGTTCGACAGCAGAGTCGTTGCCGCGCCGACGCTCATTGACTTTGCGTAGTTCATCTTGTAGAGCTGCGCCTCGAATTTCATGTACCTCACAAGCGCCTGGGCGTCGCCAACTCCACCTGCAACAGTGAGTCCCAGCGTGTCATCTATCTGGAATATCTTGTCAACATCTCTGTTTGCAATAAAATAGCCCATTGTGGCCCTTTTATCTGCAGCAAAGATTACCCCATCGTTGCAGACTAAACCTATTGTTGTTGTACCTTTTAATGTTTTAGCTTCTTCCATACTATACACCTAGTGGTCGCAGAAAAAGCGTGTGATTATTACTGCATACATATTTTTAAGCCTTCTGCTCCAAGGCGTATTCCTCCACTATGTTGAGCTTCTTCACTTCCCTCATCAAATCCAGCAGGGAATTGACGAAGCTGGACTTTGCCACAATAAAATCCACGTCCTTCTTCACTGAAGGCGGGAATACAACCTGCAGAATGTCCCCCTCAAGCTTGAAGCTCTCCGCCTTGAGGTTGAAGCTGTCAATTACTGCTTGGATTCTGGAGTTGGTCTCCGTGAGCTTTTCCTCAACCTTCACTTCGTATACAATCCTCTCGCCTGCGAGGGGGTGGTTCAGGTCCACCATCACCCTGCCGCCGCTCACGCTTTTGACAAGCCCCTTCCTGCCGTCCAAATCGAGCAACATGCCGGGGAACGGGTCCAGCTCCCTCTTCTTGAATTCCGAGAGAGGTAGTATCCTGACAAGGTTCGGGTCCCTTATCCCGAATGCATTCTCGGGAGTCAGCTCAACCGACTTCTGCTCCCCAACACCCATGTTCTTCAGCGCATCCTCAAGGCCTTTCACTACGTGGCCCTTGCCGAGCACAACCAGCACCGGGGCATAGTTCCTGCCCTCCTCGGTTATGCCGGCCTCCTTTGCCTTCTCTGCGCTGGTGGTGTCAAAGACCTTTCCTGCGGCTACTGTCCTTCCAGTATAGCTTATCTTTATGAAGTCGCCATCCTTGAGCTTGTCCATACAAAAACCTCCAGTAATTAATATCTTGCTGTTTAAATCATTATTTATGGAGAGGGATACTTTAATAAAAGTAGGTGCGCTAATCACGGTGATTTTCTTCACGATGGAGTTATTCACAATGCGCTCTGCCGTCACAAGCTCGCCCGCGCAAAGTAACCAGACCAGCAATGAGACGCCGGTGTACGGCGCCGGAGTGGCCAATGCCACACTCCTGTCGTACTTGAACTACGTCAGCCTGTTCAAGCAGGGAGCGGACCTATCCCGCAATGCCTCAATTGCAAACCTCAGCAACATGGACGGTGTCGGGTTCATCAACAACCAGAGCGGGGCAGTGACCCTGGTGCTGAATAACGGTGCAAATGTAACCCGGATAGCCCAAGAGGTGAAGGAGAGATTCCCGGATATTAACGTCACGGCGAGCGCCCTGTTCTCCATACCATCTGAAGTTGAATTCACCACCCAGCTGGGCAAGAGGAATGTAAGCATATCTTTCCTGCTCCAGATTCAGACTGAGCCGGACATTGATGTTGGGGACAACGTCACCGTATCGCTTGCCGGGATTCTGTACGGGGACCAGTTTTCAGAGAGCCCTACTGCAAGAATAATCCCGACTGAAAATGACGTGGTCACCCACGCAACGGTGAGCGGTGTCGGAGATGAGTATTATGCAGTCGTTGCGCTTCCTTGGGAAAGGAGATATGTTAACACTACAATGATTGAAGGGGAGTTTCCAGCTACAATGGTGAATGTGAGCATCATCAACTACACGCCAAAATCATATGTTGCTGTCAAGGATCTTAGCTCGGCAAGCAATGACACGGTAAATAAAATCGGAAACCTGAGCTATGTCGAAGAAGTCAACGGCGATGTGGTGTATGTAAGGGATGACATGAACAACTCTGAGAAGCTGACGGCTGATTTAAAAGGCATCCTTGGAAACAACACAACCATTGACTACCCTGTTTCCACAATGCCCGTCATATTCTCTTCCGCAAATGTGAGCAGTGATGACATCCTTAAACCGACAGGGGGCAAGCTTAATCTTTACAGGACAATGTTCCTTAAGCTCGGGGATACTGTAGCATTTGCCGGCGCCGATTATAATGTTCCCAGCAACACCACATTCACTGCATTGCTTCTCAACAGCTCGTATTCCGTTGGGAAGAATGTCACTGTTGAAATTGGGATGAGGACTATAGGCAAGAGGATTGTCTCGCTGGAGCTGAAGAACATCCTGAGGTGACATGCTCCCACCCCTGAAGGGTGCGGGCTTCCTGCTTCATTGACGTTGCTACTGCAACATCTCTCTCCATTAAGGAATTGCAGGCGTTACTTCCCGAGTGCCCCTCGGTAGCTCTTATGAGTATATTGCGTGCAGCATTGATGTCCCTGTCCATGCTCAATCCGCAGAAAGGGCAGTTATGCATCCTTTCCGTAAGGTCTTTTCTGACAATCTGGTGGCAGCTGCTGCACTCCTGAGTCGTATTCTTAGGGTCTACAAACACCACCGTGCATCCAGCTCCTTCCGCCTTGTATGCAAGCATGTTTGCAAACATACTCCATCCCGCATCGTTGATTTGCTTCCCGTAATCCTGCTCTGACATCTTCTGTGAGGCAAGCCTTTCTGATGCTATGAAGGAATAATCATTCACCAGATGTGTTGATGTTTTATGAAGGAAGTCCTTTCTTGTGTCTGCTACTTTCTCGTGAAGCCTTGCAATCCTTACCTTTGCTCTCTTCCTGCTTTTGCTCCCTTTCTTTTTCTTTGAGAACTTCCTCTGGATGAAGGCAAGTCTATCCTCATGCTTCATGAGATGTCTTGGATTGCCTATCTTCAGACTGTTTGATAATGTTGCAAATGTCTTCAGCCCCAAGTCAATTCCAACTGCTTCTCCCTTGTTCTGCTTTGGGATTTCTTTGGGTGTATCAACGCAGAAAACAGCAAACCACTTCCCTGATGCCTCCCTTTTCAGAGTCAGAGTTTTGATTTTTCCTTTTATCTCTCTGTGCCTCTTTATTGCAATCTCTCCAAAAGGAGTTACTTTAAGTTTCTTGTCAAGCCAGAAACCAGTCTCATACTGCGGGTAATGCAAGCTCTTCATTCTTTCAATTGATTTGAAGCGCGGGAAACCGCATTCCACTCCTTTCTTCCTCAGCTTGAAAACCCTCATCACTGCATTATAAACCCTGTGTGCTACCTCCTGCTGTGTTTGAGAATAGAGGCCATAATCTTTCACAATGAGCTGCAGGGTGTTCCTGGTCGGGAAGTAGCCAAAATCCCTGTAAGTCTGCTTGCTGTGCTCAAGCATCTCATTCCAGAGGTTCTTTGCCAGCCAGAGGTGCTGCCTCATCTGTTCCTCCTGCTTCTTTGATGGATATATTCTGAATTTGTAGGCTCGCATAGACGTTATTTACTTCTGTTTTTCCCTTTATAAACCTCTGGGAGGGGTAACTTTCCAGTGAAAAGCCGGTATAGGGAGAAGTTGCATCCGCTGGAAAATTCTGAGTTTATGCGCTCGCTCTCATCCCACCGCTAAAGCGTGTGGGATTTCCCGCTCACCTTGTTAAGCTTAAATTCAGCGCCTGCCCATCTAATCTGTGCGAACCGGTTTCAGGGAGCACATCCTGGCAGGGGCATTGCTTTTCATAACAATACTGGCGCTGCTGCCAATTCCTGTTGGGGTTGAGCTGCTGCTGGCTGGTGCACTTTTCATCGCAGGGGGCGTCATGCCCGACTTGGACAGCAGCTCGTCAAAGCTAAGGAGATTCGCCAGGATTTTGGCCCTTGCGGCAGTAATCTCTGCATTGTTCTTTGCATACCCATTGCTGTCCGGGGGCTGCAGCGCTGTTGCAGGAAGCGCATGCGTCTACATGCCGCTGGCATTGGCTTTTCTGGCTGTAGGGGTGGTATACGTGCTTGATTCGCTTGTTCCAAAGCACAGGGGGGTCATGCACAGCTTCTCTGCCGCTCTGGTGTACGGAGCCGGGGTATTTCTTCTGACTCTGTATATTGGGGTGGGAAGCAGCTTTATACTCGGGGCCTGGGCTTTTGGCGGGTACCTCTCCCATATTCTTGTTGACTTCATAGGGGATGCAATTCCTTTTAAATAGGGGATGAGCAATAATATTGGCGATGACGATACCGTCCCAGAGGGATACAATATGACCGACGGAGTAGCTTCGGAGCCACTTTTGAGTAATGGCATATGTTATTTCTGAATTAGATTAAGCCTGCTCCGACTTCTCAATCCTCTTCTTCCTCTGTTTCCGCATCCTCCTCATCGTGCTCTTTCTCTTCCTCATCCTCCCCAGTCTCGTCGTTTTGTTCGGTTCTGAGGATACCACAGATTATAATTTGCTCCATAATCGTCACCGGTCAGTAATTGGTATCCAAATGTATATTAAGCTTGTTTTGGCTTCTAATCAAGCTTGAAGTAATACGACTTGTCCTTGAGGTTGTACCTGCATTTGAGCTTGCCGGATTTGACAAGGGAGTCAAACAGCTTGAAGCACAGCACGGAGAATTTTGACTTGCCGCTTCCAATGATTGCGAGGAACTGCTCCCCCGTGTCTGTGATGAGGTATTTCTTCCCGCTGACCTGGCGTATGATACCAAGCGCCTCAAAAAACCCCAGCCCGTCATTGAACTCATCCTCAGTCAGCTTGTACGCCTTGAGGGGGGAGTCGTCTTCCATAATCTATTCATGAGGTTGTTTAAATTAATTACTTGTTTACACCGTAATCGAACTCGCTGAAGAATCCGTAGAGCACGACAAAAATGCTCACAATCATAATCAGCTGAAAAATCACTATGTCGTTCTGGTATGTTTGCGAATTCATGCACAGGTAGCAAGGGTTCAGGTCGTTTACTGGGTTTGGAGTTGTGCAGCCGCAGACGAAGTCGTAGGCCCTGCTTGCCAGTATGAAACCTATGAAGAAAAGAATAAAACCGGCAATTGCAACTTGGTACTTCATGAGGGGTATATTTGTCAGGCCCGCTTTAATACTTTTCTGAGCCTTCCTTTGTGGAGTAATAGACTCCTGCAAATATGAGCACAGCACCTAGTGCGGAGTACGGCGCAAGACGCTCGCCCAGGAATATGTATGAGAGGAGTATTGAGGAGAGCGGCACGAGATAGATGAAGATGGCAGCCTCGGAGGCGTCAATTCTCTCAAGCGAGTAGGACCATGCAAAATAGCCGAAAACTGTGCATGTGACGGCAAGGTAGAAAAGCCAGCCGGCATCATAGAGGGAGAGGGAGAGAAGCTTGGGGGCTGTTGGGGTGAGGAATGCCACAGGAAGCAGGAGCAGGGTGCCGAAGATGGATGCATACACCACCAGAAAAATAGCGGAATGACTCCCAACTGCTTTCTTGCTCATCACAGTATAGACCGCCCAGCAGCACGTGCTCAGCAATGAGAGAATTGAGCCGGTGATGTCGCTCATTTTCGTCCCGAAGTTCATATCGCCGTTCGTTATTACTAGAAAAGCCCCGAGGAATGCTATGAGGATTGCTGCCACCTTTTTGAAGTCTATCTTCTCCCTGAGGAAGAAGGATGAGAGCAGCAGGGTGACAGTGGGGTTGAAAGTTGTCATGAGGGATGCATTTATTGCGGTTGTGAGGTTGACTCCGGAATACTGCAGGATGTAGAGCAGTGCAACTCCGAAAATTCCAAGAAGGATGAGCATGCCTACATCTTTTCCCTCCAGCCGCTCTCCTTTCACGTGCAGCCAGAGAGCAACCGGGATGAACATCACTGAGACAAGCAGGAACCTGCCCGTTGCTATGAGAATTGGGTCCAGATCAGCCGTGAGTGATTTGACAACTATCCAGGAGCTCCCCCAGAATAAGGCTGTGAGAGCGAGCAGGAGGTATAGGAATAATTTTCGCACCATCTGATTTTGCGTGAAAAGTTTAAAACTCAACCGTATGTTATGTAGAATGACTTGAACTCCCCGGTGAAATCCCCCCAGGAGTGCTCAATCTTGTCAATCCTGGAGCCTTCTGAACCTTTCCCGCACCAGGCGAGCAGGGCTTCAAGCTGCTCCCTTTCGCCCTCAGCAAGAATTTCCACCGAGCCGTCCCTCCTGTTCTTCACCCAGCCGGTTAAACCAAGATTGGAGGCCTTCTCCTCGGTGCTGGAGCGAAAGAAAACTCCCTGCACAATTCCATAAACTTCAATATGCAGCCGAGCCTTAGCCATACTTTCATATTGCATTTATGTATTTTTAATTCTGTCAGTTCCTCCGTAATATGCTTTATATTTCTTTCCTGAGAAGTCTATTCGGGGGGGTTGTTATGAAGGGCGAGATGAAGGCAGTTATGAAAAAGAAGCCAGGTCCTGGAGCGGAGCTGGTGACCGTTCCCATACCTAAGATAGGCCCGAGAGATATTCTTGTGAAAATCAAGGCGACCTCAATCTGCGGGACAGATTCTCACATATACGAGTGGAATGCATGGGCGCAGAGGAGGATAAAGCCGCCTAGGATAATGGGGCATGAGTTCGGCGGGGAGGTTGTTGAAGTTGGGAAAGATGTCACGTTTGTTTCTCTTGGGGACCACGTCTCTGCTGAGACTCACATAGTTGACAACAAATGCTTCCAGTGCAGGACTGGCCAAGCCCACGTTTGCCAGAACATGAAGATACTGGGAGTTGACACAGACGGCTGTTTTGCGGAGTATGTCGCGATTCCAGAAGAAAATGCCTGGGTGAACGACAAGAGCCTGCCTCCTGAAATAGCCGCAATACAGGAGCCGTTTGGCAATGCGGTTCACACTGTTTTCTCAGAAGGTGTAGAAGGAAAGACTGTTGCAATTTTCGGTCTAGGTCCTATAGGAATATGCGCGGTTGCCATATGCAAAGCAGCCGGGGCAGCACACATATTTGGCGTAGGGAGGAAGAATGAGTACAGATTGAACCTTGCTAAGAAGATGGGTGCCGACACGATAATCAAGTCAAACGAGCAGGATGCAGTGAAAATCATAAAGGAGGCAACTGGCGGCTATGGGGTTGATGTGGCGCTTGAGATGGCAGGAAGCCAGGAGGCAATAAACCAGTCGCTGAAGGTGCTCAAGCCAGGCGGTAGGATGTCCGCGCTGGGCCTGCCTGAGGGGGATATAACACTGAATTGGGCTGATGACATTATATTCAAGGCTGTGAGGATATACGGCATAACAGGCAGGAGGATGTACGGGACATGGTATACCACTGCAGGTTTGCTGAAGTCTGGCAGGGTGAATGTGGAGCCGATAATAACGCACAAGTTCAAGCTTGAGGAGTATGACAAGGGAATGCAGCTGATGCGCGAAGGAAAATGCGGCAAGGTTGTTCTATATCCATAGGGGGTGTATACATGGGAAGCAGGCTTGGTTTCATATCTGCAGAAATTAATGACATGAAGCAGAAGGGGCTTTTCAAAGTTCCGCCGATTCTTGGAGGGCCTCAGGGAGCGAGGGCAGTTGTCAATGGCAAGGAGGTCATAAATCTATCTTCAAACAGCTACCTGCAGCTCACGACAAACAAGAAAATGAAGAAAGCTGCAATTGAGGCGCTGAGAAAATACGGGGTTGGAACAGGGGCTGTGAGGCAGATTATAGGCACAATGAGCATACATGAGGAGCTTGAGAAGAAGGTTGCAGCATACAAAGGAGCCGAGGCAGTCCTGATGTTTTCCTCGGGAGTTGCTGCAAACAGCGGGACGATTCCCACACTTGTGGGGGAAGGGGATTTGATAGTAAGCGATGAGTTGAACCACGGCAGTATAATCGACGGGTGCAGGCTCACAAAGGCTGAGAGGAAGATATACCCGCATTTGAACATGGAGGAGCTTGAGAGAATACTCAAGGAGAGCAAGCACAGGAGGAAGCTCATAATAACAGACGGAGTGTTCAGCATGGACGGAGATATTGCTCCCATGGACAAGATAGTTGAGCTGGCTGAGAAGTACGATGCGATAACATATGTTGATGACGCCCACGGCGAGGGTGTTCTGGGAAAGAACGGCAGGGGGATTGTTGACCACTTCAACCTGCATGGGAGAGTGGATGTGGAGATGGGGACATTCTCAAAAGCATTCGGCTGCATGGGAGGCTACGTTGCAGGGACGGAGGATTTGAGGAGCTACCTCATACAGAGGGCGAGGTCATTCCTGTTCAGCACTTCGCACCCTCCAGCGACTGTGGCTGCAATAAGCGCTGCAATAGATGTTGTCCTTGAGCAGCCCAAGCTGTTTGACAGGCTGTGGGGCAATGCAAATTACTTCAGGAAGAAGCTTAAGAGGCTAGGCTTCAACACAGGGAACAGCCAGACGCCCATAATACCCGTGATGACTGGGGAGAGCGCAGTTGCGCAGCAGCTTTCCAACAAGCTCTTTGAGAAGGGAGTGTATGTCAACCCGATTGTGTACCCGATGGTTGCAATGGACAAGGCCAGAGTCAGAAACATAGTGACTGCAGGGCACAAGAGGAAGGACTTGAATGCCGCGCTTGCAGCATATGAAGAAGTGGGCAAGGAGCTCAAACTGATATAGGCTTCAAAAAGGTATTTATCAATTGTGAGCGGGAAATCCCACACTCTTCAGAGGTGGGATGAGAGCGAACGTATAAACTCAGAATTTTCCAGCGGATGCAACTTCTCTCTATACAGGCTTTTCACTGGAAAGCTACCCCCCTCCCAGAGGTTTATAAGGAGAGAAATCAACGTAAATAACGTCTATGCGAGCCTACAAATTCAGGATACATCCTTCCAAGAAGCAGGAAAAGGAAATGCAGAGTCACCTGTGGTTATCAAAAGAATTGTGGAATGAGATGCTTGCTTTTACAAAGGAGATTTACAACAACTACCAGAAATTCCCAACTAAAAAGACATTAAGAGAGTTGGTTAAAAATAGCGGCTTGTTTTCACAAGTAGGGCAGGAACTTGTTGACAGATTGGTTGACTCCCTACATAGAAAAATAGAGATGAAGAAAAACGGGGAGAAGGGAGGTTTCCCGCGCTTCAAATCAATTGACAGGATGAAATCTCTGCATTACCCGCAGTATGAATGTGGATTTTGGTTGGATAAAAAACTCAAAGTAACTCCTTTTGGAGAGATTGCAATAAAGAGGCACAGAGAGATAAAAGGCAGAATCAAAACTCTGATTGTGAAGAGGGAATCCTCAGGAAAGTGGTTTGCCGTTTTTACTGCTGAAGAAGAGAGATTACTGCCAAAAGAAAATAAAGGAGGAGTAGTTGGAATTGACTTGGGGCTGAAGACATTTGCAACCTTATCAAACAATCTGAAGATAGGCAACCCGAGGCATCTCATGAAGCATGAGGACAGGCTTGCCTTCATCCAAAGGAAGTTCTCAAGGAAGAAGAAAGGAAGCAAAAGCAGGAAGAGAGCAAAGATAAGGATTGCAAGGCTTCACGAGAGAGTAGCAGACACAAGAAAGGACTTCCTTCATAAAACATCAACACAACTTCTCAATGATTATTCCCTCATTGCATTGGAGAAACTTGCATCAAAAGAAATGGCTGAACAGAATTACGGCAAGCAGATAAATGATGCAGGATGGAATATGTTTGCAAACTTCCTTGCATACAAGGCGGAAGGGGCTGGATGCAGGGTGGTGTTTGTAGACCCAAGGAATACTTCAAAGATGTGCAGCAGGTGCGGAAACATCAGAAATGACCTGACGCTCTGGGACAGAGCATATAACTGTCCTGAATGTGGACTGTCAACAGACAGGGATTTAAATGCTGCGCGTAACATACTTACAAAAGCTACCCCTGGGCAAGGGGGAAGTAACGCCTGCAATTCCTTATTGCATGAGGAGAGAGATGTTGCAGTAGCAACGTCTATGAAGCAGGAAGCCCACACTCTTTAGGGGTGGGAGCATGTCACCATATACTATGTCTGTTTGAAGGGGTAGCCATGGATGAAGATGAGGGGGAATACAGCGAGGCGAATGCAGAGAGCTATTACAAGACAGGCAACGAGTACTACGAGAAGGGCAACTTCGACCTTGCTGTTGAGTATTACAACAAGGCAATAGAAGCAGACCCTATGTTTGACAAGGCATATTACAACAGAGGCTTGGCATACGCCTGCAAGGAAGAATATGACAAAGCAATTGAGGATATAAACAAGATGATTGAGCTCAAGCCGAATTTTGCTGAAGCTTACTACATCCTCGGCTTGGCTTATGAGTACAAGAACATGCCTGATGATGCAATAAAGAACTATAACAAGGCGCTGGAGCTTAACCCTGACTTCAAGGACGCTCAAAACAGGCTGGAGCTTGCAAAGAGCAAGAAAGAAAAGGCAAAGGAGGTTACAACAACTGAGCCGGGCACTCTTGCAAAGATAGAGTTCCTTGAGAAGCCAAAGACGAATTTCAACGATGTTGCCGGGATGGCGTACGCCAAAGAGACGATAAACGAGCAGATTGTCTACCCGTTCAAGAACCCGGCGCTTGCAAAGAAATATGGGAAGATGGCAGGCGGAGGGATAATGTTCTACGGCCCTCCGGGATGCGGCAAGACGTTCATGGCAAAGGCAACGGCGGGACAGTGCGATGTGAATTTCATCCACGCCAGAATAAACGAGATAGTGGACATGTATGCAGGCAACACGGAGAAGAACCTGCACAGGGTGTTTGAGACTGCAAGGAAGAATTCTCCCGCAGTCGTTTTCTTTGATGAGATGGAGGCGATGGGAGGGAAGAGGGAAGGGCAGGATATGCAGGGCTTCCAGAAAATGGCAATAAACCAGTTCCTTGCAGAGATGGACGGGCTGGAGAGCACCACTGAGAATATACTCGTCATAGGAGCTACAAACGCCCCCTGGGATGTAGACCCTGCCCTCAAGAGGTCAGGCAGGTTCGGCAAGACGATATATGTGGGGCTGCCTGACAAGAAATCTAGGGAAGCGCTGTTCAAGCTATACTGCAAGAACAGACCTGTGAAGGGGATATGGCGGGGGAGGCTTGCAAGGATGACTGAGGGGTATTCCAGCGCTGATGTAAAGCAGCTCTGCGATGATGCTGCAACAATACCCTGGAAGGAGGCCTACGTGGGGAAGAAGGAAAGGTCCATTGTCATGGGCGACTTCATAAGGGCAATAAGGAATAGGAAATCAACCCTGCCGGAGTGGTTCGGCACTGTCAGAAAGCAGCTTGTGGGGAAGAAGGAGAAGGTTGTGCAGGATGGGAAGGAGCACTGGGTGGAGCATGAGAGCAAGCTCTCGCCAGAGGAGAAGCAGCTCTACAAGGATTTGATAAAAGACGTGAAGCAGTACACGGAGTGGAGGTACAAGATTCCAAGGATGATTAAGATTGGGTTCTCGAAATGGATCTTTTGATTGCGCCAGTTTAACCTCATTTTTTAAGCTTTGCACTCCCTAGTCTATGGGGGTGTCCTGAGCATATGGCAGACGGGATTTTGCAGATTTTGAAGCATGCTTTCAAGAGAGTTACAAAGAGCGGTATCATCAGGACAGATAGGGGGCCTCTTGCGAGAATAGAGGTATACCTTGCGCCATATGTAGAAGTGATAAGGGGCGAGCTCACAGCTTCCGAGTGGACAGTGCTTGTGGCTCTTTCAAGCATTGCGGGTTTCATTGCGCTTCTGCTCCCTGTCTATGCCATCACTTCCTCTCCTTCCCTCACGCTCGTCTTTTCCTTGCTTGGAGCGTTATTCATCGGTTATGTCGTTGTGACCATCCCGACAATGCTAGCCTTCATGAAGGTTGAGAGCCTTGAGAGGGCGATGCCGCTCTTCCTCTCGCATCTCACAGCCGTTTATTCGGATAGGAAGAACATGAGGGATGCCCTGCTCAGCATGATGCCAATGGACTACGGCCAGCTGTCAGTTGAACTCAGGGAGTCCATCTCGAACTTTGAGGTGAGCGGCAACCCGAAGACTTCATTCAGGAGGCTGAGGGAAACAATAGACAGCAGGAGCGTAAACAGGGCTTTTGACCTCATCATCAAATCCATAGACAGCGGCATAGATGTGTCGGAATCTCTCAGCATGCTTGTCAACAACATCACATCAGACCTGGATGCGGAGGCAGAGAAGAACAGCAGGATAGGCCTGTCGACATGGATGATTCTACTCTCATCATCGTTCTTCTACCCGCTCTTCGCAGGGATGGGGTATAACATCACGCTCCTGCTGGAGGGGCTGATGGGCACGCATCTCTATTCCGCAATAGACAAACAGTTCCTGCTCTTCAGCCTGCTGGTTTACATGCTGCTGGCAAATGCGCTTGACGCAATGTTCATAGGGCAGGTGAGGTATGGCTCGGTGAGGAGAGGTTTGATAATTGTTTTCCCCCTAATGTTACTCATAGCAGTTGTTGTGTTCACGGCTTCCATGAAACTGGCTGGAGCCTTTGTGGGGTGATGGTGTGGCTTGTATATCGGTTGAACTTGCAATTGCGATTCTGCTCTTCGCAGGAGCCGTAATACTCTTCAGGGAGTACCAGAACAGGAGGAACGTCAAGCTGCTTGGTGGCGAGAGCGATGAGCTCAGGAACTCCATCTACGCCCTGCAGACAGAAGAAAAGAACTTCAGGGAGAAGGATTTCAGGAAGCTGCTGGCTGATTTCAACAGGCTGAAGGACAAGCTGGATGAGTATGAGAGCGAGAACGTGAAATTGAAGAAGCTACTTGAGAAGAAAAAATGAGGTGCTCATCCCAGTGGACGGGTCGGTTATAGTTGCCTCTACGGGATATTTTTGCATGTCTATACGTACCCTCAAGCCATATCTGCTTGAGAGTTCGCCCTCAACTGTATTCGCCCACCTGTCCCTGTTCCTCTCATCAACTCCTTTGTAGCTTTTGGTGAGCACATTCCTTGCAATGGTCATCCTGTCGGAGCGTATCTCCGCAGCAACCATGGAGTAGTATTCCTTGCTTGCAACGCGCGGTGAGCTTGAGCCAAGCAGGAGCACGAAGCCTAGCATGAACACGGAAAGCATAAGCAAGCCGCCAAACCCTTTTCTCATGTCCATAGGCTCACCCTCACAAGCCTGTTTTCGGCACCCCCCTTCAATGGGATGAGGAGGAGGAACTGCTCCCTGCGTGTCAGTTGGGAGCTGCTTATTTCGACAGAGAACGGACTGGAGCCCTCCACTTCAACATCAATCCTGCCGACTCCGGCAATTCTTCCATAATTGTAGATCCTTCCGCGCAGGTAGTTCATCTCGCTCAAGGAGAGGTAGCCCTTTACTTCAAGCCCCTTCTGGATTGTCCCGTATATCGTCTGGTCGTCATAGAATGCATTCACCATATCGTAGCCAGCCCTTTCCAAGACCAGCTCCCCGGTGGGATGCCTGTTCTGCGGCCAGACTGCAAAAAGCATGTAGGACAGTATTATTGCGAGGAAAAGTGAGAGGACGCCGTCAAGAACCATTACCTGCGCCTTCCCGAACCTAGGCATAGGTTACCACCAGCTTGTAGTGGAAGGTCCCCTCTATCAGCCCGAATGAAAGCGTATTGTCCCCTCCCTTCATGTACTGGGATATGTCCGTGACAGTACCTGCCGATACGGAGTTGCCGTTCACCATTATGCCGGTCACCTCACCCACATCTGCCGTCTCGGCTGCCGGAGCGTAGTATTTTATCGTGAGCAAAACATCTCCAGATGCAATATGAGAGGCATAGTTGGTGAGGGGATTTTGCGGAGCAGGGCTGTAAGAGGGCGCTATGGAGAGCGCTATGGTGTTTACTCCGTGCACTATGCTGCTGGGCCCTATGGGGGGCGACATGCCATTCACGAACACGCTGGCGATTCCGATGACATTTTTTGTGACATAGCTCGCGTCGATCACAAAGCTGTTGCTTGGAATCTCCACAGTGCCTTGCTGAGAGAATAGGTTGGACGAGTACACTCCATTAGAGTTACAAAAGCCTCCATTTCCGCCGCCCTGCGAGCTGCAGTCCCAATAATCAATTTGAGAATAATGATAGGATGCCTGCGCCCCTGAAGTCTTATCTTCATACTTATGCGGATCCGTTATCTCAAGGACTGCGAAGTATATGACGGCATCCTGCGGGAGGGAGAAAATCTCTGAGTATACAGTATCTTTCTTTGCGACCACGTCCTTGTCTATGTTGAAGGTCTTCACAATGCCGCTCGAAGGCGGGCTGATAGCCAGAACAGTGAAGTTTGTCTGGAACAGCACGGGCTGGCTCGTGTTCGGATTTATTAATGTATTGCCGTTGTCATCCTGGGCCACTGCACTCACGTTGTAGACTCCCGCGTTTTGGGGGATGAAGGTTGCCGTGAGGGTGTGCGATGCAATTATTGTGACATTGTCCTCCTCTGAGGGAGAGAGCGGAGTCTGGTTCCCTGAAGAGTTCACAATCCATATGAGAAGTCTCGGAACCTTCATTGGGTCAGCATAATTGTTCCATGCGGTGAGCTGTATGACGGCAGGCTGGTTGACTAAGTAGGGCTCGTTCTTTGTAAGCTCAAGCGAAACCAGGCTGGCATCTGTATAATTCCCAAAGCCTCCCGACACAGGATAGAAGCCTGTCCCGAAAGTCTCATTGCTGAGGTAGGTGAGCAGCGAGCTTGATGCATTCCCAACTCCGCTTTGCGCTGCTGAATATGCGCCCTGCTGCATCTTCATTATCTCCGAAAGGCTCATCACCCCTGCCAGCACAACAAGCACAACGGCAGAGAGTATGAGAAGGAATTCAATCGAAGTCTGAGCTCTCACGGCCACACCCTCACCTCCATCTGAGAAGGCTGCCCATTCACGGAAACCAGCCTCCTTACAGAATAAACGTTAACATTGTCCGGCGCATACCCGCCGAAATGCGCACCGCTTACCGTCACCTCAACCTTGTCCCTGATGGTTGAATTGAGCTTTTGCAAATCCACGTTGCCTTTTAAGTCGACATATTTTTTTACTATTAAATCTGCAATGTTGTCGGCAACAAGGTACATTCTCTCATCTGCAATGTCCGAGTCTGTCCTTTTGTTCAGCATGAAAAATGACGTGAAGAGAAGTATCACTGCCAGAAAAGTCATGAGCAGCGAAAGCGACTCCTCTGCGAAAATTATCTGACCTCTCCTCATGCGCTCTCCTCCATTTTCAGAAGCTTCCCCCCTTCGGTCTGCTGAATTGATACATTCAGCTCGTCAAGAGGCAGGCTTGCGGCAATGCTCACTGGAGGGTACCCATCTGGAGCAACCACAACCCAGTTGGAGTGGAAACTCACGTTGTAATCAACCTGCTTTGAGAAGCTCACGCTTCCTATTCTGCTTGGAAGTAGCAGCGAGATGGAGCAGCCCCTTCCGCTGCAGAGGTTCCTGTGCATCAGGTCTGCGGAGTTGGCTATCCTCTGTGCTAGCATGAGCGAAGCTGTGCCTATCTGCCTGTCCTCCTCGCTGCTTCGGATATGCATTGCGAATATGAGGGAGGCGAGGAAAAGCAGGAGGACTGCTGAAATGGCTGCGTAGAACTCTATGGATACCTGCGCCCTAGTGAATGAATTCGACAATTACCTCACCTGCTTTTCTGCAGTACATCCTCGCGACATGCCTGCCCTTCGAGAGGGTGAAATTGCTTGGGAAAATTGACATCTTGTAGGGGGTCAACCTGCTGAAGTTCATCCCCCTGAACGTGAATGAGGAGAGATAGCTCCCTCCGGTAAGCTGGCTCTGATGGTAGGCCGTGAGGTCTTCCGGTATGTCCAGCGAGACTATCCTCTGCGAGCCCTCGTTCAGCATGTCAGCATTCCCGTAAATTGACTGGAGCAAATCCGCAAACCTTGCTGTTGAGATGGAGGGACTTATGCTGCCTATGCTGCTGCGCATTGAATAGAGGGTGAAAACGAGCAGAGTCACGCCTACCGCTGATACCAGAAGGAATTCTGCGCTTGTTTGTCCCCTCAACATGGAATCATGAATTTGTTTGATTAGTTTGGTTAATTGAATTTCTTGTCTCATTCATTATTGCGCTTATCGCTTGTGTCGGTGATTGGCTCTGGTTATTTACGGTCACATTGCCCTGGGTGCTTGCCCGGAGTTCATTCATTGTCAGGAAGAGGCTTATCAGCAAAAGTACGATCACTGAGATTATCAGCAGGTATTCTATGGTAGTTTGTGCTTTTATCATCTGAGGGTGCGTTAGGTTCATAGTTCCACCTTCCCTATATATTATGGGAGAAGGATATTTAAAATATATCTTATAGCTTGGTGTATTTCTCCTTCATCTCCTTCATTTTGCCGCAGGAGAACTCGCCTTCCGGGCATACCCCAGCCTGCACGCAGGAAGGGCCTGCCTTCTCAAATATGACCGGGGCAACTCTCTTGCATTCCTTCGCCATCAGCTCGGCAAGCTCCCTTATCTCCCATTGAGCCCTGTCACAGCAACGGAGGGAGAAGAAGTGGAGAAGTTCTCTGCCGTTCATTGTTATGGTGATTGTGGCCTTTGTGGCATTGGGTAGGATGTACCTCGCATCCTCAACAGGTATCCCGAGTGAAATCAGCTCGTTGTAGCTCTTCTGTATGTCCGCCAAAGCAGTTTTGAACAGCTTCAGAGATTTTTCATTCCCTTTTACAGTATGAGGTATTACGAAAGAGTCCTCCCCGCTCACTTTAACATACCTCTGGCTCTGCTGGGTGAAGGAGGCAAGTCGGTGCCTCACCAGTTCGTGGGTCAGCGCCCTGGAAACTCCGGAAACGCTGAACGTGAATGAGACATGCTCGGTTACTGATGCATGACCTGATTTGATTATCTCCTTGAGCAGCTTCAGAGCCTTTTCCTTTCCATCTGGAGAGTTGGCCTTTTCAAGCAGTTCTGCAGGGGACAGGCTGCTTCTCGAAGTCCTTGCAGCAGCTGCGCATACCAAATCCGGGTTGGGCGTGTGGGCTATTAGTTTTACTTCCATGAAAAAAACCTCCCAATAATGTTTAAAGAAGAAGATATAAAAATGTTACAAGGAGCAATTTAAACCACGCGGGGGTGTCTGAGCCTGGTCAAAGGAGCAGGGCTTAGGACCCTGTGCGCTTAGGCGCTTCGTGGGTTCAAATC
>JACCLG010000044.1 GCA_013425335.1 Microcaldota archaeon
TATGGCTATCCTTTGCAGTTTCCTTACCTCATCGTCGCGTATGAGCGGGTATTCGTCAGTTTCCCCCAGCTTCACGCCAGCATCAAGCAGAAGATTTGCCCTTCCATCCTCAACCAGTATACAGTTCCTTCCGACCTCACCTGCACCGCCAAAAAAAGTTATATTCGTCAAATCACCTTAACAATTTATTAATCAAACGTCATAAGTAGATAATCAGGTGATATATATAATAGTATTCGCGGCAAACATCATCCCATTCCTCAGGAAAAAGGAGCAGCCCAAGCCCGAACAGGAGCCTGATGATGCTTCAAAGGAGTGCGAGTCAGAGCTGGAAGTATGCAAAAGGAGGGAGTCAATCTACAGGAAGATAATAGAGCGCTACAGGGAGCTCATAGAGGCTGGGGAGAGCAAGTCAATACCCGAGCTGAGAAGCTTGGTGAAGCCGCAGAGCTCATCAGTGCTGGAGCTGAGGGACAAATTAACGAAGGAGTTCAAGCCCTATGATTATGAGAGGGATTTTCTCGCAGCATCACAGAAGGCTTTCGAGTTTGTCAAGAATGAGATAAAAACAGAGCATGTTATTATAGAGTTCTGGCTGAGCCCAAAGGACATACTGGAGCTGAATGCGGCAGATGAGATGGACAAGGCAATACTTTTGTGTTCTCTGCTCATAGCCCTTGGGAACAAGGGTGCAAAGGTGGTTGTTGAGATGAAGGGAGGCTTGAAGCATGCCTTTGTGATGTTCAACTTCGGAAACAGGTATTACCTGTTCGACCCGGTGCATGATGTAAACCTTGCAGGAAGCAAGGACATTCTGGAAGCGCAAATATCAACTGAAAGGGATGAGGAGAATAAGATGGTGTATGAGTTCAATGATACAGAATATAACGAGTGGTGAGCAGTTAATTTTTTATTAACTCATGTTTATAATTGAAGAGCTAAAAGGTGTGAGTTTGATAAAGATAGACAGACACAGATGCATCTACTGCGGAGCATGCGTTGGGGTGTGCCCCAAGCTTGCGCTCATTCTCAAGGAAACTTTTGTTGAGTATGACGAGAAGAAATGCATAAACTGCGGGATGTGCGCCAAAGCATGCCCCATGAAAGCGATTGATTTCAAGAAGTGATTGTTTGAAGGCAGACTACGATGTGATAGTTGTCGGCGCAGGGCCTGGAGGCAGTTTTGCCGCAAAGAAAGCTGCCAAAGCAGGAGCCTCAGTTCTGCTCATAGATAGGAGGAAGGAGCTAGGAGCGCCAGTAAGATGCGGTGAAGGGTTAGGCTCCCACTGGCTTGATGAGCTAGGCCTGAAAGTTTCACCAAAAGCAATATCCGCTGAGATAAGCGGCTCTGTCTTGTACTCACCAAACATGAAAAGAGAAGTGAAGATACAGAACCCCGAGACAAGGGGTTATGTTATCGATAGGAAGGTTTTTGACAAGGATTTGGCAATTGATGCTGGCAGGGCAGGGGCAGAAGTCATTGCCAAGACTGAAGTTTATGAAGTTATTAAGAAGGATGGCAAGGTCTGCGGTGTGAAGGCAAACTGCGCTGGGGATAAGTTTGAGGCAAACTGCAAGGTGCTCATAGCTGCAGACGGAGGGGAGTCCACCATTGCGAGAATGGCGGGTATAGATTCGACTGCCACCCTCTACGACACTGATTTTGGAATAGAGTATGAGATGGTGAATGTAGACTGCCAGGACCTGATTGAGATATACTTCAGCAAGAGCGCCGCACCAAGAGGGTATGTATGGGTTTTCCCGAAAGGCAAGGATGTTGCCAATGTAGGGGTGGGCATAGGCGGCTTGGAGCAAGGCAATGCTGTTGAATACTTGGACAGGTTCATAAAGAATAACAAGCGTTTTGAAGGGGCACAGACTGTTGCAATAAAAGGAGGATTGATACCCGTTGGCGAGCCTCTCAAGGAGCTTGTGGCAGATGGGCTGATGATTGTCGGGACTGCAGCGCACCAGGTTGACCCGATTCATGGAGGAGGTATGGCTCTTGCCATGGAAGCAGGAGGCATAGCCGGGGAGGTTGCCGCAAAATGCGCAGCTGAAGAAAAGACTGACAAGAAGAGCCTCTACGAGTACGAGAGCATATGGAGGAAGAAGGTAGGACCAAAGCTCATGAGGAGACTGCGCTTAAGGAAGGTGCTTGAGAAGCTTGATGACAACGATTTCAACGCAATTTTTGAGAATCTCACAGACAAGGACTTGGATGAACTAATAAAAGGAGACTACAAGCCCGTTGTCCAGAAGGTGCTGTTTAAGAGGCCTCAGCTATTAAAGGTTCTGAGTGCATTACTCTAGGTGATACAATGGAATTGACCAGATTCGAGAAAGCGAGAGTAATCAGTGCAAGGGCATTGCAGCTTGCTTCAGGCGCACCCCTAATTATAGAGTTGCCCGAGAAGCTCATAAACCCTGTTAAAATTGCCTATATGGAGTTTGACAAGGGAGTGATACCGCTCGCAGTAATACGTGAGAAATAGCTATAGTTTTATATATCTCATTGCCAAAATTGTATTCCATGAAGGCGCAGTCGGCCATAGAGTTTATAACTGCGTATAGCTGGGCGTTTCTTCTCATACTTGTTGTGGGTTTCATAGCATTCTATTATATATCAGTGCAGCAGCCCAGCCCCCAGTGCGACTTTGGAACTGAACTGCAATGCCAGAGCTTCCAGTTCGTCAAAAACAGCAGTGGGAGCATGAGGCTTGTATTCCAGCTGAACAATGGCATGGGCAAGGCGGTGAGCTTCACCGGGAACCAGATAATAACTGTAACTAATATCGGCAAGAGCGGAGTGAACAGCTACACAGGGTCATGCTGGAGCAATGGCGTAATAGTGCGGGGCGGCGACCCAGTGTACTGCACATTCAGTATAACTGACTCAGATGTTATCCCTTCCCTCAACAGAAATGTAAAGTTTGATGTTGCGCTGAACTATGTAGACTGCGAGACCTCTCCAGACTACCCTGTTGACTGCTACGGCGGGCTGAACAGGACTTATCGTGGAGCTATTACGGCACCATTTGAAGCACGCCCAAGTGGAGTAGCGTCATTCTGCGGTGACGGCACATGCGATGCCGCGCACGGAGAAACCTGCGCCAGCTGTACGCAGGACTGCGGACCTTGCCTCGGTCCAAGCTGCCAGCCAGACTGCACATTTGGCATCAGCGGCTTATTTGTGTGCAATTCATCTTGCTTAGGAATCAACGGGTGTGCCGGCTTCTTCCAAGCCTGCAACAAATATGCTCCGGGTTACAGATGCTCAGATTCATCCGGGGGTACGACTGGCGCCCTCAATTACAAGGTTCAGTGCTGTAACAATAGTCTATCCTCGGCTCCTAACTGCTACCAAACTAGTCTGACAACAGTCGGCTATTGTGGTAACAGCATATGCGATACTGCTCATGGAGAGAACTGCAGCAACTGCCCGCTTCCTCAGGGCGACTGCCCTCCGTGTCCCTCAATCTGCCTTTCAGACTGCACTATGGGGGATAGCATCTGCCACGCATCATGCTCTGGGTTAGGCGGCTGCCAAGGCTCAACCTTCAAAAAAGCATGTGACAGTTGGGCTCTCAATGCAGTGAGATGCTCAAACTCAACAGGAGGACTTAGTGGTTCTCTTGATAGCTACACAACATGCTGCACCGGAGCAATAGGCCCAGCTTTGCACTGCTACCAGAATACATCAAAAACTATCGGCTGGTGCGGAGATCACAACTGTGCTGCTTCACGCGGCGAAACCTGCGGAAATTGCGTAGCAGACTGCGGAGTATGCCCGCCGAACTGCCAGCCAGACTGCATGTTTGGCGGAGTGTGCAATTCAAACTGCCCAGGCTGCTCAAATGTCTTACTGGCCTGCAATGCAACATTTGGTTCAGGTTTCGCGACATGTGTGAACTCAACAGGAGGTACAACACCCGAATACTCACCACTGAATCTCTACTATAACGCCTCCTGCTGCGGAGGAACACCAACATTATGCGGATCGAATTCAACATGCCCGCACACTACTATCTGGTGCAATAATAGCAACACTCAGAACTGCAGTACAGATACCTTACTTGCCGCGTGCAACTTTTCATGCACTGGCAATGGAGCTTGCGGCACGTCATGCACACCGACATGCAAACAAACGTGCACTGCCTGCACTGGAGGAAAGACATGCAACAACGGTGTTTGCGTAACAGGCTGCCAGCCAGACTGCACATACAATGCTTTATGCAATACAACCTGTCCTTGCACAGGCTTCCATCCAGTATGCGACAAGCAAGCAGGTCAGAGATGCTCCGATGCTACAGGGACGGCGACAGCAACCACCTATTATACAAACTGCTGTAATGGAACAGTAAACCCCGCCCCAAGCTGCTACCAGATGACGCAGACAACAGTCGGCTACTGCGGAGATTTCAAGTGTGACGCTTCGAATGGAGAGACTACTTTCACCTGCCCGAAGGACTGCTGCAATGGTGACTGCAGTTCTTGGACGTCAATTTCTGGAGGCACCGACTTTAAATGTCACTCAGAATGTGCTGGTTACAATGGATGCTCAACTATCTACTATGTCTGTAATACACTGACTATCGGCAATCAAGCATGCTCAAATTCCACAGGAGGCACGACAGGAGGCACCTTCTATAATATTTCAACCTGTTGCAGTGGGGCAATACAATCATGCGGATTGAATTCAACATGCCCGCACTCGGGTCCATGGTGCAATGGGGCAGTTCAAAACTGCAGTGCAGATACAGTTACTCCCTGCACTATTCCATGCCCGTCGAGTGGTTCTGCGTGCGGAAGTTGCACACCAACATGCGGACAGAGCTGTGCACCCTGCGGCGGAACAAACTCCATTTCTTGCAACACTTACTGCAATAGCACTGCGAGCAGTTTATGCACATATTCGTCCAATCCAGCAACATGCACTAAAACATGCACCGGTTTGGGAGTATGTGGTTGCACACCATCTTGCGGAAATGCAAACTGCAACACCTGCGGGTCAAATTCAACACCGCCATCAGGCTGCAATATGGCTGGCCCCTACTGCTCAGGAAATTCTAATTGCACAGCAGATACAGTTACTCCCTGCACCATTCCATGCCCGTCGAGTGGTTCTGCGTGCGGAGGCTGCATTACAACATGCACGACACACTGCAACTCATGCGGAACAAACAGTTCAATAATCTGTCCTCATACCACTGCATGGTGCAACGGCAACTATGCCTGCAATGCAGATACAATAACCCCATGCACAAGAACCTGCTCAGGAAACGGCATATGCGGAAGTTGCACACCCACGTGCACAGCAGGCAGCTGCAACCTCTGCGCAAGTGGCTGCTCAGGTGGGGCATGCCTGGGAGTATGCACTCCATCATGTAGTGGACTAACGCCGCTATGTTGCAACTGCGACCCATACATTCCTGGATGTGGCTACAGATGTGTTGGTCCTACCGGCTGCTCATCGTCAGGCTGTTCTGCAAAATGCCCAGTATAAGAATGTCAACAGCTCAACTAGTCAATACTTGCTAGCTATACAAGATATAGAACAGCACGCATGTTAAAGGAATAATGAAATTATCATCAACGCCCCAGTCCACGCTCTCAGCAAGCGAGCAGAGCAGGGAAAGTGCAATGCCCGCATTTCCGATGAAAATATACGCAGCAAATGAGCTTGCAATGAAGAAAGCAGCAGTCCCCTCAATGGTTTTGTTCGGGTTGTAGAAAATTCTCATGTTGCCACTCCTGCCAACCAGAGTTGCTATGCCATCCCCTATGGCGAGAATGCCTATTCCTGCCCGTATATAGTTCAAGTCCCTCATGAATGAAAACAACAGCAGCACGCCCATCCCATACCAGAAAGCCCCGTAGGTTGGGAGAGCATGCGGTCTCTCAAACATCTCAAGCATGTAATCCACAACAGGCAGCTTCCTCTTCTTCAGCTTCTGGTCGGTTATCCACAGCCCAACAAGGAACATTGCAAACAGCGTCCCCTCTACATATTCATAGTAGCCAGCCCCCCAGATAGACAGAGCTGCTATAATACATAGTCCAACCGATATGTGTATTAGCCTCCTTCGTATCTCAAGCATGCTTCAACCACCTTTTGAGCGACAAAATAACAGAAAATGCCTACAACTGCTCCCCCGATAACGTCATTGAGAACATGCACGCCCAGGTACATCCTGCTCAACGCAACTAGGAAAGCGCTTATATAATAGAACGGAAAGGCAGCTGTGCCTACAGCAAAGTATGCGAATGCGAAAGCAACTGAGGAATGTCCGCTCGGGAAAGTGTAGTCCTCCGGGCAGCTTTCCTTGAGGTACTCATTGCACGGCCTTGGCTGATGGAAAAAAACTTTGAGGAATGTGACAGAAAGATAGAGCAGGAGCATGCACAGGACAAGGGAGGCAACTCTTCTCCTCCCCAGCTTCTTGTAGAAAATAATGATGGATGCTGGAAGAACTATGTAGAAATACTGGTCAATGAAGAGCGACAGCGCAGTGAAAATCCCAATATTCTGGCTTGCTATGAAGCTGGTTATAGGACCCATGGCCGTGCTGGCAGCCGCAAGTGCTGTGAGAGTAGCCATAAATTTAAATGGGTGCTATTAATAAATTACTGTATATGTACGAGCTAAAGCTTGTAGGGCATGCATTGCTGAATAGAAGGCTTGTTGAATGCGAGGTAGGTATAAGCGGGGGGAAGATAGCTAAGATAGGCAGACACCTCGATGAGGCAGAGAGAACATTCGTCTTCAAGAAGGAGGTGATGCTGCCGGGAGTGATTGACATCCACGCCCACTTCCGAGAGCCGGGAATGGATTACAAGGAGGACTGGGCCAGCGGCAGCAGAGCAGCCGCCCACGGAGGCGTCACCCTTGTTTTTGAAATGCCGAACACCATGCCGCCCACTACGACCCTGCAGAGAATTGAGGAGAAGAGCAGGCTGGCAGAGTCAAAATGCGTGATAGATTACAGAGTATGCGGAGGGGTGAGAAAGGGCAACATACACGAGCTTGCCGGCATGGCTCATGCAGTAGGTGCCTTTGGCGAGATATTCATGTGCGAGTCGTTCGGGGAGCTGCAGGTGACCAAGAATGAGCTTCTTGAGGCATACGAGGAAATAGCGAAGACTGGGAAGGTTGCAATAACCCACGCCGAGGATGCGGATATAAACTTCTATTTCAAGGAGAAATTCAAGAAGAGGAACGACCCTGCAATGCATCCTGAAGTGCGCCCGCCTGTTTCAGAAGCTGTTGCAGTTGCGACTGCCCTGCAGATTGGCATGGCTGCAGGAGTTAAGCTGCATCTGACGCATCTCTCAACAAAGGAGTCAATGCTGCTCGTGAGGAGCATGAAGAGGAGGATGGATGTGACCTGCGATGTCACGCCCCACCATCTCTTCCTCACTAAGGAAAACATGAAGGAGCTTGGCAACTTCGGGAAGATGAACCCGCCTCTCAGAAGCGGCGAGGATCAGGCAGCTTTGTGGAATGGTATAAACACTGGAGTTGTTGACATTGTTGCCAGCGACCACGCCCCCCATACGAAGGAGGAGAAGAGGAAGCCATACTGGGAGGCGCCTGCAGGAGTTCCTGGCATAGAGACGATGCTCCCGCTCATGCTCACTGCGGTGAAGAGGAGATGGATAAACCTATACAAGCTCACAAAGCTTCTCAGCATCAGCCCTGCAAAAAGAATGGGCTTATACCCGCAGAAAGGAGTGCTTGCAGAGGGAAGCGATGCGGACATAGTGGTTGTGGACTTGAACAGGAAGCGGGAGATACATGCCAAGGATTTGTACACAAAGTGCAAATGGACTCCTTTCGAGGGCTTCCAAACTGTTGGAGTGCCAGTGATGACTATTTCAAGAGGGAAAATAGTGTACAGCCAGCCGATGCAGTCAAAGATTTATTAGCTTCCTCATCTCCCCAAGCACTTTTTTGTTGTTGTAGCTCTCAAGAATCAATTTCAGATGAGCTTCATCCTTAACCCTAAGATTCTTAACTTCCTCAATAAGCAGAGGCAGGGCTCTTGTAAGTTCATCAACTATTGTTATGTGTGCTTTTCTCGCAGTCCTCGAAAGGGGATTCAGATCTATTGCAATTGTCCTCTTGCCCATCTTCACAAGCGCCTCGCACCTATCCCCATCCTCAAGCGGGATGAGCACGCAGTCTGCAAGATATATCCCTTCCACGCTCACCTTCCTCCTCTCGCTGAAAAGCTCCGGTATTCTGGCATCGGCATCATTCACGCCAAGAACCTTCCCAACGCCCACATTCTTGAGGCGCCACTCTACCCTCTCCGCCCTCTTCTGTGTCCTGTAAAAAAGATTCACCTCAATCTTGCCGTTAATCTCTTTTGCAAGCTCGGCAATGCTCTCTGCAGCGAGTGCTGCAACATTGCCGTTTACGGAAATCACGGGGTTTTTTGCAAGGAGTAATGCCGCCGCTGCAGCCTTTATTGCTTTTTTTGCAGGCTCCCTTGTCCTCTCCCCTATCAGGTAATCGAAAGCCTCCCCCCTTCCGTGGGCTATAAGGCCCTCATCTGATACGAGCCCTTTCTTATACCCATCAACCAACTTCTCCCTTAGAAAAAGGGATTTCCTCCTTGGATGGTTCCCGGGTATCATACTATTACTATAGCGAATAAGCCTTAAATACTTCTTTGCCCAAAATTTATATGTGGTGAACCGATGAAATTCAAGCTGATTATCCTACTGTTTTTTATGGGCATTGCCGACGCCAGGGAGCTTATTGCCTACCAAACCGGCACGGTATCCTTCAGCGGCTGCAACTGCAGGGGAGACGGCGACCCCAATCCAGTGGAATTCAGCATATCTGTTATAAACCCCTCCAAGCTTCCCCTGACACTTTCCTACCAGTGGTATGACCCGAGTATAGATTTCTACAGGCCGGGCAACTGGATTAGGTGTGGATATGCCACTGTGTTATCCCCCCAGAGCACTGCTTCATGCACGCTGAGAATATACACCATGATGGGAGGCATGAATGGAACTTCATACCCAAACATAATACTCGCAGGCACAGATGGAATTCACAACTACACAGAAAGCTTTGACATTGTGGTAAACTACCACACCTCCCCTTATGAAATGAATGTGCTCTCCAGGATGCAGAGCGTGGAATACGATTTTAACCAAGTTGCAAGCTCATTTACTGAGAAGTGCTACGGCGGCTCATGCTGCGGCATGCCCGCAGTGAAGGATAACCTTTCCCTTGCTCTGGGAAACCTCTCCGCAGCCAACGAATCCCTCAGGGCGTGCCAGCTCTCCTCCTCATGGAATTACATAATGAATGCAGCCAATTCAATCCGTGCTGCAAACAATTCCCTCATTCCTTTAAAGAACAACTGCAGTGCTGCGATCTCGCTCCTAAATGATACCGGGCTTAGACTTGCATCAGTTTCGAAACTTATACTTGGGGGCAGGAAATGCGGTTCAAACGTAACCGCTTCAGAGTTGCAGCTCATGAGTGCAAACAGCTCTCTTAATGAGGCAATGCAGGCTCTGGCTTCAAATGACTATGGACTTATCATGTCAAATCTCAAGGATGCCAACACCTCCCTCTCAAATGCAGTGAAATACATCGGAAAGTGCCCGAGCAATATCCGTGAGCCTGTAGTCACCCCAGTCAGGGAGAATTCGACAAATTCCTCCTCATCCCCAGCCGGTCAGACTTCATCAGGAGGTGATACTGCCCTCTTCATACTTGGAGCTGCATTTCTGGCCCTGCTCATTCTTGCCGCAGCAGTTGCCATTGCCCTGCCCTTAGTAAGAAGGCAGCCCAGAAGTGAGAAAACATCAAAGCTTCCATCTCCGCCGCCTCCAGCCCCGCCAGCGCAGCCACCGCAGGCTCAGCCACCGCAGGCTGCAAACCCAATACAGGATATCCATGAGGACTTGGAAAAGGAGTTCAACGAATGGCTGGATTCTCATTCTAAGAAATAGCTGTTGAAAAGTGCCAAGGGCGAGATTTGAACTCGCGACACCCAGATTACGCAGCATATCATCGCGCATAAGCGCTCATCACTCATAAAGCTGTGCTTATGAGTCTGGTGCTCTAACCAAGCTGAGCTACCTTGGCCCTGGCGTATTAGTTTGCGAGTAGAAAATTTAAAAGGGTGAGGGAGAAGAGGCAGAGGCAAGGTTAATATACGCTGTTAGATTAACTCTTTTTGTGATGGTATAACGAATAAAAAATTGAACTGCATTCTGCTCTTATCCTCAATCTTAATATTCGGCTGCTTTGGCGGGCTGGCGAACCAGACCGGAGGGCAGCCAAACCAGACTGCGCAGCTGACGCAGTGCCCTGCCGTCTGCGATGACCGCGACCCATGCACAAATGATTACTGCAATGCATCTACGAATTTTCAATGCAGGCACGATGCAGTAAAAAATTGCTACTACAACGATGAATACCGCTTCTCTCTCACCTACCCGGATGGCTGGAGGACCAGTGACCAGATTCCCTTTGTGTCCATTTCTTTCCTCGGTCCGACTGAAGATAATTTCACTTCAAACTGCAACATAGGCGAGGAAGAGTTACCCGCAGGAACCACGCTAAGTCAGTACGTGGATGCGGTTAAGAACCATTATAGAGAGCTGTATAGCGATGACATCTACGCACTACTGCAAGAAAGCAATATAACAGTGAATGGACTGCGGGGTTATGAGTATATATCAACCCTAGACCGTGGGGACCATGTGCAGAAATCCAAGCGGGCAATACTCCTAAGAGGTCAAACTGCGCACATAATCACCTGTTCCGCCGTCCCTAGCACTTTCAGCAAGTCAGAGCCGGATTTTGACACAATCATAAACAGCTTCAAGTTTAGTGAGTGATGAGCC